>JAHEDH010000128.1:5048-9416 GCA_024641285.1 bacterium | reverse complement strand
CCCCCGCCGTCCTACCGTCCGGCCCCATGATGCGGACGCCGACGTAGTCCATCTTCGCCGACCGATGGACCGGCGACCGGCGATTGGTCTTGGTGACGACCACCAGATCGCCCTCGGTGTACCGGGCTGCGCGATCGGGAGGGAGATCGGCGAGCGGGACCGCCTTGCGCACCGTCGACCTCGCCTCGTCCGACAGGATCCCGAGACCGGTTCCGGGCACGACTTCGACGGCGACGTCGTCGCCTTCGCCGATCAGCCGATACTCGCGATAACCCAGGAACACGAAGTTGTCGTCGTCGAGCCATTGGAGGAGCGCCACCCCCTCTTCGACCTCGGCCTGGGAGTAGGCGGAGCCGCCGATCCTCGTCAGCTCGACCATGCGGTCGATCTTCGCTCTCATCTGATGGAAGTCGGCGACCGTCGCCCTGACGTCACCGAGGACCCGCGTGATGCCGGTCTCGACAGCCTCGATGGTCTCGGGGTCGAGCTTCGACTCCAGTTGGTAATGCTCGAACGATTCCCGGGTGATGGTGTGACGGGCGTGCCGGATCGCATGCAGCCGACCACCGTCGTCCCGCTCGGCACCGACGACCGGATGGACGACTCCTGCGACCTTCACATCGTGCCGCTCGACCTCGTTGGTGATCGAGTCCAGGAGAAACGGGCTGTCGGGCGTGCACACCTCGACGACCGATGCGCCGACTTCGTACCCGTGAGATTCCTGTGTCGGGGTGAAGACCCTCACCTTCGCCGGTTGATCCCGCGTCAGGACGAACTGGAACATCGTCACGATGCGGGCAGGGATCGTGGCTTCGTCATGTTCGATGACGGGCGGAACCCGGGATGCGAAGTTCCGGGCAAACGCTCCGAGCGCCTCCCGGTCCCCCTCATCGATACCACGATCGTCTGCGAGCCGACCCACCTCGGCGAGGAGATCGTCGACTCTCACGGAGTCCATCACCATCGAACACGCTACCCAATCTCGGGCGAACCTGGAGGGATTGCGACAAATACCTGGCAGGCAACGCGGTCGGATTCGGTATCGTCGCTGCGATGCGACTCCAAGCCGTCAGCGTCGGGTTGCCGGAGACCGTCGACATGGGCTCCGGGCCGGAGACGACCGCGATCTTCAAGGCGGCCGTCCCTGGGCCGGTCCAGATCTCTGCACGGGGCCTGGACGGGGACGCAGTGGGAGACACCAGGGTTCACGGTGGGCCCGATCAGGCGGCGTACCTCTACTTCGGCGCCGACTACGCCCACTGGGAGGTGCTCCTCGGACGATCGCTCCCGCCTGGTGTCTTCGGCGACAACCTCACCGTCGCCGGCCACGAGGAGCAGGCCGCCACGGTCAGCTCCCGGGAGCTCTGGGTCGGTGACCGGATTGCAGTGGGTCCTGTGATCCTGGAGGTCACCGCACCTCGGATCCCGTGCGGAACGTTCGCGAGGCGCATGGATCTGCCGGCCAGCTTCGTCGACCGCTTCCGTGGAGAGCTCCGGCCCGGGGTCTACACCAGAGTGATCGAGTCGGGCTCGTTGAGCGTCGGCGACCCCGTCGAGGTCATCGAAGGAGAGCGGACGCTGTCGATCGTCGAGCTCGTGGAGCTCTGGGGCGCCACGCCCGACACCGACACGATCGAGCGGGTGCTGGGCGCTCCGGTCGCCGAACGTGTCCGGGACGACTACGAGCGAAAGCGGGCGCGGCGATGAGTGATCAGGAAGGTCGAACCGTTGCCGAGAGCACGGTCACGTTCATCAGGACGATGACGCAAATGGACGCCAACCTGGCCGGCAATGTGCACGGCGGAGTCATCATGAAGGAGGTCGACTCGGCTGCCGGCACCGCCGCGATCCGTCACGCGGGGAGACCATGTGTCACGGCATCGATCGATGAGCTCTCGTTTCTCGGACCGGTGCATGTGGGCGACATCCTCACGGTCACCGCAACGGTCAACGATGTGGGACGGACGTCGATGGAGGTCGGTGTCGAGGTCGAAGCCGAGTCGTACACGGGTGGAGAGAGGCGTCACACGACCAGCGCCTACCTGGTGATGGTCGCGCTCGACGATTCGGGCAGGCCCACCGAGATCCGTCCGCTGATCACGGCCACCCCCGAAGAGGAGCGTCGTCGTGCCCAGGCCAAGGTGCGGCGCGAGATCCGAAAGGAACGCGCAGCCCGGGTCGGCGGTGCCGGCTGAGCGAGAACGACCACGCCCCGGCGCTCCGTCGCCGACGACGTCTCTGAGCTCGGAATCGGGTCGATCCATCGGCTTGCGGGCCTGCAACCCGCGGCCGACGATCGAACCCCGAGGCATCAGCTCGGCACCGTGCCCCATCGGTCGGTAGCTTACGAAGCGACCGCGGCACGGGAGACGACGATGGACGATTGGACGTTCCGAGCCGATCGCGTGACCAAGTCGTTCGGTGAACTCCGCGCCAACGACGAGATCACTCTGCAAGTGCGTCCGGGAGAGGTGTACGGTCTGCTCGGGCCGAACGGGGCAGGCAAGACCACGCTCGTCAAGCAGATCATCGGTCTCCTCAAGCCCACCTCGGGTGCGCTCACCCTCGGCCCGCATGATCTGGTGGAGGACCCGGACGCCGCCAGACAGCTCTGCTCATATCTTCCGCAGGCCCAAATGCCGATCGACTCCTTCGGCGCACAACAGGTCATGAAGCTGACCGGGATGATCCGGGGTGGAGACACAATCACCGTCCAACGGCGCTCCGACGAGCTGATCGATGCCCTCGACATCGGGGAATGGAGAAACACCCTCGGGATGAAGCTCTCGGGGGGAGTCAAGCGCCTCGTGGGATTCGCGATGGTGACGGTGTGGCCAGGCAGGCTGGTCATCCTCGACGAGCCGACCAATGACGTCGATCCACGCCGGCGTAGGTTGCTCTGGGAGCAGATCCGCCGACTCGGCGATGCCGGCGCGTCCGTGTTGTTGGTCACCCACAACGTGCTCGAAGCCGAGAAGTCGGTCGACCGACTTGCGATCATCAACGACGGACGGCTCATCGCCGAGGGGACTCCGTCGTCGCTCAAGGCACAGGACCGCGGGCGCATGCGACTGCAGCTGATGATGACACCCGGTCACGACACGCCCGAGATGCCGCCATTCGTGCATCACCACACCCGTGTCGGCAACAACGTGATGGCCACCGTCGGGGAGTCCGATTCTGCACAAGCCATCGGATGGGCGCAGGAGATGATGGGACTGGGCGAGGCCGAGGAATATGCACTGGCTGCCACCACGCTCGAGGACGTCTACATCCGGTTGACCGGCCACCGTTCCGAGGAAGAGCCGGCCAACATCGAGGCGGCGATGTGACCGGCGGCCCGATGGCGATCCATGCACCTTCTTCGGTCAGAACGGGTTGGGCGCACTGGCTCGAGAGCTACGTGATGATGACGCGGTGGGAGCTCGGCTCGCTTCGGCTCCTCCTTCCCCTCATCGTGGCACTGCAAGTGATCATCGGTGGCGGATTCGCTCTCGGAATCGGACTGCTGTTCGAGGACATGCCTGCTCGGAACGCTCTCTATCTGTCCACCGGAGTCACCGTGGTCACGTTGATCACCGTTGGGCTCGTCCTCGGCCCGCAGCTCGTGGGCAATCGGAAGATCGCAGGGACCTACGACTTCATGTGGTCTCTCCCCGTGCCACGGACCACTCAGGCTGCGGCGTGGACGACCGTGAACAGTGTCATCGCGCTACCCGGCATGGTGGCAGCCCTCCTGATCGCGGACTGGCGCTACGACCTGCCTCTCCACATCTCGCTCTCGATCGTGCCCGCCGTGCTCCTCACCATCGTCACGGCGACGATGGTGGGCTACGCCTTCGCCCACGCGATACCGAGGCCGATGATCACCCAACTGATCACACAGCTGCTGATCTTCTTCATTCTCGGCTTCGCTCCGATCAACATCCCGCCCGAGAACCTGCCGGCGTGGCTTGCGTCCTTGAACGACTGGCTTCCCTTCTATCACATGGCCGTGGTCATCCGGGGCGGCCTCACCGACGGCCTGATCACCGATGTCGGGTCTTCGTATCTCGTGCTGACGCTCTACACCGCCGCATCGGTGGCTGTTGCCGCCTGGGTGATCGGACGGAGAGACTGAGCATGACCCCAGACGTCTCGACCATCGACCCGGTGGGATCACGCACCGTTCAGACCGGCCCGCGTAGGTGGCTCCGGTCCTACGTCATGATGATGCGATTCGACGTCCGTGGGTTGGGCCAGTGGCTGATGCTCGGCATCATCATCCAGATCCTGATGGGAGCGGGCATGGCGTTCATGTATGGCTTCTACCTGGGTGAAGTCCCCGACGTCGCCAAGCTGTTCATCGCCACCGGGGTCCCCGCCCTG
>JAHEDH010000128.1:0-5038 GCA_024641285.1 bacterium | reverse complement strand
CCCTGGCGCTCATCCCGATCGGATTCGTGATGGTTCCGAACATGGTCGGACAACAGCGGATCGCCCAGACCTACGACTTCATTTGGTCGCTGCCGGTGCCAAGACTCGCCGCGGCCGCATCGACGTTCACGGTGTTCACGCTCCTTGCGCTGCCGGGTGTGGCGACATCGATCGGAGTCGCTGTCTGGCACTACGGAATCGCTCTGAATCCCTCGCCGATGGTGATTCCGGCGCTGCTCCTGACATCGCTGATGGCGACGTCCGTCGGCTTCGGCATGGCACACGGGATCGAGAACCCGATGGTGATCAACTTCATCACCAACATGATCGTCTTCTTCGTCCTGCTGTTCTCACCGATCGTCGTCCCGATCGCACAGTTCCCAGGATGGCTTGCTTCGGTGCACCGTGCCCTCCCCTTCTATCACATGTCGGTTGTGATCCGCGACGGGCTCAGCAACGGAATGGTGACGGACGTCGCCAGGTCCTACGTGGTTCTGGGGTTGTGGACGTTGGGGGGATGGACGGCGACCGCATGGGTCATCGGGCGGCGGAGTTAGCACGTCGATGCACGAGGTGGCAGCGGTCATCGGCATCGCCGCTGTTCGCGATGCGATCACGGCGCCCGGACGTCCCAGCGCTCAGCTCGGTCGAGTGTCCACCCTCCCGACCAGTTCGGCGACGGTGCGTGCACCCGTCAGCTGCATCGTCCGTGTGAACTGCGAACCGAGGATCTCCAGCGCCCTCGAGGCTCCCGCTTCACCACCGGCCATGAGCCCGTAGAGGTAGGCACGTCCCACGAGAACCGCCTTCGCTCCCAGCGCAACCGCGGCAGCCACGTCGGCCCCGTTCATCACGCCGCCGTCGATCATCACTTCGGTCTTGGATCCCACCGCCGACACCACGCCGGGAAGCACGTCGAGAGGAGTCGGTGCCTTGTCGAGCTGGCGTCCGCCATGGTTCGAAACGACGATTCCATCGACACCCGTGGCCACGATCCGGGTGGCATCGTCGACCGACTGGATCCCCTTCACGACCACCGGGCCATCCCATTGGGCCTTCACCCACTCCAGCGTCTCGAGATCCGCCGACGGATCGAACATCTGATCCACCATCTCGGCGACCGTGCCATCGAAATTGCTGAGCGACGCAAACTCGAGTGGCTCGGTGGTCAAGAGGTCGAACCACCAACCAGGGTGCATTGCCATGTCGGCGAGCGTCCTGAAGGTCAGCTTGGGAGGGACGGTCAGTCCGTTGCGCACGTCACGCAGCCGCTCACCGGCCACCGGCGTATCCACGGTGAGCGTCAACACGCGGAAACCGGCCTCTCGGGCGCGCCCGATGAGCTCGCGGCTGGCAGAACGGTTCTGCCACAGATACAGCTGGAACCACCGGCTCACGTTCGGCACCGCCCGGGCGAGCGACTCGGGGCTGGTGGTGCCCATCGTCGACAACGTGTACGGAATCCCGGCACGCAGCGCGGATCGAGCGACAGCGACCTCACCGGCGACGTGCATCATCCGGGTGAAGCCGGTCGGCGCGCAGACCAGCGGCATTGCGATCGACTCGCCCAGGACCTGCGTCGATGTGTCGACCGAGCTCACATCGGTGAGCACCTGGGGCCGAAACTCGACGGCCCGATAGGCCCGACGGGACCGGTCGAGGCTCTCTTCGTACCCGGCGCCACCGTCGACGTAGTCGAACACCGCCCGCGGGGTCCGTCGCCTCCCGAGCGCCCGCAGGTCCTCGATCGCAGGGGCAGCCGCCACACGAGACCCGCTCGTGAGGCGCGGCGCAGCGACACCGAACATCGGCTTCAGCTCGGACCACTTGGGAATCCGCCTCTTCACGACGCCCTCCTGGGCGAGGTTCGACTCGACCTCAGCCGAAACCTACCGTCACCGAACGCAGGCGGCACCGAAGGCCGGAGCAGCCCGGAGCCCCGGCTGGTCAATCCACGCCGACCAGCCGCTCGACAGCTGCGACGATCCGGGGGACGGATGGGAGCACCTCCCGCTCGAGATCCACGGCATACGGGATCACACCGGTGGCTGCCACCCGCGCGAACGGCCTGTGGATTCCCGCCTCGGCGAGAACCGCGGCGATCTCGCCGGACAGCCCGAAGGGCCCGTAGTCCTCGTCGACCACCATCACGGCTTCGCACCGACCCGCCACGTCGCACACCGTGGCGACGTCGAGCGGGGAGACGGTGCGAAGATCGATCACGGTGCACTCGGTGCCCCGCTGCTCCAATTCGCAGGCCGCCTGCATCGCCCGGTGAACTCCCACGGCGAGAGAGAAGATCGCGACCTCGCCGCGTTCCCTCCGAACGATGGCCTCGCCGATCGGCACCGGCTGCAACGAAGCCGGCCAGATCTCGGGAGGTGTCTCGGGGACATCGAACTCGACACCCTCCCTGTGGGTTCCCGCCAGTTCTGTCATCCACATCTCAGAGAGCAGCTTGTGTTCGAGCAGAATCGAAGGACCGTCGTGGGCCAGCAGCGACAACGTGAGACCGGCGGCGTCGAGTGGCGTGCTGGGGGCCACCACGGTCAAACCCGGGACGCCGGCGAGCATGCCCCACAATGCCTGCTCGTGTTGACCGGCGTCGCCGTAACCGCCTCCACACGCGGCCCGGATCATCATCGGCACCGGCCAACGCCCGTTGGAGAGTGGGCCGATCATCGCCGCTTCGTTGACGAGCTGATGCAGGGCGACGGACAAGAAGTCGATGAACATGATCTCGACGATCGGCCGCAATCCACCGAGTGCAGCGCCCACGCCGGCTCCCAGGAACGCCGACTCCGATATCGGCGCCTCGATGACCCGGTCGGGCCCGAACCTCGTGAGCAGTGTGCGGCGCAGCGCCGGCACGTCCTCCCCGATCACCAGGATCCGCTCGTCGGCGGACATCGCCTGGGCGATCGCCCTATCGATCGCGGTCGTGATGTCCGGGCCGGTCACGACGCAACCCCGGCACGTGCCAACGCCCCATCGACGTCCCGTTGCAACCCGGCACGGGCGGCGCGTTCGAGCGCCTCGGCGCGGTCACCGAGTCGGCGGGCGGCCGTCCGGAGCGGGTCGCGGTGCGGCAGCCACCGGTCACCGATCGCCTTGGCGATCGTTCCCGTCAGACCCGCCATGTGGCGAACGGCCGAGAGCCCCGGTTGGTCGGTCATCGACTCCCGCGTCATGCGCAGCAGATCCGCGGGGTTTCGCACCGTCCGACTGAGCGTGTCGTCGAGCATGTGACCAGAGGGCCGTCGACACCTGGCGATCAGGATTCCTGGCTCGCCGATGCGGGCGTCGTCCACCAGCGGCTTCGCCGCCCTCCAGACCGCCTCCACATCGGTACCGTCGGCAACCCTCGTATTGAGACCGAACGAACGGGCTCGGCCTGCGATGGATCCCGCGGTGAGTCGATCGGTGCGGGTGGTCGCCGCCCACTGATTGTCCTTGCAGACGAACACCACCGGGAGTTGCCAGACACAGGCAAGATTCCACGCCTCCATCACCATGCCCTGGTTCACCGCTCCATCTCCGAAGAAGCCGACCGCAATCGAGCCCGGCCGGAGCCGCCGGGCAGCGAGCGCCAGGCCACACGCAAGTGGTGCGGTAGATCCGACGATCCCGGTGGACGTCGCCAGCAGTTCCGGCGAGAACAGGTGCATGTGGCCGCCATGTCCCGAGTTCAAGCCGTCGTGGTGACCAAGGACTTCCAACACGATCGATCCAGGGGAGACGCCGTGGGCCAGCAGCGCCGGTGTCGGGCGATAGTCGAGGGCGAGGCCATCGCGGTCCGTCAGATGGTCGAGGACACCCGCCACCACTCCTTCCTCTCCGACCCCCAGGTGCATCTCACCGGAAACGAGCCCCCGCCTCCACAGTGACGCAAGGCTCTCCTCGAAGGCGCGCATCCGAACCATCAACGAGAAGAGGGCTTCGAGATCCGGACCATCGCTCACTTCCGGCTCCAGTAGGAGCGCATCATCGGCTCTGCGAGTTGCCAGGGCATCACGCGCTTGAGGATCGGCGTGATTCGTACGAGCGGATCGCCGACGGTGTATCGAAAACGCCGCCGCGGACTTGCGAGGATCCGCTCCAACAACAGGGCGACGGCCCGCGGGTCCGAGCCGGTGCGTTCGTCGTTCTCGGCGATCGCCATCACATGGTCGAACCGGCTTCCATACGCCGATCCCTCGGCAGCGGCTTCGGCGATCCTTCGCCGATCGGTGAAGCCCGTCTTGAAGTCCGATGGCTCGATCAGGACGACATCGATCCCGAACGGCTCGACCTCGAGACGGAGCGCCTCGGAATAGCCCTCGACTGCGAACTTCGCCGCCGAATAGAAGGGCTGGAACGGGATGGCGATCAACCCGCCGATCGACGACATGTTCACGATGAGCCCGGACCCCCGCCCGCGCATCGCAGGCAGGACCAGCCGGCACATCCTGGCGAGGCCGAAAAAGTTGGTCTCGAGTTGGGCGTGTGCCTCTGCCGAGGACGTCTCTTCTGCCGGCCCGGCGATGCCGAAACCGGCGTTGTTGAAGAGAACGTCGATGTGCCCGTACTCCGCGAGCACATGCCGGACGAATGCCTCACACGAGTCGTCGTCGTCCACGTCGAGCGGGAGTATCGGCGCGTGCTCCGAGAGCGGCCCCACGTCGGTTCGGATGTCCCCGCCGACCACCCGATAGCCGCGTCCGGCGAGGTGGATCCCGCAGGCGCGCCCGATTCCCGATCCTGCTCCTGTGATCGCCACCACCTGTTTCGACTCGGTCATGAATCCGACCATACGGTTCGAGCGCCGAGCCACACAGGGTCTCTCGACCCGTGCGTAGGGTGAGTTCGACAAACGAAACAGGAGCATCTGATGACCCCCAGCACCGCGCGCAGAGCCCTCATCGCCCTGCGGTTGGCCCTCGGCGTGGCCGCCTATGCCGCTCCGGCGAACGCCGCTCGCATGTTCGGCATCGATCCGGAGGAGAGCCCGGCGATGGACAGCGCCGTCCGCCTCTTCGGTGCCAGAGAGTTCGCCCTT
>JAHEDH010000127.1 GCA_024641285.1 bacterium | reverse complement strand
TTTCGGTCTTCAGAGCGCCACGATCGAGCGGTCCTTCGGGGTCGAACCAGCGCTCGATGGCGTTGAGGATCGACAGGATGAAGATCGTTGCGACCTTGGGATCGTTGTCGCCGGAGAAGAAACTCCGCCGGACTCCTTCGGCAATGACATCGCGGAAGACCTGCTCGTAGGAGTCGCGGGCGTCGAGAATCAGGGCCCGTCGATCGTGATCGAGTGATTTCGCCTCGTCGAGGAAGGTCTTGGCCTCGTCGGCGTGGTCGAGGACGATGTCGATGTGTCCCGAGATCAGTGAGCGCAGCCGGTCTGCCGGTGAGTCGGCGCCTTCCAGTGCGGAGCGAGCCGACGCCTCGAAACGTTCGGCTCCCCGTTCGACCACTGCGACGAGGAGGTCTTCCTTCGAGTCGACGTGGCTGTAGAGCGACGACCCTCTCAGTCCGAGTTCTCGTCCGAGATCACGCATGGAGGTTCCGTGATACCCCCGGGCGGCGAACAGCCTGCCGGCCGCCGAAATCACGTCCTCTCGGGAGTTGCGGGTGGTGACCATCAGACGTCGAAGTCGATCTCGACGGTGTCGGTCGTGGGGTGGGACTGGCATGTGAGGATGTACCCGGCGGCGACCTCTTCGGCGACGAGAGCGTAGTTCTTGGCCATTTCGACCTCGCCGTCGACGAGTCTGGCCTTGCAGGTGGCGCACATGCCGCCCTTGCAGGAGAAGGGGAGACCCTGGCGCACGCGCATTGCGGCCTCCAGCAGGGTCTGGTCGGGTTCCGTGCCGACCGTGGACCGACGCCCTCCAAGGGTGAATCCGATATGAACCGATCCCTCTTGTGCCTCGTCCTCTGCGACGACGGGAACTGGCGGTGCGTCCCCGGCGAAGAACAGCTCGTCGTGGATCGAGCCGTTTCCGACCCCATGGAGCTCCAGCGTCTTGCGCGCCGTCTCGATCAGGCCGTACGGGCCACACAGGTACCACTCGTCGACGTCTCTGGGGTCGACCAGCGACGAGAGGATCCTCTCGAGCTTCTCGGAATCGATTCTCCCCGTGAACAGGTCGACGGGTTGGGGCTCGCGACTGAGGATGTGCATGAGGTGGAATCGGTGTCTGAACCGATCCTTCAGGTCTTCGAGCTCTTCGAGGAACATGACCGACATCGAGGTGCGATTGCCGTACATCAGCGTGAACCGGCAGGTCTCGTCCAAGCGGAGCCCGCTGTTGATCATCGACATGACCGGCGTGATCCCGGAGCCGGCGACGATCGCCGCGATGTGTTTGTCCCGCAGATCCGTGGGCAGCACGAACTCGCCGACGGGCGGCATGACCTCGAGGACGGCTCCGGGCGCCAGCTCGGTGGTTGCGAATGTCGAGAACAGCCCTCTCGGCACCCGCTTGATGCCGACCCGCAGTCGGCCTTCGCCCGGCGGGCACGAGATGGAGTAGCTGCGTCGCACATCGTGGCCGTCGATTTCGGCGCGCACGGTCACGTGCTGGCCCGGGACGAAGGTGAAGAGGTCCTGGAGTGCGGCTGGGACGTCGAAGGTCACGGCTACCGACTCGTCGGTCAGTTCCTCGACGTCGGTGACTTCCAGGGGGTGGAAGGTCGGGGGTGGTGCGGCGGTCATGCGCTCACAGGGTCTTGAAGTGGTGGAAGGGCTCGCCGCAGCTGGAGCACACCATCAGGGACTTGCAGGCGGTAGAGCCGAACGGGGAGATGAGGTCTGTGTCGGGAGACGCGCAACGAGGGCAGAGGATGTCGTCCTGCGAGCCGGACCGGGCGGGAGGCGCGATGCCCTCACGCTCGAGCTTGCGTCGCGCGTCGTCGGTCATCCAGTCGGTGGTCCACGCCGGAGCCAGTTGCGTGCGAACATCGACATCGCCGAATCCGGCTCGTTTCAGTTCGTCGACGATGGTGGTCTCGATCGCCTTCATCGCGGGACAGCCGGAATACGTGGGCGTGATGGTCACGATGACGTGACCGGTCTCGTCGACGACCACTGATCTGAGGATTCCCATCTCGGCGATGTCGAGGACCGGGATCTCGGGGTCGGGGACGGCGGCTGCGACATCCCATGCGGTGGTCACCATGACGCACCCGGGAAGGACCGGTACATGTGCTGCATCTCTGCCAGGAGCGGCCCGATCGATTCGGAGTGCCGGCCGTCACGCCCGCCTGTCCGGATCGACGAGTCGTCGGGTCGGCTGAGGGTCGCGGTTTCGATGGTCGTCGTGACCTCGTGGTTCCATGCGTCCGAGAGGCTCGACGGCAGGACGCCGAAGCCGGCTTCCGCTGCGGCCCGGTCGATCTCGTCGTCGATGAACATCTCGCCGGTGAAGCGCCAGACCGATTCGAGGGCTTGCTGCATCCTCCGATTCGACTCGGCTGTCCCGTCGCCCAGGCGCACCACCCACGAGCGGGAGTGCCGCAGGTGGTAGCGGGACTCCTTGCGCGCCTTCCCGGCGATCCCGGCGATGGTCTCGTCGCTCGAATCGACGAGACGGTTCCACAGCAGGTCCTGGTAGGCGTCGAAGAGGTACTGGCGCACCATCGTATGAGCGAAATCCCCGTTCGGTGTCTCGACCAGCAGGAGGTTGGTGAACTCCCGCTCGGTCCGCCCGAAGGCGAGGTCGTCCTCGCTTCTTTCTTCGGCTTCGAGCTCTCCGGCGTACTGCAGGAGGAGACGCCCGATCCCGAGGATGTCGAGGGCGATGTTGGCCAGAGCGATGTCCTCTTCCAGCTCCGGCGCCCGCGAGATCAGATCCCCGAGCCGCTGCGACAGGATCAAGCAGTCATCGCCATGCCGCAATACGTATGCGAAGAGTGTGTCTCTCGAAATCACAGTCATCTGGGCCCCCCGTTCCGTACCACGCTGCACGCCATACGCTGCACGGCACGCGTGAGGCGTGAACCGTGAGGCGTGAGGCCGCGAGCGCAGCGAGCCTTCACATGTGCCCCACTTCTTCGGGGATGGTGTAGAAGGTCGGGTGCCGGTACGCCTTGTCGGCAGCTGGGTCGAAGAACTCTTCGGCGGCGTCTGGGTCGGATGCCACGATGGCCACCGACGGCACGACCCAGAGCGACACGCCTTCGGACCGGCGGGTGTAGACGTCTCGGGCGTTCTGAAGGGCCGTTTCGGCATCAGGCGCGTGGATGCTGCCGGCGTGCGTGTGTGACAGGCCTCGACGCTGGCGGATGAACACCTCCCACAGTGGCCATCCGGTGCGTCCGGTCCCGGTCGGCTCGGATCCTTCCTCGGGTGCTCCGTGTCCTTCGTAGACCATCAGGCCACTCTCCTCGGTTGATCGGCGTGCTTGGCGGCGTACGCCTCTGCGGCTTCCCTCACCCAGGCTCCGTCGTCCCACGCCTTGCGCTTGTGTTCGAGTCGCTCCCGGTTCATGGGGCCGTCGCCCTTGACGACTCGCCAGAACTCGTCCCAGTCGATCGGTCCGGAGTCCCAGTGGCTGGTATCGGCATTCCACGAGAGATCGGGGTCGGGGATCTCGAGCCCGAGGTACTGGGCCTGGGGAACCGTCATGTCGACGAACTGCTGGCGGAGGGCATCGTTTGACATGCGCTTGATGTTCCACGCCGTCGACTGCTCCGAGTGGGTCGAGTCGGCGTCGTGGGGACCGAACATCATCAGGGCCGGCCACCACCAGCGATCGAGCGCGTCCTGGGCCATCGCCTTCTGTTCGGCCGTCCCGTTGACCAGCGTGAGCAGGATTTCGTATCCCTGGCGCTGATGGAACGACTCTTCCTTGCAGATCCGTACCATCGCTCGTGAGTACGGGCCGTATGAGCAGCGGGTGAGCATCACCTGGTTGGTGATGGCGGCCCCGTCGACGAGCCAGCCGATGGCGCCGATGTCGGCCCAGCTGAGCGTCGGATAGTTGAAGATCGACGAGTATTTGTGCTTGCCGCGGTGCAGGAGGTCGACGAGCTCATCCCGGCTGACACCGAGGGTCTCGGCGGCGGAGTAGAGGTAGAGGCCGTGTCCGGCCTCGTCCTGGACCTTGGCCATCAGGATCGCCTTGCGGTGGAGGCTGGGAGCGCGGGCGATCCAGTTGCCCTCGGGCTGCATGCCGATCACCTCGGAGTGGGCGTGCTGGGCGATCTGGCGGATGAGGGTCTTGCGATAGCCGTCGGGCATCCAGTCCTTGGGCTCGATCTTGCCGTCCTCGTCGAGGATGGACTGGAATCGTTCCGGTCCGGTCATTGGATGAGAAGTCATGCGCTGACACTAACGAACGATCGTTCGTCGAACAAGGGCGTGTCACGAGGGCAATCGGAGAAAATCCGGGGATTCTCGACCCGCCTTCCGTTCCGGTTCTATGTTCGGGCATCCCCGGAGAGGAGAGAGTGGGATGAGAAGACTCGCATTGATTGCACTGGTGGGTGCGCTCGTTCTGGCGATGATGCCGGCAGCCAGCGCCCGCAACGATGGGCCCAAACACAATCGGAACGACTACTGGATCGACTACGGCGCGCTGCCGTTCGAGGCTCTGCCGGGAGCAGAGGCCTACTGGGGTGAGATCGCCGGGGCCGCCTACCGGATCGAGATGCCGGCGAACTTCAACGGCAACCTGGTCATGTGGGCACATGGGTACCGCGGGGCGGCAGCCACCGGGGACACCCGCCTGTTCGTCGACAACCATCCGCTGCGTGACTTCTTGATCGCCAATGGATATGCCTGGGCAGCGTCCAGCTACGCCAAGAACGACTACAACATCGGCCAGGGCGTCCTCGATACTCACCGCCTGGCCAAGCAGTTCAAGTCGATCACCGGAGAAAAGCCCGACAAGACGTACATCACGGGTGCTTCGATGGGTGGCCACGTCACCGCAGTCTCGATCGAGCAGTTCCCGAATGCCTATGTCGGGGCGATGCCGATCTGCGGTGTGCTCGCCGGCGATGAGCTCTTCGACTACTTCGGCGATTTCTCGCTCGTTGCCCAGACGCTCGCCGGTACGTCACAGACGGGATTCCCCGTGGCCGACTTCCCCGCATATGCGGCTGTCGACAAGCCTCTGATGAAGGCCACGTTCGAAGCGTTTCCCGGCACGTGGCCGTTCGCCCTCAGCCCGGCCGGTCAGCAGCTCAAGGATGTGACCGAGCAACGATCCGGCGGCGATCGCCCCAACTTCGACGAGGCGTTCGTGTTCTGGAATGGCCTCGCCGGCGACTTCCTCATGGACCTGGCGGCCGATACCCGAACGGTGCCGGTCAACGGGGTCGGTGTCGGCAACGTCGGTACGGTCTATCAGTTCGACAACGATCCGGCGCTCACGGCCGCAGAGCAAGCGCTCAACGACACGGTGATCCGCCAGGCCAAAGACCCCTCGGCGACGAACTACAACGGTATGTCCGGACTGCCCGTCGCCTCGGGCGACATCGGCGTCCCGGTGCTCACTCTGCACAACCTTGGCGACCTCTTCGTCCCGTTCCACATGGAAACCGTGTACGCCGACCGGGTCGCTGCCAGCGGAAACGCCGATCTGCTTGTGCAGCGGGCGATCCGGGGGGTGAACCACTGCGGGTTCACCGGGATCGAGCTCGCCACGGCCTTCTCCGACCTGGTTGCCTGGGTCGAGTTGGGCATCGAGCCGGCAGGCGATGACGTGTCCGATCCAGCGGCTGTCGCTGCTCCGGACTTCGGATGTCAGTTCACCGACTTCAGTGGCGCCCTGGGCAGCCACCTGTTGGCGACTCCGTGTCCTTGATCTGACCGCGGGGTGATTCGGGCCGGGGAGCCTCGGCCCGAATCACCCCGCTGGGATCGTGATCGAGGCCTCGAGGCTGCCGGTCTCGGCTCGTCTGAGTTGGGCATTGCCGCCTGAGGCCTCGGTCAGTTGGCGGACGATGGCGAGCCCGAGCCCGGTGCCTGCCCGCGTCGTGTCACTGCGCCAAAATCGATCGAAGGCTCGCTCGAGATCCTCGGGGCTCATGCCAGGCCCGGAGTCGATCACGCGTACGGTGTGGTACACCTGACCGGGCTCGAGTCGCACCTCGACGGTGGAGCCTTCGGGTGAAACCGAAAGTGCGTTGTCGATCAGGTTGTCGAGGATCTGGTCGACCGATCCGGGCATTGCCGATGCCAAGACGGGACCGTTGCCGGTTCCATCGCTTCGGATCGAAATGCTGCGCTCGGCACCGACGGCCGTCCATAGCTCGCAGCGCTCCGTCACCCGCTCCGCCAGGTCGACGACCTCCGGCACGGCAGGCGCATCCTCGGCTCGCGCCAGCACCAGGAGCTGGCTGACCAGCCGGCCGAGACGCTCGACCTCGGTGAGCGCTCCCTGCACCTCCGGAAGCGATGCCTCGTCGACGGTGTCCTCGAGGTTCTCGAGCCGGAGACGGAGCCCAGTGAGCGGGGTGCGCAGCTGGTGGCTGGCGTCGCCGACGAACGCGCGCTGGCGTCCGATGAGGTCCCGGAGCCGTCGTGCCATCTCGTTGAAGCGTTCGACCAGCTCACTCAGCTCCGGTGGGGCGTCTCCGACCTCGATGTCCACGTCGAAGTCCCCTTCACCTGCTCGGACCGCGGCATCGCGGACCGCCAGGATCGGTCGGGCGATGGAACGCGCAACCACCGAGCCCACCATTGCCATTGCAGCCAGCACGACGAGAGCGACGCCGGCGAGCGTCCACCAGAAGCGGTGGATGGTGGCTTCGACGTCTGCCGGATCTGCCGTGATCCGAACCGCTCCGAATATCTGCCCTCCGGAGGCGACGGGCACCGCCACGAACAGCAGATCGCGATCGAGGTCGTTGGACCGTCGCCTGCCGCTGGCGATCTCGCCGGAGAGGGCTCTGGCGACCTCCTCGCGATTCGAGAAGTCGTCGTTGACGTTCCGAACCGTGTCGATGATCGACCGTCCGCCCGTGTCCACGACGACCACCCGGGTTCCGCTCTCATCGGCGTACTCGAGCGCCGGAGTCGGGCTGTAGGGGGCGTTGCGGTCCAGCGCGTCCTCGTAGAGGGTCGCCAGGATCAGGGCGTCCCGTTCCAGACCTGTCACCAATTCGCGGCGCTGGCGATCGGCGACGAGCGCGGCGATCGGCACTTCCAGCACGATCAACACGAACAGGGTGACGGTCAGATACGAGAAGAGCAGCCGTCGGGTCATGGGCCGTCGGCCAGTCGGTATCCGACTCCTCTGACGGTTTCGATCAGCTCTGCGCCACCGAGTTTGCGGCGCAGCGAGGCCACGTGCACGTCGAGGGTCTTCGACGATCCCCACCAGTTCTCGTCCCACACGGCCCGAAGGATCTCGTCGCGGGTTCGAACCGCGCCGGCGTCGTCGGTGAGGAAGGAGAGCAGATCGTATTCCTTCGGTGTGAGTTGGACCGGGTGGCCGTCCACGGTCACGTGTCGGGTGCGGCGGTCGATGCGGACACGGCCGCTGTGCTCGACGGTGGGCTGCCCCTCGGTCGCTTCGAGGCCGGCGCGGCGCAGCACTGCCCTGATCCGGGCCACGAGCTCGCGGAACCCGAACGGCTTCACCACGTAGTCGTCCGCCCCCATCTCGAGGAGTGCGACGCGGTCGACCTCCTCTGACCGTGCGGTGACCACGATGATCGGGACGCTGGAGCGATCGCGAATCCGTCTGCACACCACCTGGCCGTCGAGATCGGGGAGCCCCAGATCGAGCAACACGAGATCTCCCGTGTCGGCATTGAGGGCATCCGCACCGGTTTGCACCCATGTGACCGTGAAGCCTTGCCGCTCGAGACCCGTCATGAGGGGTGTGGCGATGGCCTGATCGTCCTCCACCAGCAGCAGTCGCATACCGAGAGGATGGCAGCGTATCCGGCGTGCGTCGACGGCCTTTACCGAAGCTTTGCCTGGCGATGCCCCGCTGCTTGCCCGCCGCATCGTACGTTGAGGCCAGTTCGACATCTCGGAGGAACAATGAAGATCAACAGGACTGCTCTCGCTGCTGCAGCATCTGTCGTTGCAGTGGTCGTCGCAGGCACAGCAGCCCTCGCTGCGAATTTCGGCATCCTGACCGGCGGCGGAGACGACGAAGTCACGACACCGCGGGTGCTCTCGACGCTCACCGATGAAGTCTTCGTCGACGTCCCGGTCGAAGCCGTCACGGAGACGACCCAGGTGACGGAGACACTCGCCTATCAAGTCGAGGGTGTGGGGGTCGTCACCCTGGAGCGGGCGGGGGACGCGCTCGGCCTGGTCTCGGTCGATCTCGACTCGCAGTGGACGTATGCCGAGTCTTCGCTCTCCAACGGGTTTGCGCTCCGATTCTCCTCGGCCGACCAGGTGATCGCATTCACGGCCGTCGTGGTCGACGGGCAGGTGACGGTCGACGTGGTCGACGAGACGCCCATTCCATCGACCGGGACCTATGACGATGACGACTCCCATGGCGGATCGAGCGACGACGACGTCTACGGCGATGACGAAGCCAGTTACGAAGATGACTGATCTCGCATCGGCAGAGCGGCTCGCAGCGCTCGACCGGCGACGCACCGGCGCGGCCAACGGAAGGCGACGGCGGCCGGCCGAAGCCTCGAGGGTTCTCCTGGCAGGTGCCGGCACCGCAGCCGTCCTGACGATGGTGACCGCGATGGCCCAGGCCGACCAGGCGGTCGAACCCGTAGCCGTCCTCGTCGCAGACAGCCCGCTCATCGGCACGGCACAGGCCTTCGTTCCGGCCACGGCGGCGTACCCGGCCGTCACCGAAGTCCCTGCCCCAGCGCCTCGGCCGGTTCGGACGATCACGGTCGCCCGGCCGGCTCGGGCGCAGGTGTCGAATGGCAGGACCAGTGCGAGTCGTTGAGGACCGCTTCAGGGTCATGGGCTGTGAAGCACACGTCGTCCTGGTTGGATCGAGGCGCGCCGAGGTGGGCCGTGCTCGCCGCCGGCTGGAAGACCTCGAGCTCCGCTGGAGCCGCTTCCTCGCCGACAGTGACATTGGGCGCCTCAACCGGGCCAGAGGCGGTTCGATCTCGGTGCACCCGGACACCATCCGACTGTTCGAGACCGCCCGGCGCGGCTTCGAGATGACGGGTGGCCGGTTCGATCCGACCGTGCTGGCGAGTGTCGAGGCGCACGGATACGTCACGAGCCTCGACGACGGAATGCCGGCTGTCTGGATGGCATCGCCCAGCCCGGCCAGAGGTCTCGGTGCCATCCACTTCGACGCAAGGCGGGAAACTGCCCGCTTCGATGTCGGCGTCGGATTCGATCCCGGCGCCGTCGGCAAGGGCCTGGCCGGCGACATGACGGTTCAAGGCCTGATCTCCCGAGGTGCCAAAGGGGCCCTCGTGAGCATCGGAGGCGATCTCGCCGTCGCAGGCGAATCGCCTCGAGGCGGTCCATGGGCCGTCTCGGTCGAAGATCCGCTGGACCCCCGGCGTGACATCGCCGTGCTGCATCTCCCAGCGGGTGGCATCGCCACCAGCACTGCACGGCATGGACGTTGGCTCACGCCGGAGGGTC
>JAHEDH010000126.1 GCA_024641285.1 bacterium | reverse complement strand
GCCTCGGCGCGTGCCGAAGAGATACGTTCCCCGCGAAGGGGCCGGCGGATGGCCGACCGCTGCGCACACCCATGATCGAGCTCATCCAGGAGACCCCGTGGCGCTGGCGGATTGCCAGGCACGGTCAGATGCGCGTCCCCGGCATCGTGTTCGCCTCGGCCGAACTGCTTCCCGAGGTGGCAGGCGATCGGGCCCTCGATCAGGTCGTCGACGTGGCATCTCTCCCGGGGATCGTCGAGGCCTCGTACGCGATGCCCGACGTGCACTGGGGCTACGGGTTCCCGATCGGGGGTGTCGCCGCAACCGACGTCGACGATGGCGGAGTCGTTTCACCCGGTGGGGTCGGATTCGACATCTCCTGTGGCGTCCGCCTCCTGGTGACGCCGTTCGAGGCAGGAGAGGTGGCCGAACACCTCCCGTCACTGATGGACGAGCTCGCCCGCCTCACACCGAAAGGTGTCGGCCCGGGCGGAATCTGGGACATCGCCACCCCCGACCAACTGGAGCGGATCCTCGTCAGGGGCATCGCCGAGGCAGTGGATCGGGGGCACGGAGACGCACGCGACCTCGAACGCTGCGAGGACCGGGGTGTCCTGGCCGGGGCAGAGCCTCGCGCCGTGAGCGATCGTGCCATGGCACGCGGATCGAAGCAGGTCGGCAGTCTCGGCTCGGGCAACCACTTCGTCGAGGTCCAGGTCGTCGACGAGATCAGTGATGCCGGTGCGGCCGCTGCCTTCGAGCTCTTCGATGGTCAGGTGTGCGTGATGATCCACTCGGGCTCTCGCGGGCTCGGCCATCAGATCTGCACCGACCATGTGCGCGCGATGGAGGCGGCCATGGAGCGATACGGGATCGCCGTCCCCGACCGTCAACTGGCATGCGCCCCGGTCCGTTCGCCCGAGGGTGGGGCGTACCTGGGGGCCATGGCCGCCGCAGCGAACTACGGCCGCGTGAACCGTCAGATGCTGGCCGAATCGGCTCGCCGGGCGTTCGGGGCAGTGCTCGGATCGAGCGACCTGCCGCTGCTCTACGACGTCTCACACAATCTCGCCAAGATCGAGAACCACGAGGTCGACGGGACCACCCGGACCCTCTGCGTGCACCGGAAGGGTGCCACCAGGGCACTGCCCCCGGGAGACCCCAGCCTCCCGCCGAGTCTCCGGAACGTGGGTCAACCGGTCCTGGTGCCCGGTTCGATGGGCACGGCATCTCATGTCCTGGTCGGGGTCGCCGGGTCGGCGGCCTTCCACTCGACATGCCACGGTGCCGGAAGGGTCATGAGCCGCCACGCAGCCAGCAAGCGCGTCACCGGCCGCGCGCTGAGGGCAGAGTTGGCCGAGATGGGGATCGAGGTGCGGGCCGGCTCCGATCGCGGTCTGACCGAGGAAGCGCCGTTCTCCTACAAAGATGTCGATGCAGTCGTCGAAACCGTCGAGAGAGCGGGTCTGGCGCAGCGGGTGGCGAGATTGACACCCATCGGCGTGGTGAAGGGCTGATCAGACGTCGACGATGAAGCGACATCGGAACGGGCCCGTGCGTCGCTCGTCGGGCGCTTCGAGCATGACGACCGCTTTCGGCGCCGCACCTGTCAGCCGAACCGACCGGCGAGCGCCGAGCCCGAACCGCATCTCCACTACCCCGCCGGGCAGTTCCGTCAACCGGACATCGACGGGCACCAGCTCGGAGATGTCCAGCAGATAGACGACCTCATCGAGGATTGCGGCCAGCAGCGGGCGGGTCCCGTCTGCCGCGACCCGCACAACGGTCGCATGATCGGCCGGCCCACCCGCAACGCAGATCTCCAGCATTGCCGCTGCGGCCTCCTCGGCACAGGCTGTGAAGTCGTCGCCCCAAGCCTCGACGATGAGGTCGGCGGTGTGCGGGAGGGTGCGGTGTCCCCGCATGACGTCCGTCATCCGGCGCCCCGTCATCCGGTCACGGTCGCGGCGAACCGGCGCGATCCGTCTGCACCAGATGATCGACGAACCAGGCGCGGGCGAGCTCTGCCACCGTCTCGAGGGCTCCCGGCTCGGCAAACAGATGAGTGGCGCCGGGCACGACCCAGACCCGGGTCGGGCAGTGCATGATCGACGCCGCCCGACGGTTGAGCTCGAGGACTTCGCGATCGTTGCCGCCGACGATCAGGAGTGTCGGGGCTTCCACCAGGTCCAGTGTCCGCCCGGCCAGATCGGGTCGACCACCTCGGGACACGATTGCGGCGACCGACGTCCGTGCGTCTGCCGCCGCCGACAGTGCCGCGGCCGCCCCGGTGCTCGCGCCGAAATAGCCGAGCCTCAGCCCCGCAACCCCTGGGTGGGATTCCAACCATTGGGTGACCGCGATCAGCCGCTCCGAGAGCAGCGAAATGTCGAAGACGTTGCTGCGATCCGTCTCCTCGGCTCCGGTCAACAGGTCGAACAGCAGCGTCGCGAGCCCGGCTCGTCTGAGGTCGTTGGCGACGAAGACATTCCGCGGGCTGTGCCGGCTGCTTCCACTCCCGTGCGCGAAGACGACGATGCCTTCGCTCCCGTCGGGGACCGACAGGTGCCCGTGCAGTCGGACGGCACCGAGGTCGATGACGACGTCCTCATCAAGCCCGAGATCGGCCGCGTGGGCCTTCGCGAGGCAGGCGATCACCTCTTCGTCGGTCGTCTGACCGAAATCCTCGTAGAACTCGCCGATCGCAAGGAAGGAGGCCGGGGTCTCCAGGGCGACCAGATCATCGGCGACGCCACGGAACCGATCGACCCACTGCGCCGGAGCGACGGGAACCGCCAGGATGACCCGGGCGGCACCCTCTGCACGAGCGATCGCACAGCCGGCCCTGGCAGTCGCGCCCGTGGCGATCCCGTCGTCCACGACCACGACCGTCTTCCCCTCGAGAGAGGCTCGCGGCCGCTCGCCCCGGAATCTGTGGGAGCGACGTTCGAGCTCCAGCCGCTCACGCATCTCGACGCCTCGAACGTCGGCTTCGGTCATGCCGAGCGAACGGGCGAGTCCGTTGTTGAGCACCCTCACCCCGCCCTCCCCGATGGCACCGATCGCCAGTTCCGGCCGCATCAGTGCGCCGAGCTTGCGAACGACCACCACGTCGAGCAGCGCTCCGAGCTCGGCGGCCACCTCCGCCGCCACGATCACGCCGCCCCTTGGCAGGCCGATCACGATCACGTCCTTGCGTCCGGGTCTGGCGCCGAGATCCTTGCGGAGTCTGCGCCCCAGTCTCCGCCCTGCGTCATGTCGATCGGCGAACATCGTCGTCCTCCCGAGGACAACAATCGCGCAACTCCGGAGCGAGCGCCAGAGTCGACCGACCCGGTTGTCGAAGCCGCCTCGGCTTGACAGTATTTCCACGGCTGCCGTAGCTTGGCGCCCGTGCCAAAGACTCTCGTGATCGTCGAATCACCCACCAAGGCCAAGAAGATCAAGGGCTTTCTCGGATCTGACGTCGTCGTCGAAGCCTCCATGGGCCACGTCCGCGACCTGCCGCGCTCCGCCTCGGAAGTCCCTGCGAGGTTCAAAGACCAGCCCTGGGGTCGCCTCGGAGTCAATGTCGACGAGGGCTTCGAGCCGATCTACGTCAACTCGAAGAACCGCCGTGAGCAGATCCAGAAACTCAAGACACTCATCAAGGACGCCGACGAGCTCTACCTCGCAACGGACGAAGACCGCGAGGGCGAGTCGATCGCGTGGCATCTGGCCGAGATCCTCAAACCGAAGATCCCCGTCAAGCGGATGGTGTTCCACGAGATCACCGAACGCGCCATCCAGGAGGCGTTCGACAGTCCCCGGGAGATCGACGAGCGACTCGTCGACGCCCAGGAGGCCCGCCGCATCCTCGACCGGCTGTACGGCTACGAGGTGTCCCCCGTGCTGTGGAAGAAGGTCGCCTCGGGACTCTCGGCAGGACGAGTCCAGTCGGTCGCGGTCCGGATCATCGTCGAGCGCGAACGCGAGCGGATGGCGTTCGTCTCCGCCTCCTACTGGGACATCGAAGGCACCTTCACGAAGACCGACGACCCGATCGAGTTCCCCGCCAAGCTCGTGAGCGTCGATGGCACCCGCGTCGCGACCGGACGAGACTTCGACAGTGACGGGAAGCTCACCTCCGAGGCCGTCGCCCTCGACTCCGACGCCGCTGCCTCCCTCGTCGAGGGACTGCAGGGCGCCGACTTCTCCGTCCGATCGACCGAGACCAAGCCGTACACCCGGCGCCCCTACGCCCCGTTTCGGACGTCGACGCTCCAGGCCGAGGCCGGGAGAAAGCTGCGGTTCTCCAGCTCGAGGACGATGTCGGTCGCCCAGCGGCTCTACGAAAACGGCTACATCACCTACATGCGAACCGACTCGGTCACGCTGTCTGGCGAGGCGATCTCGAACGCCCGGGCCTCGATCCAGAAGCTCTACGGCGACGAGTATCTCCCGGCCGAGCCCCGGGTCTACGGCTCACAGGCGAAGAACGCCCAGGAGGCCCACGAGGCGATCCGCCCCGCCGGCGACACCTGGAAGACCCCCGCCCAGGTGTCGAAGGACGTCGGGGCTGACGAAGCCAAACTCTACGACCTCGTCTGGAAGCGGACCGTCGCCTGCCAGATGCCGGACGCCAAGGGCGAGTCGGTCTCGGTGCGGCTCGGGGCAACGGCGAGCGATGGACGCGACGCCGAGTTCTCCGCCTCCGGGAGGACCATCACGTTCCCCGGTTTCCTCAAGGCCTACGTGGCTTCGATCGACGACGAGAGCGCCATGGCCGACGACGACGAGAACGCACTCCCCGGCCTGGCCGAAGGCGACTCCCTCGACGCCACATCCCTCGAGCCGACCGGTCACGAGACCAAGCCGCCGTCGCGCTACAACGAATCGTCGCTCGTGGAACGCATGGAGGAGCTAGGCGTAGGCCGCCCTTCTACATACGCATCGATCATCTCGACGATTCAGGACCGCGGCTACGTCTGGAAGCGAGGCAACGCCCTGATCCCGTCTTTCACGGCCTTCGCCGTCGTGACGTTGCTCGAGCAGAATTTCCCCAATCTCGTCGACTACGCCTTCACCGCCCGCATGGAGGACGATCTCGACGACATCGCAAAGGGAGAGGAAGAGCGGGTTCCCTGGCTCGAGCGCTTCTACCACGGAGCAAACGGCCTCAAGGAGACCGTCGAGAACCGGCTGGGCGACATCGACGCCCGCGCCGTGAACTCGATCCCGATCGGAACCGACGATCAGGGCCGCGAGATCATCGCCCGGGTCGGCAAATACGGCCCGTTCCTGGAGCGAGGCGAGGACCGGGGTGGTATCCCCGACGACATCCCGCCCGACGAGCTCACGATCGAGAAGGCAACCGAGCTGATCGACGACCAGTCACGCGGCGACAAGATCCTCGGCACCGACCCCGAGTCCGGGCTCACCGTCTACGCCAGGACCGGGCGCTTCGGCCCGTACGTGCAGTTGGGAGAGCAGGAAGAGGGATCGAAGGAGAAGCCCAAGCGATCATCGCTGCTCACCGGCATGGAGTTGGATGCCCTCGGTCTCGACGACGCGCTCAGACTGCTGTCTCTGCCTCGCACCGTGGGGACCGACGGGGACGGCGAGGAGATCCTCACCCTCAACGGGCGCTACGGCCCCTACCTCCAGCGCGGCAAGGACCGCCGCAGCCTCGAGTCCGAGGAGCAGCTGTTCACGCTCACCGTCACCGAAGCGCTGAAGCTCCTGGCCGAGCCGCCTCGCCGACGCGGCCAGCGTGCAGCCGCGGGACCGCTCAAGGAGCTGGGCGAGCACCCGGACTCGAAGAAGCCGGTCGTGGTCAGGTCCGGCCGATACGGCCCGTATGTCACCGACGGTGAGGTCAACGCCTCGCTCCGCAAGGGCGAAGACCCCGAGACCATCACCATGGATCGCGCAGTCCAGTTGCTGGCCGCACGGCGGGACAAGCTCGGCAAGTAGTGCCCAGCGTCTTCATCACGGGTGCTTCGACCGGCATCGGCCACGACGCGGCATTGAGGATGTCGGGCCGCGGCTGGTCCACCTTCGGGGGCGTCCGGACCGACGTTGATGCAGACCGCCTCATCGAAGACTCCGAAGGCAGGATCACTCCGGTGCGGTGCGACATCACCGATCCTCACCAGATCGCAACGGCCGCCGACGAGGTCCTGTCGCGGACCGGCGGTTCGTTGACCGGTCTCGTCAACAACGCCGGAGTTGCTCGACCGGGCCCACTCGAGTTCTTGGAGGTCGACCGGCTCCGTGAACAGCTCGAAGTCAACGTGGTCGGCCAACTCGCCGTCACGCAGGCCTTCATCGCAGCGCTCCGGAACGAAGGTGGGCGCATCGTCAACGTCGGCTCGGTCTCGGGCATGGTCGGCGCCGCCGGGATCGGTGCCTACGCGATGTCGAAGTTCGCTCTCGAGGCGTTCAACGACGTCCTCAGACGCGAGCTGGCACCGTGGAAGATCTCCGTGTCGATCATCCAGCCAGGGTCGATCGACACGCCGATCTGGGGCAAGGCGCTGACGGCGTCCCATCCGATGCTCGACACCCTCGACCGTGGGCGGCGGACGCTCTACGGCCCGCTGCTCGAGTCGCTGGCACGAGAGGCTGCCGTTCCGAAGACGACTCCGGTATCTGACGTCAGCGATGCGATCGAGCACGCCCTCGTCGATCGCCGCCCGAAGACCAGATATGTCATCGGCTCCAGCGCCCGTTGGATCACGGTCCTTCGCAGAGTCCTCCCCGACCGCGGTCTCGATCGACTGCTCCGCACTCGACCGTGATCGAGGAATCCGGGACCCGCTTCCCCTGACACCGACCGCGAGCCGGTGTCATACTCGCCTCTATGAGCGATCTCATCATCGACACGAAGGGGCCCGTCACGACGATCACGCTCGACCGGCCGCGACGTCGCAATGCCCTGTCGGCCGAGCTCATGCGAGATCTGATCGACTCGCTCCGCACGGTGCCCGAGTCCAGTCGAGTGATCGTCCTGGCCGCCAACGGACCGGCGTTCTCCGCCGGCCACGACCTGGGCGAGATGATCGACCGGGACCCGGCGTTCTATGCGGAGCTCTTCGACGTGTGCACCGTCCTGATGGAAACGATCCACCGGGTTCCCCAACCGGTGATCGCCAGAGTCCATGGCATCGCCACTGCGGCCGGATGCCAGCTGGTGGCGTCGTGTGACCTCGCGGTGGCCGCCGAGGATGCCTCGTTCGGCACACCGGGCGTCAAGATCGGTCTCTTCTGCTCGACCCCGATGGTGCCGATCAGCCGCGCGGTCGGCCGGAAGCGGGCGATGCAGATGCTGCTGACCGGTGAGACCATCAGCGCCGCCACGGCCGCCGAATGGGGCCTCATCAACCAGGCGGTGCCCGCGGCGGAGCTCGACGATGCGATCGAGACCCTGGTCGGGAGGATCGCCCGCTTCAGTCGAACCGTCATCGGGATCGGCAAGGAGGCGTTCTACTCGCAGATGGAGCTCGACGAGCACCGCGCATACGACCTCACCAAGGCAGTGATGGCCTCCAACGCCAGATTGTCGGATGCCCAGGAGGGAATGAGCGCATTCCTCGAGAAGCGGACCCCGGAGTGGAGACGATGACCAAGGTATCGATCACCGAGTTGACGCCCGGCACCATGCTGGAGCGTTCCGCAGACGTCTTCGGCTCGAAGACGGCCATCGTCTACGAGCACACGGCCCTCACGTACGAAGAGTTCCGGCAAGCGACCATCCGGACGGCGCGCGCCCTCTTGGCTTCGGGCGTTCGGCCCGGCGACCGGGTGGCCTATCTCATGCCGAACCTGCCGGAGATGCTCATCGCCCACTTCGCCGTCCCACTGATCCCGGCGGTGCTGGTCGCAATCAACACCCGCCTGTCGGGGCCAGAGATCGAGTACATCCTCGATCATTCCGGGGCCTCGATCCTGGTTGTCGATTCTGCACTCCATCCGGTGGTCGCCGACCACCTCGATGGTCGGCCAGAGCTGCGCGAGGTGGTCGTGCTCCACGACCCGGCGTCGGGCGCCGGTCCGGTCGCGAGCCACACGTCGTTCGACGAGTTCGTCGCCCGGGGATCGGACGAGCCACTCCCCTTCGCGGTCGACGACGAGGAACGGACGATCTCGATCAACTACACCTCGGGCACCACGGGGCGACCCAAGGGTGTCATGTACAGCCACCGAGGCGGCTATCTCAACGCCATCGCCGAGCTCATCCACTCGAACCACGTGCCCGAGTCCGTCTACCTCTGGACCTTGCCGATGTTCCACTGCAACGGCTGGTGCACCACCTGGGCGGTCACGGCGATCGGCGGCACCCACATCTGCCTGAGGGCGCCGGAACCCGGGGCGATCTGGAAGGCGATCCGTGAGCACGGTGTCACGCATCTGAACGCCGCGCCGACGGTCCTGGTGTCGATGGTCAACCACCCCGATGCCGGCCCGCTCCCCCAACGCGACGGGAACCCATTCGTGGTCACCACGGCCGGGGCTCCCCCGAGCCCCACGATCATCGCCCAGATGAACGAGCTCGGGGCAAAGATGGTGCATGTCTACGGCCTGACCGAGACGTACGGCCCCTATTCGATCTGCGAGCCCCAGCCGGAGTGGGCGGATGTTCCGCTCGAAGAACGCGTCCGGCTCATGGCGAGACAGGGCGTCGCATTCATCGGCGCCGATCCGATACGCGTCGTGGACGAGGACATGAACGACGTCCCACGTGACGGCGAGACCATGGGCGAGGTCGTCATGCGGGGCAACAACGTGATGAAGGGATACCACGACGACGCCGACGCAACCGAGCGGGCGTTCCGAGGTGGCTGGTTCCATTCGGGGGATCTCGGGGTGTGGCATCCCGACGGCTACATCCAGCTGCGTGACCGCAGCAAGGACATCATCATCTCCGGCGGAGAGAACATCTCGACGATCGAAGTCGAGCAGGCGATCGTGAGCCACGATGCCGTGCTCGAAGCCGCGGTGGTGGCGATGCCCCACGAGAAGTGGGGAGAGCGCCCGATCGCCTATGTGACGCTCAAACCGGGGGCAAGCGCCGAGCCGGACGAGATCATCGTTCACGTCCGTGATCGTCTCGCCCACTTCAAGGCGCCGGATGTCGTCGAGATCGTCGACCAACTCCCCAAGACCTCGACCGGCAAGATCCAGAAGTTCGTCCTGCGCGAGCCCCTCTGGGCGAACCGGGAGACGAGGATCAACTGAAACCGAGTCCCCTCCCGGTCGAGGGCGTCGGTTGGACCGTCCGAGAGCCCCTGGAGATGGTTTGCGAGCGGAGATGGCGGCGGAATGGACGTGACAGGCTCTGCCGTGCCCTCGTCGGGTCCCGGGCAGGGCTGGGAACGGCGGGGTGTCAGTCGAACAGTTCCTTGGCGATCGAGATCGCCGTCACGGCGTTCGGCCACCCGGCGTAGAACGCCAGGTGAGTGACCGTCTCGATGATCTCGTCGAGCGTCACCCCGTTCTCGCGGGCGCGCTGGAGATGAAACCGGATCTGATCCGGCCGGTTCAGGGCGATGAGCGCGCTGATCGTGACGAGGCTCCGGTCGCGCTTGGAGAGACCGGGACGCTCCCACACGTC
>JAHEDH010000221.1 GCA_024641285.1 bacterium | reverse complement strand
GTCGACGCCGCCCGTGTGATCGGTGACTCGCCGTGGCGTATCTTCCGCAAGGACGTTCTTCCGAACTCGATCACCCCCGTGATCGTCCAGGCCACGCTCGACATGGGGAACATCGTCCTGGTGGGCGCGACCCTGAGTTTCATCGGGCTCGCCGAGGCCGGGCTCGCCGAGTGGGGTGTCCTCGTGTCGGAGGGGCAGTCGGGCATCTCTGCGGGCCGCTGGTGGGCATCGACGTTCCCCGGTTTGATGGTGTTTCTGTGGGCATTGGCGTTCAATCTGCTCGGGGATGGCCTACGTGATGTGCTCGACCCCCGGACCGAGACCAGTCGATGACGACCATCGAACCAGGATCGACGCCCACGGGCGCAGGATCTGCGGCGCTCGACCGGTCCGCACGGCCGGACGTGGTCGCCAGCGTGCGCGATCTGCGGGTGTACTTCCGGTCGAAGGCTGGTGTCGTTCACGCCGTCGACGGCGTCGACTTCGACATCAGGGACGGGGAGACGCTCGGCCTGGTCGGTGAGACCGGGTGTGGGAAGAGTGTGACGGCACGTTCCTTCCTGAGGCTCATCCCGATGCCACCCGGGATCCCCGTCTCCGGATCGATCCTCTTTCGCCCGAGGAGCCAGTGCACGTCATGTGCCGGTGCCGGATGCGCGGTCTGTGATCACACGGGTCGTGCGGCTTCCGCCTGCCCGGCCTGCGACGGCGACGGCTGCTCGACCTGCGGTGACACCGGAACGGAGACCATGGATCTCATGTCGATCTCCGAGCGCGAGATGCGCCGGATCCGGGGCGATCGGATAGCAATGATCTTCCAGGATCCCGGCAAGGCACTGAATCCCGCGCTGTCGATCCGCGATCAACTCGGGGAGGTGTTCTTCACGCACCGCGCACACGAGTTGCTCGAGCGAGCCGGGTTCGACGATCCGAAAGAGGCGGGCACTCTGCTGCAACGACACGCCAACCTCCGCACCCGCGGAGTCGAGCGGATGATCCTCGCTGTGCCGCCTCTCCGGTCGAAGCGGAATGCGCTCATGGCCGCCTGCGACGACATGGTGGCCGATGCCCTGTCGGAGACACAGATCCCAAACCCTCGCAAGGTCATGGACCGGTACCCCCACGAGCTGTCCGGAGGCATGAAGCAGCGTGTCATGATCGCTCAGGCTCTTGCCTGCGACCCCGACCTCCTCATTGCAGACGAGCCGACGACGGCGCTCGATGTGACGGTCCAGGCGCGCATCATGGACCTGATCAGCGAGTTGCAGGAACGGCACAAGACGGCGGTGCTCTACATCAGCCACGATTTGTCCCTCGTGAAGCGGATCGCCGATCGAACTGCTGTGATGTACGCCGGGCAGATCGCCGAAATCGGCGACTCCGATCAGATCTTCCGCGACCCCCAGCACCCGTACACCCGGGGCCTGATCGATGCAATCCCATCTGTCACCCACGAACGGGGTCGGTTGGCGGCGATCGCAGGCAACGTCCCCGAGCTCATCGACCCCGATCCGGCATGCCGTTTCGCCAGCCGCTGCACATACGTGGCGCCGGTCTGCGAGACCACGGAGCCCAGCCTCCATGTGGCGACCGGCGAGCACCTGGTTGCGTGCTTCCTCCATGATGCCCCTACAGATGCACGTCCCGAAGACCTTCCGACCCGGAGGACACGATGACCGCCGAGCAGGTCTCACCAGTCGCCGCAGGATCACAACGGGCTCAGAACGTCCTCGGTGTACGCCGGCTCGAGAAGCACTTCCCCATGAAGGAAGGCGCGCTCCAGCGCGTCGCCGGCCACATCCGTGCCGTGGACGGGGTGAGTTTCGACCTCCGCAGAGGCGAGACGCTCGGTCTGGTCGGCGAGAGTGGCTGTGGCAAGACGACACTCGGGAGGGTCGTTGCCGGGCTCACGGATCCGACCGGCGGGGGCGTCTATTTCGACCTGGACGACGCGACGCGGGCGAGGCTCGATTCGCTGCTGGCGTCAGACGAGTCGCTGTCGGACGCCGAATCCAGGGAACTCGACCGGATCCAGGCAGCGCACCGGGTGGACCGGCTGAGTGGCGAAGCCTGGCGAAACTTCCGGCGAAACACCCAGATGGTGTTCCAGGATTCGTTTGCGTCCCTCAACCCCCGCCAGTTGATCAGAGACATCGTGGGCCGCCCGCTGCAGGTGCACAGAGAGGCGGGAGGATCAGATCTGACCGAGCGGGTGGTGGATCTGCTCGAGCTCGTCGGGCTCGGCCGCCAGCACCTCTACCGCTACCCCCACCAGTTCTCCGGAGGACAGCGCCAGCGGATCTCGATCGCCAGGGCGCTCGCCCTCGACCCAGAGCTGATCGTGCTGGACGAGCCGACGAGTGCCCTCGACGTGTCGGTTCAAGCGCAGATTCTCAATCTGCTCCACGAGTTGCAGTCCGAGCGTGATCTCACCTATCTGTTCATCACCCACGATCTCTCCGTCGTCCGTCACATGGCCGACCGGATCGTGGTGATGTATCTCGGCCGGGTCGCCGAGACCGGCAGCACCGCCGACATCTTCGATCGACCGAACCATCCCTACACCGAGGCATTGCTGGCCGCGAGCCCGGATGTGCTGGACGGAGAAGAAGAGACCGGGATGCAGGCGCTCGAGGGATCCGTGCCCGATCCGGCTCGACCGCCCCAGGGTTGCCGGTTCCACACACGTTGCCCGGTCGCC
>JAHEDH010000125.1 GCA_024641285.1 bacterium | reverse complement strand
CGACCGCCAACTTCCTCCGCCCGCGGTTCTCCGAGCACCTCGAGCCCGCCGATTCGGCCGCGTTCTACGAAGCCTCGCTCCGCAGCGTCATCCGCGGTCGCCCTGCCCTGATCCTGCTCGGACTCGGCACCGACGGCCACACTGCATCGCTCTTTCCGGGGACCATGGGCCTCTCGGATGCCGGCGACCGTTGGTTCATCGCCAATCACGTCCCCCAGCTCGATGCGTGGCGGCTGACCGTCACCCCGCACCTCCTTGAGATCGCCGAGCGAATCGCCGTGATCGTGTCTGGCAGCGCGAAGGCGGAGGTACTCGCCGAGGCGATCGAACGGCCGCAGGGCCGATACCCGATCGAGATGCTTCATCGCAGCGATGCGGCTGTGACGGTGCTCGCCGATCGAGATGCCGCCGCGGGGTTGGCCAACTGATTCGATAGCGGTCGGGCGTTCATACACTTTCCGCATGTCCATCCGTGCCCTTGCGGTCGCTCTCGTCGTGCTGCTCGCGCTGACGTCGTGCAGCAGCGCTCCCGACGCAGTCGAGGCCGCCGTCGTCACCACGGAGAGCGCATCCCCCTCGTCGACGTCCACGACCACCGCCGCACCGACCACATCGACCACCACCTCGCCCACGGTCACCAGCGCAGATCCGGCACCGATCGAACCCGATTCGACCCTGCTCTACAGCAACTACGTGCGAACCGAGCCCTATGGCGATGGCCTCGAGCTCGACATCCACGCTCCTGCAGAGGTCGGCCCGTGGCCGGTGGTCGTGACCATCCACGGCGGTGGGTGGTTCGTCGGGGATCGGTCGTCGATGGGCCCGCTGGCCGACGGTTTGGCGTCGAGAAAGGCGGTCGTGTTCAACGCGACGTACCACACGCTCACCCTGGGAGGCACGTTTCCGGGGATGGTCGACGACATCGCCTGCGCGGTTCAGTTCGCTCGCAACACTGCTTCCGAGTTCACCACCACGCCGGATCTCGTCACGATCGTCGGCCATTCGGCCGGCGCGCACCTCTCGTCACTGGTGGCCTACGCCCCTGGCGAGTTCGGTCAGGACTGTCAGGAGGGACCGAGCCTCTCACCCGATGCTTTCGTCGGGCTTGCAGGACCGTACGACATCAGCCAGCTCGGGGGGCTACTGACGCCGATGTTCGGCGTTACACCGGAACAGGACCCAGCTCTGTGGGCGCAGGGCAACCCGTTCTCGTGGATCGGTGAGTCGCCCGACATCCCGACGCTCCTGCTCCACGGAGATGCCGATGGCCTGGCTCCGATCGCGTTCTCCGAGGAGCTGGCTGCGGCGCTCGAGACCGCCGGACGGGACGTGACGTTCGAGGTGTTGAGCGGGCGGGGGCACTCCGACGCCAATGCGCCCCGGGTCGTCGGCGACCGGATCGCAGGCTTCCTCAGTGGTCTCGGAAGTCCCTGATCGTCATCCTCGGGCCGTAACGGGGATAGTGACCGGCTGACTCCAGCAGGCGGATGACCCTGCCACGGTGGGGTCGATAGGGCTCGAGCAACTCCAGCATCCGGTCATCGGTCCCACGGGGCTCTCCGGCGAGATGCCAGGCGACGTAATGCTTGAGATGGAAGTCCCCGACAGACACGGCATCGGCGTCGCCGTGACTGACCGCCACCGTTTCGGCGCTGCTCCATTCGCCGACTCCCCGAATCCGCTCGAGGTATCTCCGAGCGTCCGCGCTCGACGCCTCCGCCAGCCGGTCGATCCGTTCGGCGTCCCGGGCCGCAGCGATGAGAGTGTCTGCCCGTCTCCGCTCCAGTCGCAGTTCATGCAAATCGTGGTAGCGAGCCGACGCCAGCCGTTCGGGGTCGGGCGGGAGTCGAAGCGGCAGCGGCCCGGGCGCCGGATCCGAAAGGGTCCTGGCCATCCCGCGCATCGCCATGGCCGCTTCCTTGCCGGTGACCTTCTGCGAGCAGATCGCAACGAGGAGCGATTCGAACACCAGACCCGATGCGCCGAATCTTCGACCGAGGGCTCGGCGGTGCAAGCCGAACAGGAGCTCGTGGCTCGGCTCGAAGTCCTCGGGTCGGTCCTGGATTCCGATCCATCGATCCAAACGAGCGATCGCCCAGGAGGCGCCGTCGCCCCAGGCTCGGCCCTGCACGCCCCCGTCGTACCGCCGGACGTGGAGCGTGGCCGGTCCTTCGGGGGTGCGCATCGGCCGATACCAACCATCAGATGCGTATCGCCCCCAGACGGACGTGAGCGGTCGCAGGGTCGCTCTGAGATCGAGCGGAACATCGACGATGATCGACCTGGCCAGCACGCCCGGACAGTAGAGGGTGCACACCGGTTGCGAACACTCGGTCACTCGCGGTCGGGGTGTGGAAATCACCACCGTCGATTCGGTGATAGCTCACTGGTGCAGACCGGACCGATGCCTTTGACTGCTGGTCATGTACACGCTTCTCGTCCTCGTCCACATCGCCGCAGCAATGGTCTGGATCGGTGGAGGTGTCTACGGCCTGCTCCTCAGCCAGCGTGTTCTGTCGTCTCGAGACGACGCCGCCGTCGGGTCTTATCTGGAAACGGTGGAGAAGGTCAACGGTCCGGTGTTCGCCGTCGCCCCGCCCGTTGCCCTCCTGGCAGGGATCGGCCTCGTGTTCTGGGGGGAGGCATGGAGCTTCTCGCAGACATGGATCTACACCGCGCTGGGTCTCGCAGTGGTCGCCGCGGTCATCGGCGGCGGCCTGGAAGGTGGAGCAGCGAAGCGAGTCAAAGCCGTGTTCGCCGAGACGGGAGCATCGAGTCTCCAGTTCGCTGCAGCCGCCAGGAAGGTGCATCGGTTCGGATGGATGGACGTCTCCGTACTCTTGGCGATCATGATTCTGATGGTCTTCAAGCCGTGACGCTGTTTCCGCAGTTCTGGACACATGCCACAGCAGAGGTCCGGGTGCCGTTGGCCCGGATCGGTCGATTCCCGTCGACATCACCATGACCGACGTGACCAGAGTGCGGATCGGCCGAACCATGGCGGCCACGGCAATGATCGGGGCGATTGCCGGGACCGCATGGCTGGTTGCCCTCGGCTATCGGACCGATCTCTGGGACAATTGGGTGATCCACAACGCCATCGTCGCCATCGGGTCGGCGGTCATCGTCTGGCTCGTCGTCGGGTCCCAACCGAGAAACGGAGCGGTATGGGTGTTCGCCTGGACGGGCTTCTTCACCGGGCTGCTGTGTCTCTCGTACGGGGCGACGGTCCAGAGCCTCGTCGCGATGGGACTCGAGACCGGTGTCTTCGACCTGGTCCCTGCCCAGCTCCCACTTGGCACGGCGCTGATCGTGATGAATCTGAATTGGCTCTGGGTTCCGCTGTTCCTGCCGTTCACACTCGGCCTTCTGCTGTTTCCCGATGGTCGACTTCCGTCGCAGCGATGGCGTTGGGTCTTCAGGCTGACAGTGGCGATCTTCATCGCCACGTGCGTCGGGCTTGCATGGGGAGCGAACCCGTCGGGTGTCGTTGCGATCGGGGACACCCAGGACACCAACGGAGGCTTCCGCAGCATCGCGTCGTCGATGGTGACGGTCGGGTACATCGGCATCTTCGCCGTGATCCCACTGTGTGTCGCCGGCCTCCTGATGCGGTTCAGGCGCAGTGCCGGTGTCGAACGCCAACAGTTCAGATGGGTCGTCCTCGGTGCGGGAGCAGCGGGAGTCTGCCTGGTGGCGGCAGTCGTGTTCGATGAGGTGTTCGACAGGGTCGATGTCTCGCTGGTCGTTGGTGCCGTCGGGATGGCCGTGCTGCTGACAGCATTCGGCGTCGCAATCGGCAGGTATCGCCTCTACGACATCGAACTCGTCATCTCGAGGACCTTCGTCTACGGGTCCCTTGCGGTGTTCATCACGGCTCTCTATGTGGGCATTGTCGTCGGAATCGGTTTCGTGCTCGGCGTGCACGACGACCCGAGCCCCTGGCTCGGTCTGGGAGCCACAGTCGTCGTCGCGATCGCCTTCCAGCCGATGCGCCGCGCGTTGCAGCGCGTCGCCAACCGGGTCGTCTATGGACGGAGGGCAACGCCTTACGAAGTGCTGTCGACGTTCTCGCAACGCGTTGCTGCGGTCGACCCTGAGGTGTTCGGTCTCATTGCACGGTCGCTGGTGGAGGGGACAACGGCTCAGTCGGTTGCAATCTGGATGAAGCGGGGCGCTCATCCCGCCCGAATCGCCGAGTGGCCCGAGACCGGTCTCGAAGGTGACGCGATCGCGACCGACGGAATACCCGGCGGCGATCGGCTGGCAACGGTCTCTCACGATGGTGACGTCCTTGGTTTCGTCTCCGTCGAACTCGATCCGGGACAACCGTTCACACCGACGGATGAGAAGCTGCTGGAGCAGGTTGCGGGAGGTCTCGGACTTGCGTTGAAGAATCTCCTGCTCACCGAGGAGTTGAAGGACCGGGTCGAACAACTCCGGGGATCTCGCCAGCGGATCGTGTCGGTACAGGACCGCACCCGTCGCAACCTCGAGCGCGACCTCCACGACGGTGCCCAACAGCGGATCGTGGCGCTCAAGATCAAACTCGGTGTTGGAGTCGCAATGGCCGACAAGCTCGGTGCCGACGATCTCACCGACATGCTGAGGGGAATCCAGGCCGAAGCCGATCGAGTCGTCGAGACGGTACGCGAGTTCGCCCGCGGTATCTATCCACCGCTCCTCGAGGCCGAAGGCCTCGGCCCTGCGTTGGTGGGCCAAGTGCGCAAGTCCCCGATTCCGGTGAGCGTCGTATCGGCCGGCGTGGGCCGGCATCATCGAGAGATAGAGGCGACGGTGTACTTCTGTGTCCTTGAGCTGCTTCGTATTGCCACCGAACATGCTCACGTCGTATCGGCGACAGTGACGCTCACCGACGACGGTGACCGGCTGGCCTTTCGAGTAGACGGCGAAGGGACGAACTTCGACCCTGTCGAACTCGGCGGAACCAGCCTGACGAACGTCGCCGACCGAATGGACGCCATCGGCGGGTCGATAGAAGTGGTCTCGACACCGGGGAGTGGCACGTGGGTGGAAGGGCGGATACCGGTCCAGGAGATGGCCGGCGCATGAAGTGGACGACCCTGTTGTGACCCGCATGGGAGCTTCCGTCATCAATCGCGCCCTCGTGCTCGTGGTGCTCGCCGGGTTCATCACAGCCGTGTACGCCCTGATCGCGGTGTTCCTGGGCGGCCTTGCAGGCAGCAGCTCCGATGGCCTGGTCCTGCCGATCGCTGCAACTGCTGTCGTGGCTGTGGCCTTCGAGCCCGTGCGGCACCTCTCGCAGTCATGGGCGGACCGTCTGGTCTACGGCCGCAGATCCTCGCCCTATCAGGTGTTGTCCACACTCACCGAGCAGCTCGCAAGTTCCGAGCCGGGAGAAGGGATCCTGACGAGGGTCGCAACGTTGTTGAGGGATGGAACAGGCGCAGATCGGGCCGCCGTGTGGATGGGCGAGCCAGGGGCGATGGCCGTCGGTGCGGTGTCGCCTCCTGAATCAGCAACGGTTGAGGGGCTGCGGCCCGACGACGACTCCGTGTTCCTCGTGCGACATGACGGCGCGGTTGTGGGTGCATTGGAGGTGGTGAAGCCTGCTGGAAGTGCGCTCTCATCGATCGAGCGATCACTCGTCGGCGACCTTGCCGGCTCGGTCGGATTGGTCCTCGGCTATCAACGGCTCAACGACAGCCTGGCGAAGAGGGCTCGGGAGGTGGATGAATCCCGGCATCGTCTCGTCGAGGCGGAGGACAGCGAGCGAAGGCGGCTGGAACGGGAGCTTCGCGACGGTGCCCAGCACCAACTGAGGGTGCTCGCGGCCGAGATCGAGACTGCACGTGAGATCGCTGCCCGGCGCGGCGCCACCGATCTGGCGGCGTTGTTGGCCGGGCTCGGAGAGGAGACGCAGGCGGCCGTCGAGGAGATCAGTTCTCTTGCCCGGGGAATCTATCCGCCTGTCCTGGAAGGAGAAGGTCTTCTCGCGGCGATCTCCGCCCTCGCCGACGGTGCGCCGGTGCCCGTGATCGTCGATGGCGCCGGGTTGGGCCGGTACCCCGCCGAAATCGAGGCGGCGGTGTATTTCAACGTGTCGGAAGCGGTGACGAACGCCATCAAACACGGGTCTCCGCCGATTCGCGTCGATCTCGTGGGCTTCGACGACAGACTCAGGTTCGAAGTGATCGACTCGGGCAGCGGCTTCGATGTTGCCGGTATGAAGCCGGGTTCGGGGATGAACAACATGTCGGACCGCCTCGATGCGCTGGGTGGGGAGTTGACCGTGGAGTCGAACGTCGGGTCCGGGACGACGATTCGGGGCGAAGTACCGACGCCGGTGAAAGGCGACGGGAAGAGGCGTAGACCCTGATCCCCGGTCTCGGTTCGAGCGTCAGACGCCCGCAGGCTCGAGCTCGACGACCGCATCGGGGATGTCGGCCTCGATGTTGCGCACCGAGGGGACGAACCAGGCGAGTGAGGCCACTGCCATGACACCGAGGCCGGCGATGACGACCAGCAGGGCGGACCCCCTGCCGGTTCCGACCCCGACCAACAGGCCGATAGATCCCGCCAGGGCACCGTCGGGCTCGAGCAGTGGCTCGAAGATGCCGTCCGCCAGCGGCCCGGCCACCACGTAGGCGATGGGCGAGGCGATCGAAGCGATCATGCGCCTCGTGGAGAACACCCGGCCCTGGATCGATGGCTCCACCTTGCGCTGCCACAGCGTCTGGCTGATCCCATTGACCAGCGGGATGACGAACATGAAGGCCATGACCGCGCCACCGGCCACCAGCAGCGAGGGCCTGGTGCCCGACACCGCAAGCAGCAGACCGGCAGCCACGAGCAGGCCGATCATCGCCCGCACGAGCCGTTCCGGTCCACCCCAGGCACTCATCATCACGGAGCCTCCGACCATCGCCAGGCCGACACCGGTCATCACCAGGCCGATGGTGGCTTCGTCGCTGAACCCGAGGAAGACCGGGAGCCAGAGCACATTGGCGAACACGAGGAAGAAGTTGAGACCTGCAGCCATCGTGAGGAGCCCAAGCAGGCCGCGTCGTTCGCGGAGGTACTCGAATCCGGCAACCACTTGTCGGCGCATGGAGGGTCGCCGCTCCGCTTCGGACGACACCACCCGTGGGAACCGTACGATCGCCAGCGTTCCGACCGCGAACACGAAGGTGACGACATCGATCGCCAGCACGGCTTCGACCCCGACGGAGACGATGATTGCTCCTGCGATCGCCGGTGCGAGCAGGCTGCCGAGTCCCGGCCCCATCTCGATCATGCCGTTGGCACGACCGAGTTTCTCCTTCGGGACGAGTGTCACGATCGAGGCCCGGTAGGCCGGTTCCTGGAAGGCTCCGGCCGCCGAGCCGAGGGCAGCGACCATCAGCACCGGCCAGAAGGTGAGCTCGGAGCGCCACGCCAGTGAGAGGAGTGCGAGCGCCCCGAGCCCTGCCACCGAGTCGGCCACCATCATGACGAGCCGCCGGTCCAGCCGGTCGACCCATACGCCGGCTATCGGCGCGAGCACGATCGCCGGGAGGTTGGCGGCGAGCAGGACCGTGGCGAGTTGGGTGACCGATCCGCTGGACTGGTAGACGAATATCGAGAGCGCGAACCCCGTCATCGACGATCCGACCTGGGAGAGGACTTGCCCCGACCAGACCGTGGTGAACGTCTTCATTCGCAACCCGCTTCCGTCCGACTTCAGTATGACATCATGATGATGTCATGTTGACGGCATTGTGTCAAGCGTGATCAGACGGCGAGCGGAACGTCGGGATCGAGCTGCAATCTGAGAAAGTCGTCGATTCCGAGTCCCCGGTAGCGCAAGGCATCTCTCCAGCCCAGCTGATCGGCGATCGAGCTCCTGGAAACGACCACTGGCCCTCGCACGGTGTGCTCGACTCCCCTGTGAAGCACCGCGCCTCGGCCCATGCGTCGCAGGTTCTCGACCCAATCGACGTCGGTCCCGTATGGCAATGGGATGACGAAGCCGTCTGCCGTCGGATACATGACGACAGGCGTCTCGTACTCGTTCCCCGAGACCCGCCCGACGTGCTTGACGACCGAGGCGTACCAGCGCTCACCACCCGCGCGACCGAGCATCCACGGATTCAGGACATCTCGATTGAACTGGCGAATGCGATCCCGCTGTGAGCCCTTCGCCATCCGGGAGAAGACCACGAGGAACGCCGTTGCGGCGAGACCCAAAGCCACCAACACCCTGACGACCCTCGAGACCACCTTCATGTCGACCCTCCTTCACCCCCATGCTCGCCGGACTGCACGATCCGAACCAGGGGAGAAAGCCAGGACCTCGGAGCCGCGCCGAAGAACGCCATCTCCGAGCCCAGACCTCCTCTGGCGGGGCCTTGTTCTGCGCTGTGCGCATGATATGCTGCATGGTATGCAGCACAGTGCCCTTCCGATCTTCCGGACCGACACCCAACGGCGTCTCCTGATCGAGCTCTTCCTCGAGCCGGGGGCCCCGCGGACGCTCTCCGACCTCGCCAGGGCGCTCGAGGTCGACCCCACCACCGTCATGCGGGAGGTAGATCGGTTCTCAGCCAGCGGCCTGATCGCAGAGCGACGCGTCGGCCGGGCGCGCACGGTGGCCATCGACGAGACGAGCCCGTCCGCGGCACCGCTGCGGCAACTCCTCGGTGTGCCACGCAGCGAGACGACGGCCCCGGACCGGCCACTGCACCACGGCGCGCAAGGAGCCAGCCGCCACAAGCGGCGCCCACTCCCCTCCTCGCAACAGCAGCCATGAGCCCCGGACTCGCCACACCGAGCATGCTCCGATCGCTTCCCGCGCACCCCCGCCGGCCGCACTACTCCGGGCGCCCATCGCCAGCGCTAGTGTCCGCAACGATGCCGACAGAAGCCGAGATCCGCCAGGTGGTGAGCCGCGTCGTCGCCGGGCTCAACGTCGAGCAGCCGGCTGCAACTCCGACGTCTACGCCTGCAGCGCAGCACTCCGACGGGCTCCCGACGATCGCCATCGGCTGCGACCACGGTGGGTACCCGCTGAAAGAGCGGCTCGGCTTTCGCCTCCGGGAGCAGGGATACCAAGTCACCGACTGTGGGACGCACAGCGCCGAGTCAGTCGACTATCCGGACTTCGCCCGTGCCGTAGCCGAGCTGGTCTCGACCGGTGCTGCCACCTACGGCATCATTATCGACGGCGCCGGGATCGGCTCGTCGATCGCTGCCAACAAGGTGCCCGGCGTCCGCGCCGCGCTGTGCTACGACATCTCGAGCGCACGGAACTCCCGCGAGCACAACCACGCCAATGTGCTGACCCTCGGCGCCGGGCTCATCGGCACGAGCCTGGCCCAGCAGATCGTCGAGACCTGGCTGGCAACGCCCTGGGCACCGGGACGCCATGCAGACCGGGTCGACAAGATCACCGCCATCGAGCGGCACTACCTGCGGAGCAAAGCATGAACGAACGCGAGCTGATCGAGGCCGTGACGAGAGAGGTCATGGCCGCACTCAAGACCGGAGACCCCTGCGAGGACTGCCATGGCTCGTGCGCCGCCCACAGCCCGGATCGGGTCCGCAGCGTGGTCGCCAACGGCGCCGACAGGGTGAGCTACCGGGGCGGTGGAGCCGACGTACCGATGGATCTCGCCAAGTACATCGACCACACCCTCCTCAAGCCCGACGCCACCGCAGACGACATCGACGTGCTGTGCGCCGAGGCGGCGGAATACGGATTCGCTTCGGTCTGCG
>JAHEDH010000220.1 GCA_024641285.1 bacterium | reverse complement strand
GGGTGAAGCGTGACTCGCTCCCAGAAGTCGGAGTCGAGGGCATCACCTCGGATGGCGTTCCTTCCGGCCTTCACGTGCATCTCGACGACGTCCGCTCGCCGGTCGACCCCGAGCACGCTGCCGACCTCATGCCTCTCCAGCTCGTCGTAGGCGCCGGAGCCGACCCGACCCAGACCGAAGACGAGCACCTTTGGATCGCCAGGATCGATGACGGCATCGTCATCGTGGATCGGAGTGCGTTCGTAGCGGTGGAGGTGGTCATGAAGCCGCTGGTACAGGTCGTAGCGGAGCGTGTTGGGAGGTGCTGCGATGGCGAAGGATGCAGCGACGATCACCGCCATCACCACGGCCCACACCGGGTCGAGCAGGCCTTCGTCAACACCGACCGCGACCACGATCAGCCCGAACTCGCTGAAGTTCGCCAGCGTGATCGAGGCATGCCATGTCGTTCGGGCGCGCAGGCGGAATCGGGACAACACCGCCATATAGCCGAAAGTCTTGACAGGGAGCATCAACAGGATCACGCCGGCCACGAGGAGCGTCGATAGGTCGGGCAGGCCGCCGAGGCCGATGGACAAGAAGAAGCCGATCAGCAGAATGTCCTTGAAGCCGAGGAGGGTCGCGGACAGGTCGCCGGCCTTCGGGTGGTTCGCCAGCGTCAGCCCGACGATGAGCGCGCCCAGGTCGGCCTTGAGGCCCACGGCGTCGAAGCTGCCGGCACCGATACCGATGGCGAGCACCAGGCCGAACAGCAGGAAGAGCTCCTCGTATCCCGTCTTCGACAGCAGCCATGCGTACAGCGGCCGAGCGACGATCACGGCTGCCACGACCGGAACGGCCCACCATGACGGCGTGCTCCCGACGGCGACGAGGAACACGACGGCGAATATGTCCTGCATCACGAGGATGGCGATGGCGAGGTTCCCTGCGAGCGATGACCCTTCACCGAACTGTTCGAGGGCCTTCACGGCGAAGACGGTGCTGGAGAAGGACAGCGCGAATCCGATGATGGCTACTTCCCCGACGCCCAGATCGTCGACGAGGGGCGCACCCAGCGCGCCGAGGCCTGCGAGCAGCAGGCCGAACATGACGGTCGACGCGAGCAGGTGCACCGAGGTTCCCGCCCACACGACCGGACGGGCGAGCGTAGACAGCTTCAACTTGAGGCCGATGCCGAACAACAGCAACAGCACGCCGAGGTCGGCGATCGTGTCGATCGCCGGGTCGGCTTCGAAACCGACTGCGTGAAGGGCGAACCCGGCGGCGAGATATCCGACCAGCGGCGGTAGCCGGATCTGTTGCACGGCGAACCCGAGCGCGAACGCAACGGTGAGGGGGATGGCGATCTCGGTCATCTGTCGTGCTCCACGGTGGCATGAATCTAACGGCGGCCGTTGTCGAGCCGACGTGCGCCTTGTTTCCCCAGCGTGCACGAGGAGCGGGGCGGCGGGGCGTGGCCTGTCAGAATGCTGGTCTGTGGCAACGACCGTCGTCATCACCGGGACCGGATGTCCCGTCCCGTCCCCGGACCGCGCTGGGCCCGGCGTCCTGGTGACGGTGGGAGACCTCGCTCTCCAATTCGACGTCGGCCGTTCGACGGTGCAACGCCTGGCAGGCGCAGGGTTGTGGCCCACCGATCTCGATGCGGTGTTCCTGACCCACCACCACAGTGACCACGTCGTCGGTCTCGCCGATCTCGTGTTGACCCGTTGGGTCATGGATCGAACCGATGAAGCGCCGGTGCTTCCCGTCGTCGCACCGGCTGGGCCCACCGCCCGCTTTGCCGGCCACGTCCTCGACGGGTGGGAAGAAGATGTGGACGTCCGCAGGTCACACAGCGGTCGGACCACGTTTCCCACCATCGAGGTGGTTCCATTCCCGACCCCGCCGGCGCCGACGGAGGTCTGGGCGAGTGGAGATGTGCGGGTGCTGGCGTCGGGCGTCAGGCACGAGCCGGTGCCGGGCGCCGTCGGCTATCGGATCGAGACTCCCGATGGAGTGGTGGCGATCAGTGGCGACACCCGGGTGTGCGACGAAGTCGCTGTGCTCGCTCGCGATGTCGACGTCCTCGTCCACGAGGCGATGAGGTTTCAGCCGATCGAGGCTCTGCCACCCCACCGGCGATTCATTCTCGACTATCACGCAGACACACGGCTTCTCGGCCACATGGCTGCAGAGAGCAACGTGGGCACGCTGGTGTTGACCCATCTCCTGCCGGTGCCCGAGACCGACGCCGACAAGGAAGCCTTCGTCGAAGACGTTCGTGCCGGCGGCTTCGCCGGCCGTCTGGTCGTGGCCGATGATCTCGATTCGCTCACGATCGACGGGTCGCGCGACCGAAAGCCGCAGGCACCGTAGGCTCCGGCGATGATGCCTCCGGACCGCTGCGATCAATGAGCCGCCGCCGTACGCTGGCCAAGGCAGTCGAGAACCGCCCGATGCGACGTGCGCTCATCACGTATGCACTGGTGTCCGTCATCGAGTTTGCCGTGTACTTCACGGTGATCCTCGTAGCGTTCGAGGCAGGTGGAGGCGGGCTCGCCGGATTGGCCGCCGCCGCCCAGCTGGCTCCCTCGGTGCTGGTGCCGATCGTCATCCGCTGGATCGATCGGGGCCATGTCGCGCCGATGCGGTTCACGCTCGTGTGGTTGTTCGTCGGGCTGGCAGTGGGTGCCGTCGTCGTCGCAGCCGGCCCGGTGTGGTTGACCATCGGCCTGGCGGCGCTCCGTTCGCTCGCCTACTCCCTGGCACGGCCGATCCACCTGGCGGTCATCCCGGTCCATGCCGAGCACACCGCTGATGC
>JAHEDH010000124.1 GCA_024641285.1 bacterium | reverse complement strand
GCGTGCACGGATTGCAACTGGCCGCAATCGTCGCCTCGCTGCGTTGCTGCTTGTCTCGCCCGTGACCGTTTCCGCCGAGGGCCGGGACCGACGCCATTGCGACGACGATCGCAATGACGAGCGGGAGTGTCATGACCCGACGTGTGCGGGTGGCTGCTGGTCTCTGCATACTCTCCTCCTGGTGGCGCCTTGCGGTCGCCATCACATCCCCCTGCACGTGAGAGCCCTCGTGAGTAGCCAGAGCCCATCCTGAGTAATGACTAGTCACTTTGTGCGTGGAATTTGTAGTCCCAGCCAGCCGGCAGTGTTGCACGGTCGACAGCGATTGCCAAGTACTCGGATCGGCGACGACGGATTCCGGCCCACGCCACTGTCTGCCGGGATGGCATTCCGAGTACGGTTGGCTCGACGCCGAGACCAGGGACGACCGCAATGCCCACACCGCACATCTCCGCCGAGCCGGGCCAGTTCGCCGAGGCGATTCTGTTGCCAGGTGACCCACTCCGCGCCAAGCACATCGCCGAGAACTTCCTCGACGACGCCGAGCTCGTCACGTCCGTCAGGAACGTGCTGGGATACACCGGCACGTACAACGGGAACCGTGTCTCGGTGATGGGGACGGGCATGGGCATTCCCTCCGCCTCGATCTACGCCTTCGAACTGATCACCTCCTACGACGTGAACCGTCTCGTGCGGGTCGGGTCGTGCGGGGGTATCGGCGCAGACGTGAAGATCCGCGACGTCGTGATCGCCACGGGCGCATGCACCGACTCGTCGGTCAACCGCACCCGCTACAACAACTGGGATTTTTCGGCGATCGCCGACTTCGGTCTGGCCAAGGCCGCCGTCGAAGCTGCCGAGGCGGGCGGCTTCCACGTCAAGGTCGGCAACGTCCATTCGGCCGATCTCTTCTACAACCCGACTCCGAACGCTTTCGATGTGATGGAGTCGATGGGAGTGCTCGCCGTAGAGATGGAGGCGGCCGGGTTGTATGGCGTCGCAGCCGAGAAGGGTGCCCGGGCCCTCACCATCGCAACGGTGAGCGACCATGTCCGCACCGGTGAAGCCACGTCATCCGATGAGCGCCAGACGTCGTTCAACTCCATGGTCGAGATCGCACTCGATGCACTCGAACGTGACGGGTTCTGACCCCGGCCCGACCAGCGACAACCTGGCCTGGTTCTCCGACCTCCGGTCCCGAGAGGCTGAGCGGCGCGCCAGGCTGGCGGGGCTGTTCTATGGCGAGTCGCCGGGAGTCGTGGGCCGTCTCCTGCGCAGCGGTGTCGGGCTGAGGATCCTGCTCGTGGCCGAGCGCCGCCGGCACCTGCTCGACGCGATCGACACGACCGGCTCCAAGGTCTTCGTGCTGTCTGACCCGGAGTTGCGCGACCTGGTCGGCTTCGACATGCATCGCGGCATGGTCGGTCTCTTCGAGCGGCCGGCGCCGGTCGCCCTCGACGAGATCGGTGACGCCCGAGTGGTGCTGATCGTCGAAGGCGTCGGCGATGACGCCAACGCCGGCGCGATCGTTCGGACGGCGGCGGCGCTCGAAGCGGGTGCCCTGGTGATGGACGAGACCTCGGTCGACCCCTTCACGCGACGCGCCGTGCGCGTGTCGATGGGATGTGTCGGGCTCATCCCGATCGTCAGGGCGACCGAGTGGCCGCCGCCGCTGCCGGACAGAACGGTCATCGCGTTGACACCATCGGGCGACACCGAGATCGGGGACGTCGAGATCTTCGGGCCGGTAGCCGTCGCCCTCGGATCGGAAGGCACGGGTCTGTCGCAGGGGATGCTCGACGCTTCGGAGCTACGTGTGCGGATCGAGATGGGCAGCGGCATCGACTCGCTGAACGTGTCGCATGCCGGCGCCGTGGCGCTGTATCACGTCAGGCGCGCGCTCTCGCCCAGGTAACGATCCCGATGATCGCAACCGGAGGTCCGACGAGGAGGCTGGTTGCCGCCAGGGCGGCGGCGTCATCGCCCGACCCGAACAGGATGAAGCCGATACCGACGGCGAAGGCGATCCCGAGTGAGATGATCGCGTCCCGTCGATCGTCGTCGCGGCGGGTCCCGCCGAGCCAGCCCAGGTAGAGGCCGAACAGAACCGCCACGAGATAGATCCGCCAGTCGTCTGACATGTCCCGGAGACTAGATCAAGGCGGCGACCGCGGCCTCCATGTCGCTCGCGAGCGAGTAGCCACGTGAGATGATCTGCCCGGTGGTCCCCTGTCGGAGCACGATCGTCGGGAAGCCGTTGATCCCCCACGAGCGCGCCAGCGAGAAGTCGCGCCAAGTCGCCTTGACATTGTCCTCGGCGTCGAACGCCACGAGGAACTCCTCGCGGTCGACGTCGAATCCCCCGATGAGCCCGCCGTAGATGGTCGGATCCCACACGGACAGGCCCTCGGCGTAGAACGCCTGTTGAAGCCGCTTGAAGAAGCGGAACGTCTCGTGCGGAGCGAGCTCTCGCATCACGACCACGGCCCGACAGGCCGGTTCGGTGTCGTACACCCACCCATGGCGTTCGAGCAGAGATCGGTCGAACGGCTGCCCGGAGCGCCGTTCGACCTCCTCCCAGTGATGTCCGAGATATTCGGCCAAGCGGGCGTCGACCGTCTGAGCATTCGGTCCCGGACGCAGGCCGCCAACGACGATTCTCAGCGGAAGCGCGGGATGGGCTGCCGTGAGCGCATCCAGCTCGGGGGCGATGCCCCAGCACCACGAGCACATCGGGTCGCCCACATAGATGAGCTCGTTGTCCGCTGGGTCGCTGTCAAGTGTCTGATCGGCCATCACGCGTCGGGAAACGCCGTCAGCGCCGCCATCATTCCTCCTCGGCGTCCTGGTGCTCGTCAGATCGGCTTCCGGGAGTGGGCTCGGCGACGATGACCCGGATGACGTCGCCCAGCTTCCCGGCCTTCGACCGGCTCAACGCCGGCCGCCCAGAAAGAGATCGAGCTCCACGTACAGCATGGCATCGGCGGGGATGGGTGCTGCCAGGGATTCGAAGGTGTCCGTCGGCGCGGTGACGAACGAGTCGATCTGCTCGGCGTATCGGGAGCGGAACCATCGGTCGGCATCGAAGGCGAGGACGGAGACGATCTCGCCGACCTCGGCGCGATAGCCGTCGGTGTGCTCGACGACCCGACCGCTCAAAGCCACCTCTGCGGCGGCTCGGAGCGTGTCGCCGCTGATCTCGGGGAGCTTGTCGATCGACTTCCAGGCGAGCACCCCGCACCGCAGGCCTGCGCACGCCACTCGCTCGTGCGGAGCATCGGGTCGGCCCGATGGGCAGCCCGGGCGGAGAACCGGCGTCGTCCAGATGTGATCGCCGTCGTGTACGGTCCCGCCGACGACGTCGAGCATCGTGTACCCCGGGATGGGATCCGGTGACCAACTGGGCCCGTCCAGGGACTCGAGCCGGTCGATGAGATCGACGAGCAGCGCCTCCGCACCGTGGAAGCAGCCGAGTACCTCACCTTCGAGGCGGTCACGCTCTTCGGCGAGCCGGTCGATCTCGGCGTTGAGGTGGCGGATCCTCCCACGACGTCTCCGGATCGAAGCATCGAGACGTTCGATCTCGTCGACGCCATCTGCTCGTCGCAACCTGCGCTTCAACGTGTCGTACCGGAGTCGCAGCCGGTTCACGCGGTCCGCGGTTTGTTCGAGATCGTTCGACGCCCATTCCATATGCCAAGACTCCCACGTCGAACATGTGTTCGCAAGCACATCGAGCCGCGATTTTTCGCGTTCGGATCGTCAGAGCGCGGGAGAGACGCCTGTGTGCTGCTCGCACCAGGCCCAGAGCGCCTCACGCCGGGCCGGGGTATCCGTCCTGGCGGTCGACTTGAACTTGTGTGTCGACCGGACGGCACGATCGTGCCAGAACAGCCCGGTCTTCTGCTCGAGCGACTTGTCGGCCGCAAGCCACACCATCGTGTCGGCGCCCTGTTCCGGGCTTCGGAGCAGCGGTCCCATCAGCTTTCCGAAGCCGGGGATCCCGGCGTCGACGCCGGGGGTGTCCGCCCATCCGGGATGCATCGCGTGGAACACGATTTCGGCCTTCGGGATCTTGGCTGCCCACATCTCGTTCAGGACCACCTGAGCGCGCTTCGCCCGGGCGTACTGCTGGGGACCGTTGTACTCCGACTCCTTCATCTGAAGTCCAGACACGGTGAGACCGGACGTGTACATGCCGCCAGACGACATGGTGACGGCCCTTCCGGGGCGCGCCGCACGGAGCGGGTCGAGCAACAGGGTCGTCATCAGGAACGGGGCGGCGACCATCACCTGCGTGGTGATCTCGGTTCCGTCTGGTGCCTCGCGGCGTTCGGGGAGGAGCGCACCGGCGTTGTGGATCAAGACATCGATGACGGGATGGGCCTCTCGTATCCGCTCGCTGACGGCCCGCACCTGACCCAGGTCGGAGAGATCCGCCAGTTCGCCGCTGATCCGGTCGCTGCCGTGCTCCTTGGAGAGGCTGGCGACGGCCCGTTCGGTCTTCTCGGGGTTGCGCGCCACCAGCACCAACGTGGCTCCCAACCGGGCGAACTCGTCGGCGGCGGCGTATCCGAGGCCTGAGCTCCCACCAGTGAGCACCACCGTTTTGCCCGTGAGGTCGTAGTCGGCGAGCGGCCTCCAGTCGAACAGGCGCGAACGCGCCTCGTATCCGATCAAGGTGAAACTCGGCACGACGGGACCCTCGATGAGGGCGTCGAGCGCCCGGGCTCCGAGCATGCTCACGCGACCTTCATGCCGTCGGGCAGAGCCGCCTGCAGTCCCTCGTCGGCCTTCGTCCCGATTCGATCGAAGAGCAATGCCAAGACGGGCGAAAGCAGCTTGAACAGGCCCTTCAGTTCGAGAGTTGCGTCGTAGGTGACGGTCGACCCGCCGTCTGCCGGTGCGATCTCGATGATGTCGTAACTACGGAGACGCCGCGTGTTCGCCTCTGCCACAGCTCGCGTGGGGCGATCGAACTCGACGAGCACGTAGGAGAGGGGGGTTCCGTTGGCGACCACATCGAACGAGCTGCCTTTCTCGACATCTCCGACACCGATCATGTCCGAGGAAGAGACACCCGGGTCCCACTCGGCGAAGTTCCTGAGGTCGGACATGTAGTCGAACGCTGCCTCGGGACTCAGCGATGTCTTGACGGTCGTGACGTAATGTGCCATGGAAATCTCCTCTGTTCGAAGCCTATGCCGCTCCGATGGAGGTGTGTACCCCGTTCTGGCCGATCGCAACCCTCGTATGGGAGCGAACTTCTCGGTGACGGTTTCCACCCCCGAGGAGCTCATCCTCTCAGCTGCTTCCCAGGCTCCTGGCCTGCTCGTCGAGGTCGACCCGGCGGACGGCGAGCTCGAGGCGGGGGCCTGCCGCCAGCGTCGTGCGGAGAGCACTGGCAGCTGGTCGGTCGATCGCATTGGCTGAGTCCCCGAGGTTGCCCAGAGAACTCGCCTCCGCGTTGCGCGCCTGATCGACGAACTCGTCCACATGGGCGAGCACCGCGATCGCCCGCGGGAGTTGCTGGACGCCAAAGGCTGTCAACTCGACCTTTCTCGGGCCCCGCTCGAAGAGGCGGCCATCGAGGATCTTCTCGAGATCGCGGATACGGCGGCTGAGCGACGGTTGTGACAGGTGGAGACGTCTGGCCGCACGGGTGAAGTTGAGCTCTTCGGAGACGCTGACGAAGGTGCGGAGGAGATCCGTTTCCATGAGGCCATCTAAGCACTCGCCGGGTGGCAGCCAAATCCATCCGGACTTGGCGGCTCCGGCTACCTCGTGCGGTCGGGGTACCATTCCCGAAGCAGGTGCAGGACGCCATCTGCGCCCCTCCGACAGGTCCCGTTCCCGTGAGCACACCCAGACGTACATTCGCGATCATCTCGCACCCCGACGCGGGCAAGACGACCCTCACCGAGAAGCTCCTCCTCTATGCGGGAGCCATCGAGGAGGCGGGCGCGGTCAAGGCGCGGGCCGGCCGGCAACGCGACGCCACCTCGGACTGGATGGAGATGGAGCGCGAACGCGGGATCTCCATCACCTCGACGGTGTTGCAGTTCGAACACCGCGGACACATCTTCAACCTGCTGGACACTCCCGGTCACCGCGACTTCTCCGAGGACACATACCGTGTGCTCTCGGCCGTCGATGCCGCAGTCATCGTTCTGGACGCCGCCAAGGGCATCGAGGACCAGACGCTCAAGCTGTTCGAAGTGGCCAGGAATCGGGGCATCCCGCTCATCACCTTTGTCAACAAGTGTGACCGGCCCTCGCTGCTCCCGCTCGAGATCCTCGACGACATCGAAGAGCAACTCGGCCTTCAGCCGACGCCGGTCACGTGGCCGATCGGCACCGGCATCGAGTTCCAAGGTGTCGCCGATCGCCGCGACCGCTCGTTCTGGCGTTTCGAGCGCACCGCCCACGGGGCCAAGGCGGCATCCGAGGAGCAGTTCGACAGTGGCCGGCTCATCGAGTTCGGCGAGGTCGGCCGCGCCTCTGCTGCCGACATCGAGCTTCTCGACGAGGTCGGGGCCGACCACGACCAGAAGCGCTTCCTCGCCGGCGAGACGACTCCCGTCTTCTTCGGATCGGCGCTCTGGAACTTCGGCGTCCGGCTCCTGCTGGACGCGGTCGTCGACTACGCACCGCCGCCATCGCCTCGGCCAGACATCGAGGGAACTCCACAGCGACTCGACGGCCAGTTCTCCGGGTTCGTGTTCAAGATCCAGGCCAACCTCGACCCCCGGCACCGTGACCGCGTCGCATATCTCCGGGTCTGTTCAGGCAGGTTCGAGCGGGGCATGGACTTGACGAACCATCGCACTCAGAAGCCTTTCGGCACCAAGTACGCCCATCAGTTGTTCGGCCGTGAGCGCGATACCGTCGAGGTGGCCGAGGTCGGCGACATCGTCGGGCTGGTGAACGCCGGCGATCTCGTCATCGGTGACACCCTCAGCGAGTCCGGCGACGTGCGCTTCCCGCCGATCCCGACGTTCGCTCCCGAGCACTTTCGCCAGGCCTACAACCTCGACACCGGCCGGTACAAGCAGTTCCGCAAGGGCATGGAGCAGCTGGACGAGGAGGGCGTGATCCAGGTGCTCCGTCACCCCGACCGGGGCGATCAGCAGCCCGTGCTCGCCGCCGTCGGCCCACTGCAGTACGAGGTGGCGGTCCGTCGGCTCGAAACCGAGTACGGCGCCAAGATCGATCTCCAGCCGACTCCATATTCGATCGCACGGAGAACCGATGCCGAAGGAGCCGCCGTGTTGGCGAAGCTCCGGGACTGCGAGGTGCTCACCCGCTCCGACGGGGCGCTGCTGGCTCTGTTCCACAATGTGCACCGGCTCGAGGCGGCCCGGAAGAACAACCCCGGCATTCTGTTGGACACGATCGTCGTGGCCTGATCAGGGTCGAACGACCGTTCCTGCGGTGATGCTCAGAAGGTAGGTTCAGGGCATGGCCAGAAAGATCGCAACCAACACCGTCGTCACTCGTGATGAGCTGCTGAGCTTCGTCAAGGACCGGCATGACGCCGTGCTGATCACGAAACGCGCGGATGGTCGGCCCCAAGCGTCACCGGTCACGCTCGGCGTCGACGACATGGACCGGCTCGTGATCGCCTCGTACCCGAGCCGGGCGAAGTCGAAGAACCTGCGTCGTGACGCGGTTGCCACGGTCTGCGTCCTCTCCGACGACTTCGGTGGCCCGTGGGTCCAGATCGAGGGCTACGCCGAGGTGATCGACGTTCCTGCCGCCGTCGAACCGCTCGTGACGTACTACCGCAATGTCGCAGGCGATCACCCGGACTGGGACGAATACCGCCAGGCGATGCTCGAGCAGGGCAAGTGCATCATCAGGATCACCATCGAGCATTGGGGACCGATCGCCACCGGTGGCTTCCCTCCGCATCTCGCCTGATCGGGGCTAGCGTCGCCGCGATGAGTGAGGTCTTTCCGAAGTCGTTCGTGTTCGGCGCCGGCACGTCGGCGTATCAGATCGAAGGTGGTCGGACCGATGGCAAGGGGGAGTCGATCTGGGATCGCTTCGCCCACACCTCACCGACGATGGCGGAAACCGGCGACATCGCCTGCGACCACTACAACCGCTTCCGGGACGACATCGGGCTGATGGCCGAGCTCGGACTCGACGCCTACCGGTTCTCGGTGGCATGGACCCGCATTCTTCCCGACGGCGTAGGTGCGGTGAACCCGGCCGGGCTCGAGTTCTACTCGAACCTCGTCGATGCGCTCCTCGAACACGGCATCGAGCCCTGGCTGACGCTCTATCACTGGGATCTCCCGCAGGCGTTGGAGGACCGGGGCGGATGGACCGAGCGATCCACCGTCGACGCCTTCGTTCGGTACGCCGAGGTGGTTGCCGATGCGCTCGGCGATCGTGTGAAGCACTGGATCACCCACAACGAGCCCTGGGTGGCGGCGATGGTCGGTCACCGCGACGGAGTCTTCGCGCCGGGAAGGTCGAGCTGGCCGGAGGCGCTGTCTGCGGCCCACCATCTGTTGCTCTCGCACGGCCGGGCCACCGAAGCGATTCGGATCCGGGTGCCCGGCGCGCGGATCGGGCCGGCGCTGGACTGTCGTCCGTCATATCCGGCCTCTCAGTCGGCCGAGGACATTGCAGCCAACCGGCACTTCGACGGTTTCCGTAACCGGTGGTTCTTCGATCCGGTGTTCGGCAAGGGCTACCCAGCCGACATCCTGGATGCGTATCGAGCGCGCGGTCGGTTCGAAGGAGACCTTCCGGACTTCGTGCTCGACGGTGACCTCGTGGCGATCGCCGCACCGATCGACTTCCTCGGGGTCAACTACTACACCAGCCTGGCCATCTCGGCCGGCGCCGACGAAACCGAGGACACCGGTGTGCCGGCCGGGCCGAACCCGCCCGAGGGTCACACCGAGATGGGCTGGCCGATCACACCGAATGCGCTGAGCGAGTTCCTCACACGGATCCAGGGCGATTACTCCCCGCCCTCGATCGTGATCACCGAGAACGGGGCCAGCTTCTCGGATGGGCCGGACGAGGACGGAGTTGCCCGCGACCAGCGGCGGATCGACTACCTCCGCGAACATCTGGCAGCCGTCGCTCGAGTGCGAGAGAGCGGTGTGCCGGTGGACGGATACTTCGTGTGGTCGCTGCTCGACAACCTCGAATGGGTCGCCGGGTTCTCACAGCGCTTCGGTCTGGTGTGGGTCGACCACGACACCCAGGAGCGGATCGTCAAGCAGAGTGGCCGTTGGTACACCGATGTCATCTCCCGACGAGGGCTGGACACCTAGCGGGCCCCAGAAACTTCGCGCAGCAGCTTGCACTGCGAGCTGGCATCATCGGAGCATGGCACCCAAGGCGATCGAGTTCCCGGTTCAGTTCAACGGTCGGGCGGCGACGCTCAGCTTCGGGGAGACGGCGATCCGGCTCTTCGATCGCAAGTCGTTCGCGTTGTACAAGACGTTCTCCGATCCCACCGCGGTCGAACTGCGGATCGACGGTGCCGCTCTCGTGCTCGACGACGGGGTCGAGCACATCACCGTCGCCCCCGACGGCGTCTCTGCCGAGGACATCGTCACCGGGGCGGGGGTCTCCGGCCGCCCGCTGCGCTCCGAGCTGTCACACGCCATTCCGATCGCGACGGCAGAGACGATCGCCGGGCGCTCGGTCACGGATACGCTCGGTGTGGTGAGCGGGTCGGCGGTCGTGTCGAGCGAAGCGATCTCATCGTTGAACAAGAAGGTGGTCCGGGCGTTCGACGGGAGGTCCGAGCGCTACCAGCAGGATCTGTCCACCGGCCTGCGCATGGCGTTCGCCGGCATGCGAGCCCAGGCCGAGACGGGCGGGGCGAACGCCGTGATATCGGTCGCGGTCGAGCACACCCCGATCGGTGACGAGTTGATCCTGATCATGGCCACCGGCACGGCCGTGCGATTGGACTGAGGCCTCGCTCGCTGCGCTCGTATCGGCGTCAAACCTGGAGTGGTGGAGAGTTGGGGAGGTGGGTGCCGTCGGGGCGGGTGAATTTGGGGTCTGTGCCTGATCCGGTGAGTCCAAAGCGGTTGTGGACGAGGGTGTGGTGGTGGCGGCACAACAGGATGAGGTTTTCGA
>JAHEDH010000123.1 GCA_024641285.1 bacterium | reverse complement strand
GAGGGCAGGCGCGTCGCATCGGGTTGGTGCGCGCCCACCGAGGAACTGGAATGTGAGCACGATGTCTCCTTCTCAGGAGTGGTAGACGATCGTGCCGCCGAGAACGGTCGTCGTGACGCTCAGGTCGAACGGGTTGTCGTGGTTCGGATCTCCGGAGATCACTGCGAGGTCCGCCCTCCGGCCCGGCTCGATGCTGCCGGAGTCGTGATCGAAGAAGTTCACCCACGCTGATCCCTCGGTGACCGCGCTGAGCGCGACGTCGATCGGGATCCTCTCCGTGGGGATGAATGATTCGTGCGCCCCCTGGTCTGGTTTCGTTCTCGTTGCTGCGACTGCGACCTGCTGCATGACGTCAGGGGTGCTCACCGACCAGTCGCTTCCCAAGGCCAGCCGGGCGCCCGAGTCCAGGAGGCTTCGAAACGGGTACTGGAGCCCGACTCGATCGGCCGGTAGGAACGGAATCGTCAGTTCCGTCATCGCCGCACCGGCGTTGGCCCACAGCGGCTGCATGTTGGCAGTCGCATCAAGTCGAGCGAACCGCCCGATGTCCGCCGAATCGATGAGCTGGATGTGGGCGAGGTGAGGCCGCGAGTCGCGCACGCCGTTGACGCCACGGGCATGCTCGATCGCATCGAGAGCATTGCGTACGGCAGCGTCGCCGAGCGAGTGGAAGTGGCATTGCAGACCCGCCGCGTCGATCGCTGCGACGATGTGGGGGAGCTCGTCGGGATCGATGAAGTCGATGCCATGGTTGCCGGTAGGGCTCCCTCCGCCATCGAGATACGGCTCCAGCATGCTGGCCGTGAAGTTCTCGCAGACGCCGTCGAGCATCAACTTCACCGATCCGGGCACGTAGGTGGCCTCGACCTGGCGCGAACGTTCGATGATCTCGTCGAGCTGTTCGATTCCCCGGGTCCGATCCCACCACAACGCCCCCCGGACCCGGCATCTGAGATCGCCCGATCGGGCGATATCCAGATATGCCTCGTGGACCTCCGGCGTGACCCAGGCGTCCTGCCAAGCCGTGATCCCGAGTGAGAGCAGGTAGCTCTGGCTTTCGAGCAACGCGGCGCGGATGTCCGCCGGGTCGTCAGGCGGAAGGATCCGTTCGACCAGGTCCATCGCCCCTTCGTGCAGTGTTCCCTGTGGGCTCCCGTCGGTGAGCCTGACGATGACCCCGTCCGGTGGATCCGGGGTGTCCGAGTCGATGCCTGCCAAGGCCAGAGCCGTCCGGTTCGCCCATCCCGAGTGACCGTCGGCGACGATCAGCCACACTGGCCTGTCCGTGAGCTCGTCGAGGATCGCGGCCGGCGGGTTGCCGCCAGGGAACCATCGGTAGAGCCATCCGCCGCCGAGGAGCCATCCGGTCGACTCCATTGCATGGCGGCGGATGATCGAGAGGGCCATTTCGAGGTCTCCGGCCGGCTCGAGGTCGCAGCGAAGCCGCTGCAGACCGCCCATGGCCGGGTGGATGTGGGCGTCCTGAAAGCCAGGGGTGAGCATGCCCCCTGCGAGGTCGATCCGTTCTGCGCCGGGCGGTGCAGCCTCCTCGATGTCGGGGCGCGGCCCGACTCGGACGATTCGGCCGTTCTCGGTGAGGACTGCGGTGCCGGGTCCGTGACCGAAGACGGCACCACCGGTGAACAGCAGGGGCGGTCCCCCGATGTGATCAGCCAAGGCGCGCCGATGCCTTGACGGCTACCAGGGTGCTTTCCCCGGCCGTGTGATGGGGGTTGGTATCGATGTCCAGTTTCATGGAGCAACCTCTCGTTTCGCGCCGCGCACAGTCTTGCTCGTCACCGGGTGCGGTGCCGTCTGATCCGGATAGAGTCGCGCCATGCCTGAGACCCTCGACATCTACCTCGCCGGAGAGTGGACCTCCGGCACCGGAGACACCCATCACGAGTTGATCTCTCCGATCGACGGGTCGCACATCGCCGACGTTCCCATCGCCTCGCCCGGCGACATCGACCGGGCCGTCACTGCCGCCCGTGCCGCCACCGACGAGATGCGCCGCTGGTCGGCGTTCGAGCGTGCCGAGTTGTGTCTTCGGATCGCGGAGGCGATCGAGCCCCTCATCCCCGAGATCGCGCGCATCCAGACGCTCGAGCAAGGCAAGCCGTACCACTCGGAGTCGCTCGACGACATCGCCGAGGCGAACGAGTACTTCTCGAATGCCGCCGAGGATGTCAAGCGGCTCGGTGGTGAGGTGATCCCGACCTCTGCGCGCAGCAAGCGGATGTTCACCTTCCGGCGGCCGGTCGGGGTGTGGGCGGCGATCACTCCGTGGAACTTCCCGGTCACGATCCCTCTCGAGTACATCGGCCCGGGCCTCGCCACCGGCAACGCAGTGATCGTCAAGCCACCGGTCCATACCCCCTGGGCGCTGCTGGAGTTGGCCAAGGCGTTCGACGCCGCCGGCGTTCCCCGGGGGGCGGTGTCGATCATCCCGGGTGGAGCGGAGGTCGGTGACGCGCTCGTCACTCACGACGGCATCGATGCCATCGGGTTCACGGGATCGTCGGCGACCGGAAGACGGATCATCTCCCGGATGGGGATCAAGCGGTCGATCATGGAGATGTCCGGCAACGGGCCGACCATCGTCACCGCCGATGCCGATGTCGAGGCGGCCGCCGTGGCGGCCGTGTACGGCGCCTATTACAACGCAGGTCAGGTCTGCTGCGCCACCGAGCGGGTGATCGTCGTGGACGACGTCCACGACGCATTCGTGGAGGCGGCAGTCGCAGCCTCACAAGTCGTGAACCTGGGCGACCCGTTCGACGACGCGACCACGATGGGCCCGCTGAACAACGAAGCGACGGCGGCCAAGATGGACCGTCACCTGGCGGACGCCTCAGAGCGGGGGGCGGAGATCCTGGTGGGTGGCGGACGCGCCCCCGGGCATCCCAGCGACCTGTACTACGACTTCACCATCGTCGACAGGGTGCCCGAGGCGAGCAGCCTCTCGACGGAGGAGTCGTTCGGACCGGTTCTGCCAGTCATCGGCGCAGCGGACGACGCCGATGCGGTTGCGATCGCCAACCGGACCCGGCTGGGGCTCCAGGCGGCCGTGTTCACGAGGAGCCTCTCGAAGGCCTTCTGGTACACCGATCGGATCCGGGCGGGTACGGTCGTCATCAACGATTCGACTGACTTCTGGGAGACATTCCAGCCATTCGGTGGCGCCGCCGGCACCGACACCGGTTGGGGGCGGGGCCGCATCGAGGAGTTCACCGACCTCCAGACGATGGTGATCGAGCTCTCCGGAGATTGAGCCCGGTGCGGCGTCGGGCGCGAGCTCAGTGGGGGAAGTAGGCCCGGAACACGGCCCCGGGATCATTGCGGACGCTCAGTGATCCGCCGCCGGACTGCATGATCCCGGCGCAGATCGCCAACCCCAGTCCGGCACCGTCGCCGCGATGTTGGCGTGACCCCTGCACGAACGGGTTGAAGATCGTCTTGATCTCCGATTCGGGGATGCCGTGGCCGTCGTCTCGCACGATCAGGTCGACCCCGGCACCCTCGCGACGAACCGAGATCTCGACGTTCGGACCGCCATATCGCCTTGCGTTGGTCAAGAGGTTCGTCAGGAGTTGCCCGAAGCGGTCCCGGTCGAAATGGATCGCGATGTCGTCTGCCGCGTCCACGGCGGGTGTTCGATCCGTATCGGGGAACACGCGTCTGATGGCCGCCTCGATCTCGGTTCTGACCAGGAAGTGGTCGCTCTTGAGAACCGCCGCGCCGGCCGTCAGCTTCGAGAAGTCGACGATGTCGGACACGAGCCGGAGCAGGAGCTCGGACTCGCTCTTGACGATCGCCAGTGAGCCCGCGTGGTCTTCAGGTGGGAGGGCCTCGGTGGTGATGAGCTCCAGGTATCCGATGATCGCGGTCAACGGCGTGCGGAGCTCATGACTGATCGCAGCCACCACGCCGTCACGCATCTGCTCGAGCGCCACCTCGCGGGTCCGGTCCTCGACGAAGCCGAAGTACTCGGTCCCCTCCTGGGTGGAGGTTGGAAGCACGGTGACTGTGAGATGCCGGGTCACGCCCCCAATCTCGGTCGTCACGAACGTCGGCTCATCGAGGTTCAACTCCGTGTCGAACAGTTCCGACATCGTGAACCGCTCGACCTCGCCCTGAGGAACGCCGAGAAGGGCGTCGAGCTCGTAGCTGCTGAAGGTGATCCGCTGATCGTCTCCTGCCATGAAGACCGGAGCGGGGAGGTTGTTGGCGAGCAGCCCGAAGCGCGCCGCCTGTGCGACCGCGGCCGGGTGCTCGAACGGCCAGAAGCCCTCGTACCAGGCGAGCGCCACCCGCTTTGCGCCTTCGATGACGTGGGCCGTTGAACCGAAGTGCTCGGTCGAGGTGACGATGAAGGCGACTTCGAGCTCGTCGATCAGGTCGAGTGGAACCTCGTTGATGGCGAGCCAGGCAACCTCGCCGAGTCGCTCGGCGGTGGAGTCGGAGAACGCGCCGAGCGCAAGCCAGTCGGCCAACGCCCGGAATCCCCGTTCCACCAGCGGAACCAGCATTTCCAGCCAGCGGTGGAGTGGCTGATCTGCGGCCTCGACGACGCGTACGAATACATCGGCGCTGAAGGCCGCGATGTCCGAGCCGGAGGTTCCGGCAGGCTCCACAATCGAAGGGTGACTGGTCACCTCTTCCCATCGGCCGATGGGAGAAGTCGTAAAGGACTACCTGGTCTTGCCGCGGAGCCAGTTTCCGAAGGCGCCGAGCTTCGAGGGCTTCCCGGTGCGCTCCTCGGAGGCGTCCGCCTGACGGGCCATCCACAGGCCGGCGTTGATTCCGAGCCAGCGAAGCGGCTCCGGCTCCCAATTCCGCCACTCGTGTTGAACCCAGGGCAGCGTTGTGACATCTGAGTCGCGTTCGACGATGAGATCGGCGAGCGTGCGTCCGGCCAGGTTCGTCGTGTTGACGCCGTCTCCGACGTATCCGCCGGCCCAGGCCACGCCCTGGCGACGGTCGATCGAGACGGACGGCCGCCAATCCCTCGGGGCTCCGAGCGCGCCACCCCAGCGGTGTGTGATCTCGGTGCCTTCCAGCGCCGGGAACAGCTCCACCAGCACCCGGATGATCTCGGTGTGGACCCCATCGTGGGCGTCGTAGCTGTCGGCGATCGACGAGCCGAAGTGGTAGGGGGCGCCTCGCCCCCCGAAGGCCAGTCGGCCGTCTGCGGTTCGCTGCCCGTAGATGATCAGGTTGCGGAAGTCGCCGAAGGTGGGTCGATCGTGCAGGCCGATCTGCTCCCAGGTGTCTTCGTCGAGTGGAGCGGTGGCGATCATGTGCGAATACAGCGGAGCCATGCGTCGCCGGAGGTGGGGGAGCCGGGCCGTGAAGCCTTCGGTGGCCCGGACGATCATCTCGGCGGTGATGATGCCGTATGGAGTGACGATTCGACTCGACGAGATCTCGGTTGCGGGCGTCGCCTCGAGGATCGTCACACCCCTCCGTTCACAGGCAGCGGCGAGACCGTGGGTCAAGAGGGCAGGCTGGAGGGCGGCACCATGCGGGGACCAGGTGCCTCCCTGGGTGTTCGTTGCGTTCATCATCTCGCGAGCCTCGTCGGCCTCTAGGAATCGCATGTGCTCCGCCCCGAGACCCACCGCCCGATACTCCTCGACGTGCTCGTGCGCCCGTTGCAGGTGGAGTGGGCTTCGAGCGGCGTCGAACACGCCACCTTTGTGGAAATGGCAGTCGATTCCCTCGGCCTCGGTCACGCGGCGGACCTCGTCGACGGTTGCGAAGAGGGCCTCCATGTGACGCACGGCGAGGTCGGCGCCATGATCCTTTGCGAGCGTGGAGATCCCGAGCGGGTATTGGGCGTGGCACCAGCCGCCATTGCGCCCCGACGCGCCGAACCCGACGTGACGCTGGTCGATGACCAGGATCTGCAATCCCGGGTCGATGCCCGCCAGGTAATAGGCGGTCCACAGCCCCGTGAGGCCCGCTCCCACGATGGCGACGTCGACCGAGCGATCACCGGAGAGCGAGGGGCGGATCGCCCTCGCCTCGATGGCATCCCACCACAGCGGAGTGGTCTTGGCGTCTCCCAGTCTCACACCCCGCTCCGTCTCTCGGCCATACCGTTGAGGATCTCGAGCACGACACGGTTGGCGAGGAACGCCGTGACCTGACCTGGACCGTCGTATGGGGGAGCGACCTCGACGACGTCGGCACCGACGACAGGCAACTCGCGTGCCAGACGACGCACCGTGTCCAACAGTTCCCGGGACAGCAATCCGCCCGGCTCTGGTGTGCCTGTGCCGGGGGCCATCCCGGGGTCGACGACGTCGACGTCGACGGAGATGAACACGCCCTTGGCGTCGACCTCGGTGCAGGCGGCGACCGCATCGTCGACGACGGCGTTCAGTCCTCGCTCGACGATCTCGTTCATCATGAACGTCTTCATCGAATTGCCGTGCATCCATTCGACCACGTGGGGCTCTGGCCAGTAGCCACGGAGCCCGATCTGGACGAAGCGATGACCTGGAACTGCACCGGACTCGACGAGGCGGCGCATGGGTGTCCCGTGGCCGTGGAGTGCGCCGAACGCCGCCGTCTCACCGGTGTCGGCATGGGCGTCGAAGTGGACGAGCCCGAAGGTGTCTGGTCCCAGTACCCGCGCCAGGCCGGTGCCGTTGGCGTACGTGACCGAGTGGTCGCCGCCGAGCACGATCGGGATCGCCCCGGTGGCCGCGATCGCCGCGACGGCGTCTGCGATGCTGTCGAGGCCTTCCTCGAGGTACCCGGGGGCGACCTTGACGTCCCCGGCATCCACCACGCTCATCACCTCGAAGGGATCGATGCCCGTCGGGAGGTGCGGCCTTCGGGTGTTGGGATCGAGGTAGTCGGCCTCTCTGATCGCCTTCGGTCCGAAACGCGCTCCGGCGCGGTAGCTGGCGCCCCAGTCGATGGGCGCCCCGATGATGACGACATCGACCCCGCCCACTTCGCTCAGGTCCACCGACGGGACACCGCAGAACGTCGTGAACTGGGCGAATCGCCAGACGTCAGTCATGGCGCGCCAACGCATCCGGGTCGTAGTCGGGGTTGTGCCACACGATGAAGCTGGCGTAGTCGTCGACCGCCGCGTCCCTCATGTAGCCGGCGATGGCGCCACGGGCCTCGAAACCGTTGGCGATCTGGAAGCTGAGCGTCGGGTCGAACAACTCGCCGTCCGCGACCTTCCGAACGTACTCCTCGGCGCTTATCTCGTGTTTGTGGGCTGCGAACCCGGGGATCACCCCCCCGGCGACGATCCCGGCCCGGTTGTGGCGGCGGACCAGGTCTTTGCGCAGCTCGTAGAGACGACGGCCGATCCCCCTGCCTCGGTAGTCGGGATGGACGACGATGTCCGTGCCGTAGTACCACTCACCGTTTGGATCGTGGAGTTCTGCTCCGGTGGGCCCGACTGCGTCATCGATGTGGTGTTGGAAGTCGTCGAGGTCGAAGTCGACGATGATCCCCATGGCGAAACCAACGATCCGCTCGCCGTCCAACACGACGAACCCTCCCTCGGGGAACTTGTCGCACTGCATGAGGATGGTGGCAACCGACGTGAGGTCCTTGGGGTCGGCGGTCGGGAAGCTGATCCGTTCGAGCTCTTCGAGCGCCTCGGCGTGCTCCGGCGCGATCTGGACGTAAGCGAGCTCGGTCTGCGTCGTCCCGTCTGGGTCTTTGGTGTCGGGTTGCGCCATCGTCTCTCCGCCTGGTTCGACCGAGTATGCATGTCCTGAACGGTCGCGGCAAGCGATTCGATGGTTTCGGTACCGGTTTTCCATCGAATCGCGGTCAGGAACGGCCGATACCGCATACAGTTCACACGATGCGCGACCTCGGCGAGAAGAGCACCGGCGTCCAACTGGACGACACGGACAAAGCGATCATCGGGCACCTGCAGGACGACGGCCGGATCCCGTACGCCAAGCTCGGGCCCGTCGTCGGTCTCTCGGCGGCTGCCGTGCGCCAGCGGGTGCTTGCGCTGATCGACCACGGTGTGATGCAGATCGTCGCCGTCACCGATCCGATGATGCTCGGGTTCAACGTCCAGGCCCTTGTCGGGGTCAGTGTCGTCGGAGACCTCGAACAGGCTGCCACCGCCATCTCCTCGATCGAGGAGACCGACTACGTGGTGATCACCTCGGGCCGGTACGACGTGATGATCGAAGTCGTCTGCGAGGACAACGAGCATCTGCTCGGCCTGCTCAATCGGATTCGACAGCTCCCCGGCGTCGAATCGGTGGAGGCGCTCACCTATCTCAAGCTGATGAAACAGACCTATGACTGGGGCACCCGATGATGTGGTCACATCTCGGGCGGCGCCCTGTCTCCGAACGGGAGGAACACCGATGAGCATCATTTCAGACATGGCGAAGGATCACCTCTGGCTCCACTTCGCCGGCATCGGCACCAATGCGCCGACGATCATCGAACGGGGCGACGGGTGCTATGTATGGGACGAGAACGGCAAGAAATATCTGGACGCGCTTGCGGGCCTGTTCGTCACCCAGATCGGTCACGCCCGAACTGAGCTGGCGAACGCCGCTTCCAAGCAGGCCGAGCAGCTCGGGTTCTACCCGATCTGGGGGAGTGCCCACCCGCCGGCTGCCCAGCTGGCCTCGCGTCTGGCCGAGCTCGCACCCGGAGACATGGATCGGGTGTTCTTCACCACCGGCGGGTCCGAAGCCGTCGAATCTGCATGGAAGCTGGCGCGGCAGTACTTTCTTCTCATTGGCCAGCCCGAGCGGACCAAGGTGGTTGCCCGCCACACCAGCTACCACGGGACCACGCTGGGTGCGCTGTCCATCACCGGCATCCCGAAGTACAAGGAGCCGTTCGAGCCGCTGCTGGTGAAGCAGACCACCCACGTCGCCAACACGAACGCGTTGCACTGCACCATGTGCTCGGGCTCGTGCAACCTCATGTGCGCCGACGAGATCGAGGCTGCGATCCTGCGAGAAGGCCCCGAGACGGTGGCGGCGGTGTACCTCGAACCGGTTCAGAACTCCGGCGGATGCTTCGTACCACCTCCCGGCTATTGGCAGCGGGTCCGAGAGATCTGTGATCGTCACGGGGTGTTGCTGGTGTCCGACGAGGTGATCTGCGCCTTCGGCCGGCTGGGCTCGTGGTTCGGTGGCCAGAAGTTCGATTACGTGCCTGACATGATCACGTTCGCCAAGGGCATCACCTCGGGATACCTGCCGCTCGGCGGCGTGATCACCCGTCCGTTCCTGGCCGACGCGTTCCGTGAAGCGGGTGGCTCGTTCCTGCACGGCATCACGTTCGGTGGGCACCCGGTGAGCTGTGCGGTCGGCCTCGCCAATCTCGACATCATGGAGTCGGAGCGGATCGTCGAGCACGTGGCTGATCTCGAGGGCTACTTCCGGGCCGGCCTCGAGTCGCTGTTGGACATCCCCATCTGCAAGGAGGTCCGAGGTTCGGGCTACTTCTATGCCATCGAGTTGATGCGTGACCCAGAAGCGATGGTCAAGTTCACCGAGGCCGAAGCCGCCGCCCTCGTGGTCGACAACCTCAAGCCGGGACTCCTGGACGTCGGCCTGCTCGCCCGAGCGGACAACCGGGGTGATGCGATCCTCCAGTATTCGCCACCGCTGATCGCCGGTACCGCCGAGATCGACGAGATCGTCGAGAAGTCCCGCAAGGTCCTGACGGACGCGTGCCGCGTGCTCGGCTACTGATCGTCGGCCGACAACGGATCGATGCGTCCGGCCATCACGCCCGTTCGGAGCCTGCAGTCAGTGGGGGTCGTTGTGGGCGAGGCCCGGAATCGCATTGAAGGCGTCATCGGCGAGTCCTTGGCCGGCCTCCTCGTACAGGTTCCGGGCCACGTCGACACCAAGCGCTTCGAGCTCGGCCACTTCGTCGGGGTGGCTTGCCACCGCCCCGATCGCGATGTCTGGGAGATACGAGCGGATCCGCCGCACGGATTCGAGATTGGCACGGTGATCGTTCATGGCGAGGAGCGCCAGCTCGATGTCGGGGTGAAGCGTGACTCGCTCCCAGAAGTCGGAGTCGAGGGCATCACCTCGGATGGCGTTCCTTCCGGCCTTCACGTGCATCTCGACGACGTCCGCTCGCCGGTCGACCCCGAGCACGCTGC
>JAHEDH010000021.1:1972-34652 GCA_024641285.1 bacterium | reverse complement strand
CCCCGACGTGCCGGCGGGTGTCGCTGGGGACCGGCGTGCTGCGATCCGAGACCGCCGCCGTGGCCGCTGCGGCGATCTTCGCGGTCACCGTGAAACAATGATGGTATCCGACCACTCTCCGTGGTAAGTTGTCGTTGGGCAACGGGCAAAAGAGGGCAATCACACATGCAATTCAACGCTGAACTTGGACAACGACTCCGGGAAGCCAGGAAGTCGCGAGGTTGGTCACTCCTCGAAGTCGAGGACATGACCGATGGCGATTTCAAGGCCTCGGTCATGGGTGCCTACGAGCGTGGCGAGCGCAGTGTCTCCGCCCATCGTCTCTGCAAGCTGGCCGATCTGTACGAGGTGCCGGCCGGCTCGTTGCTTCCCGCTCCCTACGACGGGTCCGACAAGCCGCTCGTGATCGATCTCAGCCAGGCGGAGAACCTGTCTGTCGATCAGGCCAACGCCATGGAGCGCTTCCTCAACGCCATCCAGGTGATGCGCAAGGACCCCGGAGGCCTCGGAATGGCGGTTCGTCAGTCCGACCTCCACATCCTCAACTCGTTCATCTCCGACCAGATCGAACAACCCCAGGCAGTGTTCGAAGAGGGCTGATCTGGCCGATTCGCCCCGAGTTGAGGTATAGTGAGACCGGCCCGACCGGGCCTTTCTCTTTGTGACTGCCGACACCACTTCCCGCATTCTTCGCGTCCCGTCCAATCACCTGATGGCCGACCTCGTCGGCCCCGGAGACGTCCATCTCCGCACGCTCGAGGCTTCGTTCCCCGACGTGCGGGTCGTGGCGCGTGGCAACGAGATCTCGCTCGCCGGTCCCGACGAGGCCGCCGAGGCCGTCGAGACGGTGCTCAACGAGTTGCTGATCCTCGTTCAGGAGGGTGAGAGCCTCGCCGAGGGCAGGGTGGACTCGGTGGTCCAGATGGTCCGCGATCGGGTCCCGTCGCCGTCCGGTGTGCTCACCGAAGGCATCACGGTCGGCCGCGGCAAGGTCGTGCGAGCGAAGACGCCCAACCAGCAGTTCTACATGAAGGCGATCCGGGACAACACGCTCACGTTCGGGATCGGGCCGGCCGGCACCGGCAAGACCTACCTCGCCATGGCGGCAGCCGTCGAAGCACTCACCTCCGGCACCGTCAAGCGGATCCTCTTGACCCGACCTGCGGTCGAGGCGGGTGAGCGACTCGGATTCCTTCCCGGAGACCTCACCCAGAAGATCGACCCCTATCTCCGCCCGCTGTACGACGCCCTGTGGGACATGCTCGGGCCTGATGAGACGGCTGCGCTGATGGACCGGGGGACGATCGAGATCGCGCCGCTCGCATACATGAGGGGCCGGACCTTGAACGACGCGTGTGTGATACTCGATGAGGCCCAGAACACCTCGCCGGAGCAGATGAAGATGTTCCTCACTCGGCTCGGCTTCAACTCGAAGATGATCATCACCGGAGACATCACCCAGACCGACCTCCCGACGCAGCACCGCTCGGGGCTGAGCGTCGTTCGCGAGATCCTCGAAGGCATCCCCGGGGTGGCTTTCGTGCAGCTATCCGCCCGCGACGTGGTCAGGCACCGTATCGTGGCCGCAATCGTCGAGGCGTACCAGCGCCACGACGAGGGCGAAGCCCGCAGGGGGGAGAAGCGACCGTGAAGAGCGAGAACATCGTCAAGTTCGCCATCCTCGTGGTCACCGTCGCCCTGTCCTGGGTCGCACTCGTCGCCGGAACCGAGGATTCCGGGTCGGAACTGACCGCCGGGGCCATCGCCGATCAGACATACCGGTCGACCCGCGAGGACACCGTGCTCAACCAGGCTTCCTTCGAGGGGGCCCAGAATGACGCTGCCGAGGCGATTCCGCCGGTTCTGCGTCGGGACACGGAGACCGAGGAAGCCATCATCACCCGGATCGGTGACCTGTTCCGACAGGTGACATCCGGCGTCATCGAAGAGCAACTGGTTCCGGTGCCGAGTGCGGACGTCGATCCCCAGCTGGGGACCACGACCACCTCGACGACGGAAGCCACCACGACGTCGTCCACCGACGGGACGGACACCACGGCGCCGACCTCGACCACCGAGCCGATCCCGGCAGAACTGGTTCGCATCGTCGGTTTCGTGTACCTCGACACCGATGCCGATGGCATCTTCACCGAGCCTGACGGGAGCCCGCTGGGTGATCGCCCGTTCGAAGGGCTGACGTGGGTGGCGGTGTCCGAGGCCGACGGCACCGTCGTCAGGTCGAACACCGACTCCGCCGGCGCTTTCAGCTTCGAGGTTCCCCCCGGCTTGTGGGAGGTCGGGCTGGATCCCACGGATTCGGGCATTCCCGACAACGTGACGATCACGACGGCCGCACCCGTCCAGGTGATCGAATGCGCCGCGGGGCAAGAATGCGAAGCCCAGGCGATCGGAATCGGTCCTCGGTTCCGCACGATGGAACAGCAGACCCAGTCACTCGTGTCGGCGTACCCGACGTTGCAGCCGGACACGGCCGGCACGCTCGTGAGGATCGCCACCAACGACGTCAAGCGGCGGCTCCTGGGCATCCAATCGGTGCTGCCCCAACTGCTGGAAGAGACACTCGGTTCGATCGGCATCCAGTTCGGTCAGCGCATCAACAACCCGGACGAACTGGCGACGGTGCAGGCCGAGATCTACCAGAGCCCGCCCCTGGTATTCGTCGACGGCGTCATCGACGAGCCGGCCCGGCAGGCCGTTGCGGATCTCGTTGCCTCATTCCTCGTGGTCAACACCGAAACCGACGAGCAGCTCACGTCCGAAGCCCGCCAGGCAGCCAGGGCCGAGGTCGATCCGGCCCTCTTCGAGGAGCGGTTCAGCGTCGGCCAGGTGATCGTCGAAGAAGGCGATCCGCTCACGCAGTTCGCCATCGACGCCATCTCCCAGGTCGGGCCCGGAAATGCCCTTCCCGTTCGTGCGCCGTCGGCCGCGCTGATGCTCATGGTTCTCATCGGGATCCTCGCCTACTACCTCTCGCGGTTCCGTAGCCAGTTCTGGCACGCTCCCCGGATGGTTGCGTTGCTCGGCCTGCTGATCGTGCTCGGTGCCGCTTCAGTCCGGTTGGCGTCCGAGTTCGAGGAGCAGACCTCGTGGTTCATCCTCCCGGCCGTCGCCTTCGGCTATCTCGCCGCCGTGCTGTTCGACAACCGCATGGGCACGATCATGGCCCTCGCGCTCGGGGTGCTCGCCGCCATCGGCACTCGAGACACCGGCGTCACCGTGTACGCCCTGTTGGCGACACTGGCGCCGATCGGGTTCGTGTCGCGCGTCTCGAGTCGGCGAGCCTTCCGGAACTCGGTGGTCACGTCGGCGTTCGCGTCCGGTCTGATCGGTGGCACGGTCGCCTGGATGTTCTTCCCGGCGCAGTCCACCCTCGACACGTTCGCCGATGCGTGGACCAACGTCGGCATCCCGATGGCCTGGGCGTTCGGGACGGGACTCGTCGCCTCACTGGTCGCCCTGTCGATCATGCCCTTCTTCGAATCAGCCTTCGACATCACGACGACGCTGCGTCTGCTCGAGCTGACCGATCGCAACCACGAGGCGCTGCAGATCCTCCAGGAGAAGGCCTTCGGCACGTTCAACCACTCGCTCATGGTGGGAACCCTGGCCGACGCCGCAGCCAGGGCGATCGGCGCCAACAACCTGCTGGCGCGGGCCGCGGCGTATTACCACGACCTCGGCAAGACGGAGAACCCCATGTACTTCATCGAGAACCAGTTCGGTTCGGTGAACCCCCATGACGAGCTCCCGCCCGAGCAGTCGGCGCAGATCATCCGGAGCCACGTCATCGACGGCATCGCCCTGGCGGAGAAACACAAGATCCCGTCCGAGGTGTCGGAGGGGATCCTCGCCCACCACGGCGATGCCATCATGCGGTTCTTCTACGAGAAGGCCAGACAGCAGTACGGCGACGAGAACGTGGACGTCAACGACTACCGCCACGCCGGCCACAAGCCGAAGAGCCGGGAGATGGCCATCGTGATGATGGCCGACTCCGTCGAGGGCGCATGTCGGGCCGTGTTTGGTGACGAGGAACCGACACCGGAGGGAATCGAGAAGGTCGTGAACCGAATCGTCGACGAGAAGGTCTCCGATGGGCAGCTCGGAGCGTGTGATCTCACGCTCGGGGAGTTGACGCAAGTCAAGGGAGCCTTCATCGAGGCACTCGTCGGCCACTACCATCAGCGCATCCCGTACCCGAACTTCCCAGGCTCTTGAGAACGAACCCCCGAAGTACCAGTGGTCACGAAGTGACCATCCTCGACGATCATCCGACGCGCATCTCGGGAAAGCTCGACGCCCTGGTGCGCGACGTACTTGCCGATCAGGGATTGCCCGACCGCACCGAGGTGACGGTGCACACCGTCGACATCGGAGTCATGACCGACCGCAACTCCGAGGCTTTCGGGCGGGCAGAGCCCACCGACGTGCTCTCGTTTCCCGTCGAGCAGCTCTCGCCGGGCTCGATCCCCGGCATCGCCGACGACGGTCCACCCCTGATGCTCGGTGATGTCTTCATCTCCCCGGACATCGTGTTCGAGCGCGCCGCCCGCAACGGCTTCGATGCCGAGTCCGAGTTGGCGTTGATGGCGGTGCACGGCGTGCTCCATCTGATCGGCTACGACCACACCGACGACGCCAGCGCCGATGTCATGGAAGCGATCGAAGCCAGGATTCTCGAACGCCACGGGTGGGAGAGAAGATGATCCCCGCCCTGATCATCGCCGCCTTCCTCCTCCTCATCGCCGGATTCGCAAGGTCCGGGGCCGCGTCGCTCGTCAGGACGCCGAGGGCCGACGCGCTCCACGACGCCGCCGAGCACGTGCCCGGAGCTCGGCGGGTTGCAGAGCTGCTGGAGGAACGCCAGGTCATCGTGCCGAGCATCAACATCGTCCATTCGATCCTGCTGGTCGGTGCCGCCCTGCCCGCCGCCTGGGCGTTGGGAACGTCCCTCGAAGGTCCGATGCTGCTGGTGGCGCTGGTCGTTCTCGGGCTCGTCCTGGTGATCTTCGGCGATCTGTTGCCGAGAGCGATCGGCCGCCGGAGCCCGCGGCGTCTCGCCTATCGCTTCGCCCTTCTGCTGAGCCTGTTCATCACTGTCGGATCGCACGCCGCGGAGATCATGTCCGATGACGATGGAGGCATCTCCTACGAGGTGGGTGACGGCGACGCCGAAGACCAGGAGGAGATCGAGTTGATCACCTCGGTGCTCGAGTTCTCCGAGACGATCGTGCGGGAGGTGATGGTCCCGCGCACCGACATGACCAGCGTGCAGGCAGACGCTTCTCTCACCGAGCTCCTGCGGATCATCGCCGAGTTCGGGTTCAGTCGCATCCCGGTGGTGGGGGATTCGCTCGACGACGTCGTCGGGATGATCATCGTCAAGGACCTCCTTCCGCGACTCGCCGGCAGCGACCGGCCGGCCAAGGCGCGCAACGTGATGCGGACGATCGACTTCGTGCCAGAGACCAAGCGGGTCTCGGACCTCCTCAGGGACATGCAGGCGTCGAAGTCGCACATGGCCGTAGTCGTCGACGAATACGGTGGCACCGCGGGGCTCGTGACCATCGAGGATCTCCTGGAGGAGCTCGTTGGCGAGATCGTCGACGAATACGACGAGGACGAGCTGCTGCTCGAACAGACTTCTTCGGATCGTTGGCGGGTGGACGGCCGGCTGTCGGTGTCCGACCTCTCCGAGGCGGTCGATGTCGAGTTGCCGGAAGAAGAGTGGGACACGGTCGGAGGCCTCGTCCTGGGTCTGGCGGGCAGAGTTCCTGTCGAGAAGGAGAAGTTCGAGTTGGGGGACCTCATTCTCACCGTCGAGCGGGTGCAGGGCCGAAGGATCTCCGAGATCACCGTCCAGCGCCTCGTCGGCGCCGAGGAAGCGAGTTGAAGTCGGGGTTCGTCGCGGTGGTCGGGCGGCCGAACGTGGGCAAGTCGACGTTGGTCAACGCGCTCGTCGGGCAGAAGGTCTCGATCACCTCGACACGGCCGCAGACCACGAGGAACGTCATCCGCGGCGCAGTCACCGGATACGAGAACGGTGAGCCGTCCTACCAGATCGTCCTCGTGGACACACCCGGACTCCACAAACCGCGCACCGAGTTGGGCAACCGACTGAACACCCTCGTCTACGGAACGCTCGCCGACTCCGACGCGGTTGCGTTCATGGTCGACGCCACACAGCCGATCGGTCCCGGCGATCGCCTGATCGGCGAGCGTCTCAAGGAGTCTGGAGCAAAGGTCGTTCTCGTCGTCAACAAGGTCGACAAAGCCGGGGGTGACGACGTGCTCGAGCAACTCGTGAAAGCAAGCGGCTGGGACTTCGATGCGTACGTGCCGGTGAGCGCCCTCAGAGGCACCAATCTCGAGCCGCTCGTCGACGAGCTCGTGGCCCGGCTTCCCGAGGGCCCGTTGTACTTCCCCGCCGACGTCAAGTCCGATCAGCCCGAGGAGATCCTGATCGCCGAGATCGTTCGGGAGAAGTTCCTCGAACGGCTCAGGGACGAGCTGCCGCATTCGTTGGCGGTTGTGGTCGACGACATCGACGCCACCGACGACCTGGTCACCGTCTCGGCCCGGGTGATCGTGGAGCGATCGTCTCAGAAAGGCATCGTCATCGGCAAGGGTGGAACGCTGCTGCGGGATGCCGGGACCGAGGCCCGCCACGAGCTCGAGAGCCTGCTCGGCAACAAGGTGCATCTCGATCTGCGTGTCACGGTTCAACGCGACTGGCAACAGAGCCCGTCCCTTCTCGACCGTCTCGGCTTCTCGTGAGCGGTCAGGCGCGCAACGCCGCCTGACACGCCGAGATCCACTCCGACTGGGGAGCCTCGGGTGCGTAGGCGTTCTCCAGGTTTCTCAGGACCCTGCGGATGATCTCGGCAGTGCCGACCGGTTCGAGCCAGCGACGGTCGAGCCGGGGATCTCCGCCGATGGCGTTGGCGATGAGTGCGGCGGCTTCGTCGAATCCGATCGCCTCGCCGTAGTGGAAGGGATCGACGAGCTGGCCGGCGGCGTAGACGACGAAGTGCCCGGGAAGGCCGACCCCCTGCATTTCGAGCCCCGCTCTCCTTCCCACCTCCATCCAGAGGATCGACAGCGATATCGGGATGCCTCGGCGGGTCTCGAGCACGCGATCGAGATAGGAGTTGTCCGGGTTGTCGTAGTCGTCGACGTTCCCCCCGATGCCGTGCCTGATCCCGATGATCCGACGGAGCGCGAGGTGGGTGTCGCCGGCGACCTCGGCGGCCAGCGCGTCGAGTCGGGCGAGGATCAGGTCGTCCTCGAGGTCGGGGCGGGCGAACCGGGAGATCTCGATGGCGGCCAGGTCGAGCCGATCGTCGAGGACGAGGTCGGCGAGTCTGGCGGCGCGATGTGAGATGGCATTCGTCACGCGGTCCCCCGAGTGTGGCAGGTCCTCAATGTACCCGCACCGGTCGTCGTGGCAACGCACCTCTCGGTAGCCTCGCCCCCGTCTCGAATTCCACGTCTACCTCCAGGAGAGCTCATGGGCCGTCTCGATCAACACGTTGCGCTGATCACCGGTGGGACCAGCGGCATCGGGAGACGAACCGTCGAACGCTTCGTCGAGGAAGGGGCCGTGGTGGTCTTCACCGGGCGGCAGGAGGACAAGGGCGCCGAGATCGTGGGTCGGCTCGGCGATGCCGCCACGTTCGTCCGATCCGACGTGACGGTGGAGGCAGACATCGAGGCGGCGGTCCGCTTCACCAACGACAAGCACGGGCGGATCGATTCGATGTTCAACAATGCGGGCGCGCCGGGTGTCGGCGGGAGTATCCGCAACATCGATCCGGCCGACTTCGACGCCACGGTCGCGTTGTTGTTCCGGTCGGTCTATCTCGGAATGAAGTACGTGACCCCGATCATGTACGAGCAGGGGAGCGGTTCGATCATCAACAACGCCAGCGTCGCCGGGCACCGCACCGGCTACGGGCCGCACATCTACTCGGCATGCAAGGCTGCGGTGGCGCATCTCACCAGGTCGGTCGCAACCGAGACGATCGAGAAGGGCGTCAGGACCAACGCCATCTCGCCGGGCTTCATCGCCACACCGATCTTCGGTCGGTCGATGGGACTCTCGGTCGAAGAGGCCGAATCGCGGATCGAGCGCCTCGAACAGATGGCCTCGTCCGCCGGTGCGGTGGGTGAGCCGACCGACATCGCGGACGCCGCGGTGTATCTGGCATCGGATGAGTCGAAGTTCGTCAATGGCGTAGATCTGGTGGTCGACGGGGGAGCGATCCTCGGCCGCACCTGGACGGAGGCGAACCGGGGCATGGGCGCAATCGCCCAACATCTCAGGTCCTAGCGGAGCGCCTCGATCGCCGCTGCGAGATCGGTGTCGTTGGACGTCAGGCCCCCGGCATCGTGGGTGGTGAGTGAGATCGTCACGTCCGAGTAGCGGATGTCGATGTCGGGATGATGAAACGCCTTCTCGGCGATCACACCGACCGCCGCGACGAACCCGATGGCGGCTGCGAACGAATCATGGTTGAAGGTCTTGGTGAGTGTTTCTCCATCGATCACCCATCCTTCGTGCCTCACGAGGAAGTCCCGGCGCCGGCGTTCAGCGAGCGGTTCCATGTCAGACGAACTTCGCTTCGATTCTGTCATCTGTCATCTTCCGCATCCGACCGGTCGACCGCACCGCCGAATCTCCGGTCGCGACGCTGATACTCCAGGATCGCCTCGAGCAGGCGTTGCTTGTCGAAGTCGGGCCAGAGGATGCCGGGAAAGGCGAACTCGGCGTATGCGGCCTGCCAGAGGAGGAAGTTCGACAGCCGGTGCTCGCCCGAGGACCTGATCAGCAGATCGAGATCCGGCATCTCCGGCACTGCGAGGTTCTCTGCGATGGTGAACTCGGTGATCTCCTCGGGGTCGAGGTCCCCGGACGCCACCCGTCGGGCGATCTTCCTGGTCGCCTCGGTGAGCTCCCAGCGCGAGCCGTAGTTGAATGCGAAGACCATCGACATGCCGGTGTTGTCCTTCGTCAATTCCTCGCTCTCCCGCATGCGGATTCGATTTCGCTCCGGAACCCGCTCATCGGCGAGGTCACCGGCGAAGAAGATCCGCACGTTCCATTCGTGCAGCACGTCACGGCGCCGCACCAACAGGTCCTCGTTGAACCACATCAAGAACGCGACCTCCTCGGGGTCGCGACTCCAGTTCTCCGTGGAGAACGTGAACGCCGTGAGCCATCCGACACCCATGTCGATGGCGCCTCGAATGCAGTCGAACAGCGATTCCTCGCCGGCCCTGTGGCCTTCGGTGCGGTGCAGCCCGCGTTGGTTGGCCCAGCGACCGTTGCCGTCGAGGATCAGTCCGACGTGGTTCGGGACGGCGTCGGGGTCAAGCCCTGACAGGTCGAGCTCTCTCACGATCCGAGGATGGCGAGGCTCGAGAACCGGCGTTCGAGGTGGTACTCCATGAACCGCCGCACGACCCCCATCGCCTCGCCAGAGAACGAGGGGTCGGAGTCGGGAAGGACGTCGAAGTCGGATTCTGCGAGACGTGCGAGATACCCGGTCAGACCGGGACGCAACCGGACGGCACTTTCCGGCCGGCAGCTCTCGCAGACGACGCCACCGGCGCTGAAGCTGAACCGGTCGAGACCTGCGTCGCGACCGCATCCGGCGCAGACCTCGAGCGATGGGGCGAGACCGATGACTGCGGCGAGTTGCAGCAGGAAGGCCGTCACGAGATCAGGATGCGCCGGCCCGTTGTCGAGGGTGGTGAGGCCGGCGGACAGCAGCTCGAAGAGTGCCACGGACGGCTCGTCCTCCTGGGCGACGGCATCGACCCCTTCGGCCATGGTGGAGGCAGCGGTCACGCGATCGAGCTCCGACCGCATGCCGGCGTGGGTGTTCCGAGTCGACACCTGATTGACGATGTCGAGGTTGCGTCCTTCGTAGAGCACGAGGTCGACCTCGGCGAAGGACTCGAGCCGGCCGCCGATCCGGCTCTTGGTTTTTCGCACACCCTTGGCGACAGTGCGGAGTTTGCCGTTGTGAGGGCTGATGAGCACCACGATCCGATCGGCTTCACCGAAGGGGTAGGAGCGGAGGACGATGCCCCGGTCGTGGCGCAACATCCAACCGATGGTACGCGATCCGCTGTCCGATATCCGCCATCCGCAGCGGATGGCGGATGCCGAATCGGCTTCCGGTACAATCTCACTTCCCCTCCACCGGATCTTCCCTTGACTGCATCGTTCGACACCATCGTCAACCTCTCGAAGCGTCGCGGCTTCGTCTTCCCCAGCTCGGAGATCTACGGCGGGCTCCGCTCCGCCTACGACTACGGCCCGCTCGGGGTGAATCTGCTTCGCAACGTCAAGGAGCAGTGGTGGAAGTCGATGGTCCAGCAGCGCTCCGACGTCGTCGGGATCGACTCGGCGATCATCCAGGCGCGTGAGGTCTGGCGGGCGTCCGGCCATGAAGAGGTATTCACCGATCCACTCGTCGAATGCTCGAACTGCAACAGCCGCCAGCGTCAGGACAAGCTCGACGATCCCGACCTCTGCCCCAACTGCGGTCAGCGAGGGACGTTCGGCGAGCCGAAGCAGTTCAACCTCATGTTCCGCACCCACATGGGCCCGGTCGAGACATCCGAGAACCTCGTCTATCTCCGTCCCGAGACCGCACAGGGCATCTTCATCAACTACGAGAACATCCGTCGGACGAACCGTATGAAGCTGCCGTTCGGGATCGCACAGATCGGCAAGTCGTTCCGCAACGAGATCACGCCGGGCCAGTTCGTGTTCCGCACCCGCGAGTTCGAGCAGATGGAGATGGAGTTCTTCTGCGAACCGGCGACGTCGGGGGAGTGGTTCGAGACCTGGGTCGAGCTGCGACACAACTGGTATCTCGATTTGGGCATGGATCCCGAAAACCTCCGGATCCGCCCCCACGACGACGACGAGCTCAGCCACTACTCGGCCGGCACCGTCGATGTCGAATACCGCTTCCCGTGGGGCTGGGACGAATTGGAGGGGATCGCCAACCGCACCGACTTCGACCTCCGCCAGCATCAGGAGTTCTCGGGCCAGGACCTGCAGTACTTCGACCAGGAGACGAACGAGCGCTTCTTCCCGCATGTCATCGAGCCGGCAGCGGGCGCGACGAGAACGACGTTCGCATTTCTCATCGATGCGTATCACGAGGAAGAAGTCGACGGCGAGACTCGGGCCGTGCTGAAGATAGACAAGCGGCTCGCCCCCTATCAGTTGGCAGTCTTGCCGCTCTCGAAGAAACCGGAGCTGATCGAGCCTGCAACCAGACTCGCCGACGAGCTCCGATCGACGTACATGCTCGAGTTCGACGTGACGCAATCGATCGGCCGCCGGTATCGCCGGCAGGACGAGATCGGGACTCCCTACTGTGTCACGTTCGACTTCGACTCGCTCGACGACGACGCCGTGACCGTCCGGGACCGTGACACGATGGCCCAGGATCGGGTATCCACTTCGAAGCTCGCTGCCTACCTGGCCGAAAAGCTCGGCTGAGTCCGCCGGATCACGGCCGGTCCCACCAGTCGAGGACCCTCAGGGCCCGCAGCGTGTTCCAACGGCTCGGCTGTCCGACCTCCTCGAGATCGAAATGCACACGCCCAGGGTGAATCCGGTCGAGTAGCCACCTCCCATCAGGCTGCTGCTTCTCTCGCACGAGGTCCACGGCCTCGGTCATTCGCGGATCGCGGCCGGCTGCGGAGCTGCGGAAATAGTCCAATGCACGCAAGACGTCGTAGTGCCAGTAGTAGGGGAAGGCGAAGTCGAGATACACCGCGTCGACCACCTCGCCGGTGCGCTTCCTGCGAAACAGACCGCGCTCCAGTAGATACTCCTCACCGCCGCGGATCGCCTCGCGCACGGCCGTAGACCCTCCGGCCGCCCGCTCGAACTCGGCGAGCCCGTCGAGCACGTTGATCGTCGTGTCGAACGACGAGCGCACCGAACCATTCTCGACTTCACAGTTCCACCCGCCGTCGTCGAGCCGCTCCTCGAGGAGGCGCTCGACGATCGGGGAGACATCGATCCCGAAGTGCACCCCGGTCTCGATCGTCCGTCCGTTGATGCACGGCTCGACCTCTCCGTCGAAATAGCGCTGCCCATCGTGCTCCCAGCGCCCGTTCTCTGCGACGAGGGAGATCATCCTGGCAGCGGACGCCGACGCCGGGTCGAGCCCGCACAGCTGGAGGGTCTGGAGCGTGTGCATCGTGGCGGTCCACGGCTGTCCTGGCTCTCCGCCACGGTAGGAGGCGGGAAAGCAGGCGCCGCCGTCCCACAACCCATCGGCGTCTTCGAGCTCGAGGAGGCGGGCACCCCAGCCCTCGAGCTCCACCCGTGACCGTTCGGCTTTCACTTCTTCGGACGAAGCGTTCTGGAGGTCGGACAACACCTGCCATCGAATGGCGGGGTCTCCGTCGAGGAGCCAGTCGGTCACGGTCATCGCCGCAGGCTACCGCTCGACGATGTTCCGGTAGCTCGCGTCCGGCCCTTGAATGGCGGGAACCGAAGAGGGGACGAACGGATGAAACGCAACATTGTCGCAGTGCTCGGGGTCGCCGCCGTGGTCGTCCTCGGTGGTGCTGCCTGGTTCTTCACCCAGGGCGATGCCGAGCCGACGACCGAGGTGACTGCACCTCCGATCGACACGACCGCACCGGCTGGGGCCGCCGATACCACTGCGGCGCCTGATTCGACTTCCTTGGCGCCGACCACGTTCGAGTTGACCGACCAGAGCGTCGCAACATTTCGCATCGACGAGGAGCTGCGCGGGACCCCGACGACCGTCGTCGGCACCAGCAACCTCGTGCTCGGTCAGATCCAGATCGACCAGGCCGACCTGTCGAACAGCCAGATCGGTGAGATCCTCATCAATGCCAGGGCGTTCGAGACCGACGCGAGTCTTCGCAATCGGGCGATCCGGGGACCGATCCTGGACACCGAGGCCTTCGAGTTCATCTCGTTCGCGCCCACCTCGATCGACGGGCTCGAAGGGTCCGCCGCCGTCGGCGACGAGCTGAGCTTCACCGTGACCGGTGACTTGACAATTCGCGACGTGACGCGGCCCGTCACCTTCGACGTGGCCGCCACGCTCATGTCGGACACGTCGATCTCGGGGACGGCGACCACGGTTATCGAACGGGGACCCTTCGAACTGGTCATCCCGAGTGTCCCGACCGTCGCCAACGTGTCGGAAGAGGTCCCACTCGAGTTGGTGTTTGTTGCCGAATCCGTGTGATCCACGAATCCGTGTGATCCCCGCATCGGGGTATGTTGGGGTCCCGCGGTCGAATGACCGCATTCTGAGCACACAGGAGTGATCTGACATGCCCACGAGCACAGCATCAGCGGTCTGGAACGGTTCCATAGGCGAGGGTTCCGGAACCATGACGATGGCGAACTACGAAGGCCCGTATTCGGTGCCGTCCCGATTCGAAGGTGGTGAAGGATCCACGCCCGAAGAGCTCCTCGGCGCCGCCCACGCGGGCTGCTTCTCGATGCAACTCTCCGCCCTGTTGACTCGCGGCGGGCACACGCCCGATCGAATCGAGACATCGGCCGATGTCCAACTCGACAAGCTCGAGGCCGGATGGGCGATCACCAAGATCCACCTGACCACGAGTGCCACCGTGCCCGGAATCGACGAGGCAACGCTCCTCGAGTTCGCCGCCAAGGCCAAGGACACGTGTCCGGTCTCGAAGCTCTTCGCGGGGGGTTCCGCCGAGATCACGCTGGCCGCCTCACTGGCGTAGCCGACGATCCGGTGGTGTGGACGAGGGGGCGGCGACGGCCGCCCCCTCGGACGCGTCCGCCCCGGTGTAATCGGATGCCACGTACCATTGCCAGATGGACGACGACCGTGATCGGATCCGGAAAGCGGTGAGCATCGTTGATCTCGTGTCCGCGGTGACAACGGTCAAGAAGACGGGTCGCAATCACATGGCGGTCTGTCCCTTCCACCAGGAGAAGACGCCATCGATGTCGCTCGATGTCGCACGCGGCCTCTACTACTGCCACGGATGCCACCAGAAGGGAGACATTTTCACGTTCGTCCAGGAGAGCGAGGGACTGACGTTCCCCGAGGCGATGGAACGTCTTGCCGGCATGGCCGGGATCACACTCACCCGCGACCCGGGTGCGGAGAAGCGCCAGGGCCAGAAACGGGCACTCACCGAGGCAACCGCCGCCGCAGTCGACTTCTACCACCAGACCCTGATGAAGTCCCCGGACGCCGGCCACGCCCGCGCCTACCTCCGGAGCCGCGGCTACGACGCCGAGACCGTCGCCGAGTTCAAACTGGGATATGCCCCCCACGGTGACCGTTGGGACCATCTCGTCCGGGAGCTCCGGGCACGAGGGATCTCCGACAAGGTCATGGTCGACGCCGGCCTGGCGCGCCGGGGTCAGAAGGGGGGCCTCTACGACCTGTTCCGTGACCGCGTGATGTTCCCGACGTTCGATCTCCAGGGCTCTCCGATCGGATTCGGCGGGAGGGTGCTGGGTGACGGGACGCCGAAGTACCTCAACACCCCCGAGACCCCGATCTACAAGAAGTCCGAGACGATGTACGGCATCGACAAGGCGCGGCGTGAGATCCAAAAGCGGGGGACTGCTGTGATCGTCGAGGGGTACACCGACGTGATCGCCCTCCACCGCAACGGCCTGCCGATCGCGGTTGCCACCAACGGCACGGCGCTGGGTGACGACCACTTCGAGTTGCTCCGACGGTTCACCGACACAATCGTCATGGCCTTCGACTCGGATGCCGCCGGCGGTCGCGCCGCCCTGCGGGGGGACGAGCTGGAGGTGCCGGTCCGGCTCGACCTCGATCTCCGGGTGGCGAAGATGCCGGCGGGACGCGACCCCGCCGACATGGTCGCCAACGGCGAGCTAGATCTCCTCGAGAAGGCGATCGACACCGCGGTCCCGTTGGTCCAGTTCAGGATCGAGAAGGAGATCGAGGGCGTGGACATCTCCGAGCCCGAGGCACGGGCTCGGACCCTGAAGCGGCTCGGCCCCATCCTCAAGCGAGTCGACGACGAGCTCGCATTCACCGAGTACGCCCGATTCGTCGCGGACCGCCTCCGGATCGACATCGGGGCCGTGTTCGACTCGGTGGGCAAGCGTCGCCGCTCTGGCAGAGTCGCTTCTGGTCCCGTGCGACGCCAGCGGCCTCAGGGGACGCTCAAGACCAGAGTCGAGCGCGAGCTGCTGAGAGCAGTGCTGGCCGACGGTCATTCGGCGACGCAGATCGACCTCGCGTCGATCGAGTTCGACGATCACACCGTCGCAGCAGCGTTCGAGTTGATCGCCCCTCAGTTGGTCGATGTGAACCCGGGTACCCCCGTCGACCTACCGGACGCCGAGGGCGACGTGGCAGAGCTCATCATGTCCCTCGCAATGATGAAGACACCGGTTGGCGCGGTCACCGATCTCTATGCCCGTCTCAAGGTGATCGACATCGAAAACCGCATCTCCGACGTCAGGCGGAGGATCGACGAGCTGCCCGCCATCGAGCAGACCTCTTCTCCGCTGTTCGGCGAGTTGTTAGCGTTGCAGGATGAACGAAGGAAGTGGGAGCACCGTGACTGACACCGGGGAGACGCCCACGGTGGACGAGGTGATCGAACAGCTCGTCAAACGCGGGCTTCAGCGCGGGTTCCTCACCGTTCACGAGGTCCAGCAGGACCTGGTCGATGCCGAGGCGGAACCGGGCGAGTTCGAGCGCGTGTTCGAGCTGCTGCGCACCAGGAAGATCCGCATCGAGGAGGATCTCGACGACGTTTTCGACGACATCCTCCAGGACGAGTCGGTCACCGTCTCGGATCCGGTGAAGATGTGGCTCAACGAGATCGGCCGATACAAGCTGCTGACGACCCAGCAGGAGGTCGAGCTGGCGATGCAGCTCGAAGCCGGCGTGCGGGCCGAGGAGCGTCTCACCGCGGAGGGCGAAGGGCTCAGCATCGAGGACAAGACGCTGCTGCAACGCCAGGTCCGCAAGGGCCACGCCGCCCACTCCCGCCTGGTCGAGGCCAACCTGCGTCTCGTCGTCTCGATCGCCAGGAACTACATCGGGCGCGGGATGGCGCTGTTGGACCTCATCCAGGAGGGCAACCTCGGGCTCATGCGCGCCGTCGACCGCTTCGACTACCGCCGGGGCTTCAAGTTCTCCACATACGCCTCGTGGTGGATCCGCCAAGCGATCACCCGGGCGATCGCAGACCAGGCGAGGACGATCCGGGTGCCGATCCACGTCGTCGAGATGATCAACAAGCTGGTCCGCACCCGTCGTGACCTGTCCCAGTCCCTGGGACGAGAGCCGACGATCGACGAGATCGCATTGGATCTCGAGATCGACCCCGATCGCGTGGAGGAACTCTCGAAGATCGCGCAGTCCCCGGTGTCGCTGGAGATGCCGGTCGGGGAAGAGGACAACGCGACGATCGGTGATTTCGTGGAGGACACCGACGTCGAGGTGCCCGTCGAGGCCGCCACCTTCCGGCTCCTGCAGGACTATCTCAGCAACGCCCTGGAGGGGCTGAACGATCGGGAACGCGAGGTGCTCATCATGCGTTTCGGGCTCGAGAACGGAAAGGTCAGCACCCTCGAGGAGGTGGGGGAGCGGTTCGGTGTGACCAGGGAGCGCATCCGTCAGCTCGAGACGAAGGCCTTGGCGAAGCTTCGGCACCCCCAGAACTCCCGCCGCCTCGAAGGCTTCCTCGAGTCGTAGCGAGAGCCCTGTTCTCGAGAGTCGTTTGGCCCCCGCGTTGCGGGCGCCGCAGGCGGCCGCCCCTACGCCGGTTGCCTCCGCAACAGATCTGTCCACGGAGGGACACTCGGCCCGCGTTCTGCAAGGAGGGGTCGATCGAATGGGTAGGGCGAGGCTTGCCCCGCCCGTGGCGCATCACGTCGGACCTGTACGCAAACCTTCAGGCGCGCCGGATCAACTCCGTTGCGCGTTCACCTGCAAGGGATTCGGTGGCGCGGGTTCGACCGTTTCCCGCAGGCTTCGGGAGCCGACTTCGAGTCCGCCGGCTACACCGGATCGCATCAGATCGGTCAGCCCAGTGGCCTGTGCGCCGAGTTGGGCGACGGCCGGGTGGCGACGGGTTGCGGCGACGCCTCGTTTGATCTGCTCGTAGCGTTCACGCCCAGCACGTGCTCCGAGGACGTACCCGAGTGCGATTCCGATGGTGAGGCCCGATTTGAATTTCACGATGGTCGCATCTTACGCGTTCGACGGTTCCGGCCGACAGGGGTAATATCATCTCACCGTCGGGAATGTGTTTTCCGACGCGCTCCATTCCGGGGTAGCTCAATCGGCAGAGCATCGGACTGTTAATCCGCAGGTTGTGAGTTCAAGTCTCACCCCCGGAGCCTTCAGAGTCGCCTATACCCATGGGCGACTTTGTGTTTTCCGGAACTCTCTTGGCGGTCTGCAGGTCGGCCGTGCTCCGCATAGGATCGGCGGCGTGTCAACTCGTCGCTCGTTGCAGGGACCGTTCGTTTGGGATGGTCTTCTGGCCGTGGTCGTGTTGGTCGTCGAAGTCTTCGCTGCTGGTCGTGACCAGGCGGTAGCCACGGCGGAGGTGGGCGCGTTTGCGCTCCCGATACCGGCGTGGGTCGTGCTGTTCGTTGGCAGCGGAGCGCTTCTGCGACGCCGGCAGCGGCCCCTCGTCGTGTTGTTCGTCGTCGTGGGCGCATACGTCGCCTGGCATCTTCTCGGGTATGCCGGGGCGCCGTCGTTGGCGATCCTCGTGGCGATGTACGGGGTCGGCCGCTACCTCGACGAGGTCCGGACATCGGCGATCGCTCTGGCCGCGGCCACCGCGGTGTTCGTTGCAACTGGGATCTACGACGGAGATTCCATGGCCGACCTGGCGCTGGCCGCCACGGTCGTGCCCGTCCTGCCCTGGTACATCGGTCGAAGGGTCACCGCCCGCCACACCTACCTCCGGTTGTTGGAGGATCGGACGGCCTCGCTGGAACGAGAGCGACAAGCCGAGATTCGCCAAGCACTCGATGAGGAACGCAGGAGCATCGCCCGCGAACTCCACGACGTGGTGGCGCACCGGGTCAGCCTCATGACCATCCAGGCCGGTGCGGCACAGGCCATCATGCACAGCGATCGGGAGCGGGCGGCGCGGGCGATGACCGCCGTGGAGGACGCCGGGCGGGCTGCGCTCGACGAGCTGCGGCATCTCCTCGATGTGCTCGGGCCTCGATCCGGTGACCAGCCTCGCACGCCGGCCGCTTCCTTGACGGATCTTCCCAAACTCGCCCATCAGATGGAGAACGCCGGGCTCGCCGTGTCACTTGCCGTCGAAGGCATCCCGGAGGACCTCCCGACCAGGGTCGACCTCTCGGCGTTCCGCATCGTTCAGGAGTCCCTCACGAACGCGCTCCGGCACGCCGGCCCAGGTGCCCGAGTGACGGTCCGCCTCGGGGTCGAACACGATGAACTTCGCATCGAGGTCGTCGACGACGGTGTCGGCCGATCTTCGTGGACCGAAGGGAGCGGCCGGGGACTCGCCGGAATGCGAGAGCGCGCCCAACTGCTCGGTGGTCGGCTCGAGGCTGGACCTGCCGAGGAAGGCGGCTTCCGGGTTCGAGCCGTCCTTCCGCTGACAGGGCCGACGTTGTGACGATTCGAGTGGTGGTCGTCGACGACGAAGTCCTCGTTCGGGACGGTATCTCGATGATGTTGGACAGTGAGTCCGACATCGAGGTGGTCGGACAGGCAGGCACGGGCCTGCAAGCGATCGACGTCATAGGTGAGACCCGCCCGGATGTGGTGCTCATGGACATCCGCATGCCCGAAATGGACGGCTTGGAGGCGACGGTGCGGATCGTCGAAGATCCTGGAGCGTCGGCTCGGGTGATCATCCTCACGACGTTCGATCCCGACGAGTACGTATACGAAGCCCTCCGCTCCGGCGCCAGCGGATTCATGTTGAAGGACACCCCGCGTCATGAGTTGGCGACGGCAGTGCGGACCGTGTTCGATGGCGGCGCCATGCTGTCACCCACTATCACGAGCCGGCTCATCGGGCGATTCGCCAACCGCCTGGCGGTCGACACCAAGACCTCGAATCGTCTCGAGGAACTGACCGATCGGGAGCGGGAAGTGCTCGTCGAGATCGCCCTCGGGCACAGCAACGACGAGATATGTGAACGCCTGTTCATCGGTGCGGCCACCGTGAAGTCTCACATCAACCACCTGTTCACCAAGCTCGAGGTGCGCGATCGCGCCCAGGCCGTGGCGTTCGCCTACGAGAGCGGGCTGATCACACCCGGCGATACCGACATCTGAGCGACAACCCGGACTCTTCCGACGCTTCCGAATCGCCCGGGTGCCCTAGGGTTCTCGCGTCTTCACAACCGTCGATGCAGGCGTGAGCTCGGGGGCTCAGAAAGGAAACGATGCAACCGGCACCAACCATCACATCAGGTGGAGCCTCGATGCCCGTCGTCGGATACGGGACGATGCTCTTCCCAGAGCCAGACCGTGCGGTCGAGCTGATCGTCCATGCGATCGAATCCGGGTACCGCCACATAGACACGGCACGCAAATACGGCTCCGAGCAGTGGGTCGGTGAAGGCATCCGGTCCTCCGGTGTTGCTCGCGACGAACTGTGGGTCACCACGAAGGTGACCGAGGAGAACGCCCAGGCCGATGACTTCGCCCGCTCGCTCGACACGAGCCTCACGACGCTCGGCCTCGACTACGTCGATCTGCTGCTGATCCACTGGCCGCAACCGCAAGTGCCGCTGGCCGAAACGCTCGGAGCGCTCGCCAAGGCGAAGCGTGACGGGCTCGCCCGGAACATCGGCGTGTCGAACTTCACGGTCGCATTGGTCGACGAGGCGGTGGCCGTCTGCCCCGAGCCGTTGTTCACGAACCAGATCGAGTATCACGCGTATCTCCGACAGGACAAGGTGCTCGCCGCCTGTGCTCGCCATGGTCTGACGGTCACCTGCTATGCGCCGCTCGCGAGAGGTCGGGTGCTCGACGACCCGGTGATCGGCGAGATCGCCGCGATCCACGGCAGGACGTCGGCGCAGGTGGCGCTTCGCTGGCTGGTCCAGCAGCCGGGAGTCGCGGTGGTCCCGCGGGCGCTCGAGTTCGGCGAGATCGAAGAGGACCTCGATCTGTTCGACTTCCAACTCAGCGAGTCCGAAATGGATCGCATCGGAGGCTTGCGCGACAAGAACATCCGGGTCGTCGACCCCGAGCTGCGTCGCCCCCGATGGGATGTGGGGTAGCGAGCCATCGTGCGCTGATCTGGTCGGCAGAGGCGGCCGTGCCGACCAGGTCGACGCCGGGTCATTGTCCTCTGGCACGGGTCGTTCGTGGCTGGACATCATGGGCCGATGTGCGCGCCACACCGCGCACGACATCTCGAGGGAGGTCCAGCACATGAGTTCAATCTTCGAGGCCCGAGCAACCGCCTCACCAATGCGTCGCATCAGTGCAATCGTGACGATGGTCGTTGGTATTGCCCTCCTCATCACCACGTTCGCCAACAACCTGTTCGAGGTCGGCCCCGCATTCGAGGACATGATCGACGACTTCCGGCCGATGCTGGCCGAGGAGTCGATTGCCACCGCCAGAGCCGACCTCGCCATGCTCGACGGCGCGGGCTCCGAGTTCGGAACCGCCATCGTCCCCGCGATGTCTCAGCAACTCGGCATGACGCCCGAGCAGTTCTCCGGGTTCGTAGGGGAGTCCTTCCCGGCCGTGGCCAACGGATTCCAGGCGCTCCCCACGATCGTTCCGACGTTCAGCGGTCTGGTCGACTCCTTGGATTCGCAGCGGTCGCTCTTCGAATCGGCAGACGCGATCCCGACTGCAGGCCTTCCGGCGACCACGGTGCCTTGGGGCTTGCTCATCACGGGTGTGTTGGTCCTTCTCGCCGGTGTCGTCATGTACAAGCCGGGTTGGCTGGGATGGGCTCTGACCGGCGGTCTCGGGGTGGCCATCGTCATTGCGACGCTGGCGCTCTCCTTGATCCCCAAGGCTGCTGACGCCGACCAACTGAACGAGAACCTGCAGCCGATCTACACGGCGGATCTCGTCACAAACGCACAAGGCGCAGTCGGAACGATCGCAGCGATGGGATCGCAGATGCAGACCGAGATGCTGCCCGCCCTGGCTTCGCAGCTCGGGATGAGCGGCGAGCAACTCAACGGCTTCCTCGTCGAGAACTTCCCGTCGACGGCCCAGGCGCTTGCGACGATGCCCGATGCGCTGGGGCGCTTCGAAGCAATGGTCGCGAACTTCGATGGCAATCTCGGGAACTACGACACGATCAAGCCCGTGGCGTTCTCACCGATCATCTGGACGCTCTTCGCCGCAGGACTGATCGCCGTGGCTGCCGCGGGATTCGCCTTCTTCGCCAGCAAGGGCTCGCTTGCCGACTCCTCGAGAGCCGGGGACAAGGGCGTGCCGGGCACGGCCAAGAAGCGAGTTGGGGTCTGACGCAAAGCGAAGTCGATCACCCGCCCGGTTCGGCGGGTGATCGACTTCGATCGTGGCGGGCGCCCGCTGCGCAGGCGCCGACGGGTCAGACGCTCACCCTGAGCAGGGTTCGGAGCTCGTCGACGGACGGCACGCGCCCGGTGACGACCACCACGTCGTCGACGACGAGCGCAGGGGTCGACATCACCCCGTAGGAGGCGATGGCCCCGAAATCCGTCACCTTTTCGACCGTTGGGCTCATGCCGAGAGCCTCGAGCGCCTCGATCGTGCGCGATTCGAGCCTGGTGCAGTTGGCACACCCTGATCCGAGCACTTTGATCTGCATCTCCATCCTCCGTTCTAGACGACCATGTTGAACACGAAGCCAACCGCCAGGATCCCCAGACCGACGATTGCGACGAAGGTCCCCAGGAGTCGCGGCTTGAGCACTCGGCGCAGCAGGATCATCTCGGGCAGCGACAGCGCCACGACCGACATCATGAAGGCCAGCACCGTCCCGATCGCGAGCCCCTTGTCCCAGAGCGCCTCGACGAGCGGAAGGATCCCTGCGGCGTTCGAATAGAGCGGGATGCCGAGGAGCACGGCCACCGGTACCGCGAGTGGATTGTCGGGGCCGGCGTACTCGACGAAGAAGTCCTCTGGAACCCATCCGTGGATGGCGGCGCCGACACCGATTCCGACCAGCAGGTACGGCCAGATCTTCCAGAGGATGTTGCGCACCTCCTCACGCGCCACGGCGAGACGATCCTGAAACGTCAGCCCGAGTGAAGGATCGAGCGCCTGTCCGCGGAGCTTCGTCTCGAACACGAAGGGCTCGACCCAGTTCTCGAGCCGGAGCCGGCCGATGATCCAACCCGCCATGACGGCGATCGCCAGACCGGCACCCACATAGAGGGCGGCCACCCGGAACCCGAACAATCCGTAGAGGAGCACGACGGCCACCTCGTTGACCATCGGACTCGCGATGAGGAAGCTCATCGTCACACCGAGCGGCACTCCTGCCGCGACGAAGCCGATGAAGCCAGGCACGGCGGAGCATGAACAGAAGGGCGTCGCCACTCCGAGCCCTGCCGCGACCACATTCCCGACCCCCTCGCGGCGGCCACCCAGAAGGGCGCGGGTGCGTTCGACGCTCAGGAAGGTCCGGAGCAAGGTGATGAGGAAGATGATCCCTGACAACAGCAGGACGATCTTCGTGGTGTCATAGGTGAAGAACAGCAGCGCCGAGCCGAGGCGTGTCTCCAGGTCGAGGCCGAGGATCTCCGCCAGCAGCCATGTCCAGAAGCGCTCGTTGAGCGCGTACGCGGCCACCCAGACGGCGGTCGCCGCCGCGATGCCCATCCAGGGTGAGCGTGTCCGCCCGTCTCGCGAGCTGAGAAGCGCTGAATCCACCGCGAGAGCATCTGTCCGGCGGGGTCCGCCCACAAGTGCCGTTCGGCTCTCGCACACGAGACCCGGTGGCATGACATTGTTCGCATGCAATGGGTCTGGGATCTGGTCGTCGACAACGACTCGGCGGTGGGCAAGCTGGTCACAACGGTGGTCATCGCCTTCACCGCGGTCGCGATCGGCTCACTGGTCGGGCGGCTCGCCTCACGGCGCGTCGATGATCGGTATCGGCGGTATTACGTGCGAAAGAGTGCCCACTACGTGGTCGCACTACTGGCAGTGATCGGCCTCGGGATCCTCTGGCGGCCCTTCGCCGGGCAACTGGGACTCGTCCTCGGGCTCATCACCGCCGGAGTGGCCTTCGCCATGCAAGAGGTGATCGGCGCATTGGCAGGCTGGTTCAACATCGTCTCCGGCTCGATCTTCAAGGTCGGCGACCGGGTCCAACTCGGTGGCGTTCGCGGCGATGTGATCGACATCACCCCGCTGCGGACGAAGGTGATGGAGATCGGATCGAGCGTTGGAGAGGACACGTGGGTTCGGGGACGGCAGTACACGGGGAGGATCGTGGCGATCTCGAACAAGGCGACCTTCGTCGAGCCTGCCTTCAACTACAGCGCCTCCTTCGAATTCATCTGGGAAGAGATCACCATCCCAATCGCCTATCGCGACGATTGGCGCCTCGCCGAGCGGATCATGACCGAGGAGGCGATGCGTGTGTCAGCCTCCGAGGAGGCCGAGGCCGCGGTCGCAGCGATGATCGGCCGCTATCCACTCGCTCGAACCGAGGTGGAGCCTCGGGTGTTCGTCCGGGCGACGGACAACTATCTCGAGCTCGCGGCGCGCTTCGTCGTGCCGGTGCGTACCGCGCGGTGGGTGAAGGATGAGCTGACGCGGGCCGTGCTGGCTCGTCTGGAGGAGGCGGGGATCGCCGTGGCTTCGCCCACACAGGACGTGACGATCCGCCGCCCCGATGACGGGAACGCGCAGCAAGATCAGACCGTGGGCCAGGCGTTGGGTCGATAACATCGCGGTGATGGCACAGCGGATGGTCCCGTGACCGAACAACTCGTCTCCTACGATCCGACGACGGGCCTCGTCGCCGGCATGGTCGACATCACTCCCGTGTCCGATGTGGCAGGCGTGGTCGAGCGCTCGCGTAAGGCATTCACCCAGTGGAGCGGGCTGAGTCACCGCGAACGGCGCGCCCACCTGAAGCGTTTCAAGAAGGCCGTGCTCGAAGAGGGTGAGTACATCGCCGAGGTCATCGCCTCGGAGACCGGCAAGCCCGTCGAGGTCGCCTATGGGACCGATGTCCTGACAGGACTGGCTGTGCTCGACTTCTATCTGCGCAACGCCGAGAAGATCCTCCGGCCCCGCCGAGGGGGTTCTTGGCCCTACCTGAGCACCAAGGGCTGGACCGAGTACCACCCCCGCGGGGTGGCAGGGATCATCAGCCCTAACAACTACCCGTTCTTTCTGGCGATGATCCCGGCGGCGACGGCGCTCGCTGCAGGATGCTCGGTCGTCATCAAGCCGTCGGAGATCACCCCGCTGACCGGCGCTCTCTTCGCCGAACTCGCGCGCAAAGCCGATCTCCCCGAAGACCTGGTTCAGGTGATCCAGGGTGGCGGTGACGTCGGGTCGGCGTTGATCGAGGCGCCGGTGGATGTCCTGTCGTTCACCGGCTCGACCGGCGTCGGCAAGATCGTGGCGGCCCACGCCGCGGAACGGCTCATCCCTGTTGTGCTCGAGCTCGGCGGCAACGATGCCATGGTCGTGCTCGAGGACGCCGACATCGATCAAGCTGCCCGGGCGGCCCTGTGGGGTGGGATGCTCAACGGCGGCCAGGCATGCACCGCGGTCGAGCGCCTCTATGTGGTCGACGCCGTCTATGACGAGTTCATGACGAAGCTCGAGGGGCTCTTCGGCCTGGTTGCCGCCGGAACCGGCGACAAGCGTGAGATCGGAGCCATCATCCACTCGCCGCAACTCGAGATCATCGAGAGCCACGTGAGCGACGCGGTGTCGAAGGGGGCGAGGGTGCTGCGGGGCGGACGGCGCGCAGAGACGGCCACCGGCCTCTATTACGAGCCCACGCTGATGGTCGACGTTGATCACTCCATGACGATCGTCCAGGACGAGACCTTCGGGCCGATCCTGCCGGTGGTTCGCGTGCGAGACGAAGCCGAGGCGCTCGCCATGGCGAACGACACTCGCTTCGGTCTCCACGGGTCGGTGTGGACCAAGGACAAGAAGCGGGGAGCGAGGTTTGCCTCGCAGATGACGTCGGGGACCGTGGCGGTGAACGACGTCGCAGTGAACTTCATCGTCCCAACCGTCTCGTTCGGCGGCATCGGCGACTCCGGCTACGGGTCGAACTTCGGGGAGGACGGGATCCGCACGACGTTCTGCTATCCCAAGAGCATCACTTCTGCCCGACTGCCGATCGCCACCACCAGACTCCTCGGAGCCTGGCAGCCGCGTCGCGGTATCCGGTACTGGAAGGCGATCGCCCAGGTGCTGTTCCGCTGGTGACCACCGCCGTCTGAACCACAACTTGCAAGGAGGCCGGCGGCCACCTCTACGGTCGGTTTCTTCCATTCGGACAGAAAAATCCCCGGTTTCGGCCGCATGACGGCAAACGGTCGGCAAGGATGCGCAAGAGAAGCCAAACGTTTGGATTTAATTGCAATCGTTTGACAGTTGCAGACGAAGTGCCGAGACGGCCGCATGAGTGAGAACCCAACAACCGAGACGACCCGCCAGGACGCAGGCGGTCGGGCGATCATCGAGGCTCGAAATGTCGTCAAACGCTTCGGGGGAGCCACCGCAGTCGACGACGTCAGCATCGAGGTCGCTCCAGGTGAGATCTATGGCCTCGTCGGGGAAAACGGCGCAGGCAAGTCGACGTTGATGCGCGTGCTCGCCGGCATCCTCACTCCCGACCACGGATCTGTGGTCGTGGATGGGCGAGAGCTCGAAGCAGGTAGCACCCGTGCCGCCCTCGAAGCCGGCATCTCTCTCGTCCACCAAGAGCTGAGCCTCGTCCCGGAGTTGACGGTCGCCGAGAACATCGTCCTCGGCACGACACCGGTCCAGGCGGGTTTCATCAAGAAGCGCGAGATGAAGAAGATCGCCTCGGACGCCCTCGAGGAGATTCGCGTCCAGGTCGACCTCGACGAGCCGATCGTGCGCCTTTCGGTCGCGTTACGCCAGTTCGTCGAGATCGCCAGGGCGATCGCCCGCAAGCCTCGAGTCCTCATCCTCGATGAGCCGACGGCCACCCTCACTCCGGCGGAGACGGACTACCTCCTCGACATGCTCGAGCGCCTCGCCGGGCAGGGACTTGCGATCATCTACATCTCCCACCGGATCCCCGAGATCTTCCGGATATGCAATCGGGTCTCGGTGCTGAGAGATGGCCATCTGGTCGACACCGTCTCGATCTCGGACATCAAGCCGAACGAGATCGTCGACAAGATGGTCGGCCGGGAGCTGAAACAGGAGCTCGAGACCAGCAGGACGAAGGTGGCCGCCGGCGACGTCGTCCTCCAGGCCCGCGGTATCAAGGCTCCTGGTGTCAACGGGATCGATCTCGATGTCCGCGCGGGAGAAATCGTCGGGCTCGGTGGCCTCGTTGGCGCAGGTCGAACCGAATTGGTCCGGGCGATCGTCGGCGCCGACATCAAGTCGGCGGGAACGGTGACCATCAACACCGACGGAACGATGCGCCGGGTCAACAGCTACCGATCTGCCATCTCGCACGGGTTCGCCTACGTCCCGGAGGAGCGGCGCACCGACGGGTTGGCGCTCACGATGACTGTTTCCGACAACATCGCCCTTCCCAATCGAAGCCAGTTGTCCCGCTACAGCGTGCTGATGAGAGGCAAGATCGGCACGTTCGCGAAGGAACTCGCAGATGCCGTCGGCTTGCGCCCACCCGAGATCCAACGCGAAGCCGGGGACTTCAGCGGCGGGAACCAGCAGAAGGTGGTCCTGGCGAAGTGGCTGGGTCGGAAGCCCGACGTCATCATCCTCGACGAGCCGACTCGAGGAGTCGATGTCGGTGCGAAGGTCGAGATTCACCGGCTCGTACGTGATCTCGCCGAGGGCGGCACAGCCGTCCTGGTCGTCAGCTCCGATCTGCCGGAGTTGTTGGATCTCGCCGACGTGATCCACGTCGTTCGTGACGGCCGCATCGCCGGGACGCTGTCCCGGGACGAGGCAGACGAGAAATCCGTGATGTCCCTGGCATCCGGCGAGTCCCAGGTGCGTGGGCTATGACGAACGAGGCCCAGAGTGTCGCCGAGGCCGTGGTCGGAGAACCTGCCATCGAGAAGCAGCCGTTCAACCTCCTCGTGTGGATGTCGTCACGCGGCATCTTCGTCTTCACGACGGTCCTGGTGGTGGTCGCTGCCATCTTCATCGACGGATTCGCCTCGCTCGACAACATCACCGACGTCTTCAACCGCGCTGCGCCGATCGGGATCGTGGCGGTCGGTATGACCTTCGTGGTCATCAGCGCCAACTATCTGGATCTCTCCGTCGTGGCGCAGGTCGCGACCGCAGCGGTCGTGCTTATCGCCGTGAGCAACGAGTCGAACATCCCGGCAGCGATGGCGCTGGCCTTCGTGATCGCCTTGCTGTATGGCCTGGTGAACGGCGTGGCCGTCGGCGTCTTCAAGGCGAACGCCGTGATCGTGACCCTTTCGACGACCTTCATCGGACTCGGGATTCTTCGCTGGTTCTCGGGAGGAAGCATCTACTTCGGTCCGCAGGACGGTGCGATCAGATCGTTCGGGCTCGCCAAGATCGGCCCCTTCCCGCTTTCGATGATCGTCCTCATCTTGATGACGCTGATCCTGTCCTTCGTGCTGACGCGAACGAACTTCGGGTTCCTCGTTCGTTCGTATGGCTCGAACCGCGATGCCACCCGGCTCGCCGGCGTGAACACGGCCTGGGTCGTCATCGGGGCCTTCACGATTACTTCCATCGCCGCCATGATCGGCGGGTTCGTGCTCGGAGCGTTCTCGAACACAGCAGTCTCGTCGATGTCGACCGGCTTCGACTTCAGAGCGCTCGCGGCCATCATCGTCGGAGGCACGAGCGTCTTCGGCGGCAGAGGCAGCGTCCTGCGCACGCTGCTCGGCGTCGTCTTCGTCAGTGTCCTCACCAACATCATGGTCCTCTCAGGTCTCGGGTTCGGGGTCCAGCAGATGGCGATCGGCGCCCTGATCGTCGCCGCCGTCTCGATCGACTCGCTGGCGAGAAAGGCGAGTGGGACATGAGCCAGGCCCAGGGCATCCAACTCGGACAGGAACAGGGCGGTCTCGTCTCGCGGATCCGTGTGACGATCGCCCGACGTACCGAGGGTCGCGCACTCGCCCTGCTGATCCTCGTAGCGATCGCGACCTGGATCACCGAGCCAACCGCCTTCACCGCTTGGGAGGTGACGCTCGGCCGTGTCGCCCTGATCGGGCTGGTGGCACTCGGCCTCACCGCAGTGATCCTCATGGGCGAGTTGGACCTGAGCGTGGCCAGCACGCTCGCCGTGTGCGGTGTCGTGATGGCCAGCATCGACAACCTCGCACTCGGAGTCGTGGCCGCGCTTGCCGTGGGACTGATCATCGGGGTGGTGAACGCCTTCTTCGTCGTCGTGGTCGGGATCAACTCGTTCATAGCGTCGCTGGGCATGCTGTTCTTCCTCCGAGGGGCGGCGTTCGTCATCTCGAACGAAGAGCCCGTCCGTCTCGCGTCGAGGGACGCGGGGATCGCCTTCGGCAAGCCGTTCCTCGGTCCGCTGACTCCGAGGATGGTGATCTTCATCGTGGCGTTCATCGCACTCCAGGTCTTCGTCACGCGCGTGCGGGCAGGACGGGAGTTCTATGCGGTGGGAGGCAACCGGGAAGCCGCCTACGACGCCGGAATCCCCGTGAGACGCCGCATCTTCACCGGTTTCATGATCTCCGGATTCGTTGCGGCGCTCGCCGGGGTGATCAACACGCTCGAGCGCACGGCGGCAGACCCGACAGCCGGGTCGACGGTGCTTCTGGCCAGCTTCGCCGCAGCCATCATCGGCGGCGTTCTGCTCACCGGAGGCCGCGGATCGATCTTCGGAACGCTGCTCGGTGCTACTTCCCTCGGAATCCTGCAGGTCGCTTTGACGCTCACCGGCGTCCAGGTGGATGTCCAGAACATCGTGATCGGCCTGGTCCTGTTGCTCGCAGTGATCACCGATCCCAACAGTCTTCGGACGGTGGTTGGAAGCGCTCGTTCGCTCTTCCAGGGCCGTTCAGGGTCTCACCCGGTGGGTTGAGGCCCAGCGCCCGTCGAAGTCCGGTGGGCGATGAAGGAAAGGGAGAAAATTCGATGAGATCGAGATACACGAGATGGATCAGCATCTTCGCGGTGTTGGCGATCGTCCTCGCAGCCTGCGGCGGCGACGACACATCCGACACCACGGCTGCAGGGAGCACAGACGAGACGACGGCTGACGCCGGCGGAGACACCTATGAAGTGTTCGCACTGCTCCCACAGGGCAACGACCAGCCGTACGGCAGCACCTACCTGCCTCCCATGCAGGAGGAGGCCGATCGTCTCGGCATCAACCTGACCATCACCAACTCGCAGTACGACGCCGACAAGCAGGCGAGCGAGTGCGAGGTGGCAGTGGCCGCCAACCCCGACCTGATCATCCTGTGGCCGGCAGTCGGCGACACGGTCCGACCCTGCCTGGAAGCCGCTGCCGACGCCGGGATCCCGGTCACCGTGACCAACTCGGACGTGAACCCCGAGGACAAGGACCTCACCGCGGCCTACTCCGGCCCCGACACCTATGGACAGGGTGTTGCGTCCGCTGAGATTTTCTGTGACCTCGCTGGCGGTGAAGACGTGGGGATCATCATGGTGAACGGTCTGACCGGTAACTCGACGGCCATCGACCGTGAGGCCGGGTTCGAGGACACGATCAACGACCAGTGCCCGAACGTCACGATCCTTGCGAGACAGCCGGGCAACTGGAACAAGGACGAGTCGCAGATCGCGGCCTCCGAGATGATCACCGCAGTCGGCGCCGAGAACATCGGCGGCGTCTACGCGGCAGACGACACGATGGTCGCCGGCGTGATCGACGCGCTGAAGGCCCGTGACATCGATCCTGCGTCGCTCATCATCACGTCGATCGGCAACACGTTCCTCGGCAACCCGCTGGTGAAGTCAGGTGAGCTCGATGGAACCGTGTTCCAATCGTCCTCGTGGGACGGTGGGAACGCCATCACCACGGCATACGAGGTGCTGACCGAGAGCCCGAGCGAGCGCATCGTCAAGTTCATGCCGTCGGTCAAGGTGACGGCAGACAATGCGGAAGACGCGTCCGTTGCCCCCGAGTGGTAGGCCGGCGCAACTGAATCGATGAACAGAGGCCCGGGTGGGTGTATCCCGCCCGGGCCTCCCCACACAGCAGAAGCACACCAGCCGAAACCAACCAGAAGGGAATGTCACAACGATGGACACGACACGATTGGCCGGCAAGCATGTCTTGATCACCGGAGCCGCGCAGGGAATGGGCGCAGCGGTTGGCAAGCATTACGCAGCCCAGGGCGCCAAGGTCTGCCTGGGGGACATCAACGTCGAAGGAGTCGCCCAGGTCGCCCAGGAGATCCGAGACGCAGGTGGGGTCGCAACGCACGTCTCGCTGGATGTCACGAATCAAGAGGACGCCGCGAACGCCGTGGCCCACACCGTTGCGGAGTTCGGCAGCATCAATGTGCTCCTCAACAACGCCGGCATCAACAAGCCGATGTGGTTCCTGGACGTCACGAAGGACAACTACGACAAGATCATGACCGTCAACGCTTGGGGCAAGCTCAACGTCATGCAGGCCACCGCCCGCCAGATGGTGAAGCAGGGCAAGCAGGACTACCCCTACAAGATCATCAACGTCGGTTCGATCCTCTCCCGCGACACCTTCATCGATGTCGTTGTCTACGGAATGAGCCAGCACGCCGTCCTCGCACTGATCAAGGGCGGTGCCAAGGCGCTCGTCGAGCACAACATCACCGTCAACGGTTACGCCCCGGGCGTGGTCAGGACAGAGATGTGGGAGCAGCTTGACCGTGACCTCGTCGAAATGGGGATGTTCGAAAAGCAAGGCGAGTCGATGGACAGTATCGCCGAGAACATGATCCTCATGAAGCGCTACTCCTATCCCGACGACATCGTGGGTACGGCCTCGTTCCTGGCCAGCCCCGAGAGCGACTACATGACGGGCCAGCTGCTGCAGATCGACGGCGGAATGGTTCTCCACTAGCGCTCGACGACCCATGGAGGGGAGGCGTCCGCTGCAGTGCAGAAGGTGACGTTGAAGGACATCGCTGACCGGGCCGGCGTCCACGTCTCGACCGTGTCGCGGGCGTTGGATCCCTCGTCCGCGTACCGGGTGAACGCTCAGACCGTCAACGAGATCCGACGGATCGCAGACGAGATGGGCTACCGCCCCGACGTGATCGCCCGGGGATACCGGAAAGGGAGTACCGCCACCTTCGGCGTGGTCGTCCCCGACCTCGGCAATCCGGGTTGGGCTCCGATCCTCCGCGGGATCGAGAACAACCTGGAGAGTCGCGGGCTGATGGCGATCATCACCGAGACCCAAGACGACGATCAGCGGCTCAGTCGTGTGATCGAGCACTTGATGAGCCGCCGCGTCGATGCCCTGATCGTCACCGCGGCGCGCGATGATCATGTGCCGATCCTCGAGGCGGCCGCCGATCGCGTGCCGGTCGTCCTTGCCGTTCGCTGTCCCGCCAGGACGAGGCTGCCCCATGTCGTGTTCGACGATGTCGAGGGTGGTCGGATGGTGGGGGAACACCTCCTGTCGTTGGGACACAGACGAATCGGACAGCTTCCTGGGCCGACCGACGTGACCCACTTCGTGGATCGGTCCCAGGGGTTCACCTCCGCCATTCGTCTCGGTGGGGGGGTAGTGGTCGAGGCGAAGGACACGGCTCGACGCCCCACCATTGCTGAAGGCGCCAGGATCATGCGGATGATGATCGAGAGTGACGAGGAGTTGCCGACTGCGGTGTTCGCGCACAACGATCTGATGGCGTTCGGCGCGATCGGTGCGCTCAGAGATGCCGGTCTCGACTGTCCGGGCGACTTCCACGCGGTCGGTTACGACGACACGCCGATGGCGGCATTCTCGAAGCCGTCGCTCACCTCCGTCCGACACCCGAGCTACGAAATCGGCCGGATCGCGGCCGACTACGCAGTGATGCTGCTCGACAATCCGGAGTTCGAGCCCACACCCCTCAAGTTCCCCCCGAGCCTGACGCCGAGGGCGTCCACAGGTGAACAGGATTCCGACGCCGGCCTGTCCGACGACTGAGCATCGAACGCCAGACGCAATAGAATCCGACGTCTGCCGAGCGCATCGAGACAGGGACTGTGTGGCAATCAGACCGAGAGTGCGTTGAATGCGGAAGGTGACGCTGCGCGACGTCGCCGAGCGGGCTGGCGTCCATGTCTCGACCGCGTCGAGAGCGCTCGATGCATCCAACGCCCATCGCGTCAATGCCCAGACGGTCAATCACATCCGGCAGATCGCAGAGGAGCTCGGGTACCGGCCCGATGTCGTTGCGAAGGGGCTCAGAGAGGGCAAGACGGCGACACTCGGCGTCGTGGTCGCCGACCTCGGAAATCCGTCCATCGCGCCCATCCTCCGGGGTATCGAGAACAACCTCGAAAGTCGCGGCTTCATG
>JAHEDH010000021.1:0-1962 GCA_024641285.1 bacterium | reverse complement strand
CATCGGCGACTCCGGCTACGGGTCGAACTTCGGGGAGGACGGGATCCGCACGACGTTCTGCTATTCCAAGAGCATCACTTCGGCCCGACTGCCGATCGCCACCACCAGACTCCTCGGAGCCTGGCAGCCGCGTCGCGGTATCCGGTACTGGAAGGCGATCGCCCGGGTGCTGTTCCGCTGGTGACCACCGCCGGCTGAACCACAAGCTGGGAGGTCGGCGGCCACGTCTACGGTCGGTTTCTTCGCTTCGGACAGAAAAATCCCCGGTTTCGGCCGCATGACGGGTCGTCGATCACCTGATGAGCCGCCGCGTCGATGCGCTCATCACCACTGCGGCGCGCGACGACCACGTACCTCTGCTCAACATCGTCGCAGACCGCATTCCGGTGGTGCTGGCCGTCAGGAGCCCAGCAGGGTCACACCTGCCTCATGTGGTCTTCGACGACGTCGAGGGCGGGAGGATCGCTGCCGAGCACCTGCTCGCGCTGGGCCATCGACGCATCGGTCAGCTGCGGGGTCCCGATGACGCGTCCCCGTTCATCGACAGGGCCAGGGGCTTCGTCACGGCAGTGCGGCATGCCGGGGCCGTCGTGGTCGAAGCACCGGAGGTTCCCCAGCGGCCGACCATCGACGAGGGGGCTCGTGTCATGGAGTTGCTCCTGGCAGAGGAGCCCGAGATCCCCAGCGCAGTCTTCGCTCACAACGACCTCTTGGCGCTCGGGGTGTTGAAGGCATTGCGAATGGCCGGCGTCGCCTGTCCGGACGAGATCCACATCATGGGGTACGACGACACGCCATTTGCGGCGTTCTCGCAGCCTTCGCTGACCACGATCAGGCATCCGAGCTACGAGCTGGGCAGGATGGCAGCCGACTACGCGGTCATGCTGCTCGAAGCTGCACGCCACATTCCCGAAAGCCTGAAGTTCCCTCCTGCACTGGTTGCCCGCGAATCTACGGCGACGATATCCAGCCGCGGTTGAAGCGCTCAACGCCGAACAGCACCTCGACGATCGACCCGGGGAACATGTCGGCGGTGAGGGCGTACTGGGAGCGATGACAGGCCAAGGCCCGCATCTTCGCGGCGGCGTAGTCGGACAAGTCGAGCTCGAATTCGGCAGTCTCCGTAGACAGGGATGGCTCGAGGGTGGCGACCACCTCCGAACCGGTCCCGCGGCCCGCAGCCATGCTGGGAGCACCAGGTGACAGTACGAAACAGGTCGTGCTCGTCCCGGCGATGACGTGAGCGTTCCTCGGAGCGTTGCGCGCAAGGCCGATCTCTCCGAAGAATGATCCTGCCGATGCCCGGTCGAGGTGGGTCATCGTCCCGTCGGACGCCTCCTTCACGACATCGACGGTCCCCGAGAGGATCAGGTACAGCTTGTCCGCAGGCTCGCCTTGCTCGACGATGAAGGTCCCCGGTGGAAAGAACCCGATGTCCATGCAGTCGGACGCGAAGCCGAGCATCGAGGATCCGTCGGCGAACAGCATCAAACCGTGGGCGAACTCGGGCGTGCCTCGGTGCCTCGTTTCAGAGCCCGCCAGCCACTCCACCAGGAGGTCGATGAGTCGTTGCCGCTGTCGGGGGAAGGCGGCGTGGTAGACAGGGACCCCTGCGATCGATCCTGCTTCGGTCGCGATCTCCGATATCCGGATGTGGTCCGGATGTCCGTATGCGCCGTCCGGACCGAATGTGATGATGATGTCCGGACGGTGTTCGGCGATGTTTCTCGCAGCGAGGTCCAACAGGTCACCCTTCGGCTGCCCGGACAATGTGCCGTCTCCTCGGTCGTACACGACGACGTCGGTGACGCCCAGCTGGGCGGCTGCTTCGACGAGCTCGCTGCGTCTCACCTGTCCGAGCGTCGTACGCGTTGCGACTTCGGCGTCCCTGATCTGCCCGGCGTCGCCCGTGGTGTACGCCACGATCCTGACATCGGCTCCGGCAGCCGACGCGCGTGCGAA
>JAHEDH010000122.1 GCA_024641285.1 bacterium | reverse complement strand
GCGACGAACAGCAACACCCACCATCTGCCTGCGGCCGCCGCGACCAAACCGGCCGCCGCGGCCGCCCCTGCTCCCAGTCGCAACCCGACGGTTGCCCCCAGCCGCTCGACGACGCGGCCCACCGCATGCGCCACCAGGGCACCCACCCCGAAATGCACTGCCGTGGCGATCCCCAATCGAGCAGTTCCGAAGCCCAGCTCATCCGAAAGCGACACGACCTGTGCGCTCGTGAGATACAGCGGGAGGATCCCCAACATGACGTAGATCACCGCCGTCACGAGCGGTCGGCCGCGGAGGATCGTTGAGGTCGATTCGAGCATTGAGCCGATCCTTGGATGTCTCGGGAGCCTCGGGTTCGCTGATCCTATACGATGCACGATCGACGGCGAACCGCATGCCAACGAGGAAGGAAGCCGACGTGACGGACGAGTACGGAGAGATCAGTTACGAGGTCAGAGACAACGTCGCATGGCTCACGATCGAGCGACCCGAGGTGAAGAACGCCTTCCGGGAACAGACCCTCGACGAGATCGCCGATGCGGCCAACTCGACCCGCGAGGACCCGACCATCGCCGCCCTGGTGATATCCGGATCTGGCGGCGCCTTCTCGGCAGGTGGCGACTTCCACGCCATGATGAAGCTCAACAAGGCGAACTCCTACATGTGGAACGACCGCATGATGAAGGTCGCCATGACGCTCCGAAACCTGCCGATCCCCGTGATCGCCATGGTCGAGGGTCCGTGCGTCGGCGGTGGGCACGAGCTCATGTTGTGGTGCGATCTGGTGATCACGGCCGACGACGCCACCTTCGGACAGACCGGTGCCAGGGTCGGCGCATGTCCGACCGTCGGCGCCACCCAGTACATCGCCAAGCTCATCGGAGAGCGTCGTGCCAAGGAGATGATCTTCCTCTGCAAGACATACACCGGAAAGGAGGCCGCCGAGATCGGTCTCGCCAACATCTCTGTCCCGGCCGACCAGCTCCGTGCCAAGACCGAAGAGGTCTGCCGTCAGATCGTCGGATACTCGTCGGCGACGATCCGCGCCACCAAGGTCTCGCTCAACTTCGACTCCGATGCCCTGTACCCCTCGTGGCAGCACGGCATGGAACTGCTGGCGAACATCTGGGGCACCGAGGAGTCACTCGAGGGGATGAACGCCTTCCTCGAGAAGCGCAAGCCCGACTTCCAACAGTTCCGCGAGCGGAACAAGGCCGAACTCGACGAGTACAAGGACGCATTCGACAATGACCGGAACCAGTCGGAGAAGTCTCGCTCTCTCCGTAGCTGAGCACGTCCACGACGGCGACACCGTCTTCCTCGGCGGCTTCGGGCACGCCGTCCCCTTCGCGCTCGGCCATGAGCTGATCCGCGCCGGCAAACGAGACCTCGTCATCTGTCGGAGTGGCGCCGACATCCTCGCCGATCAGCTGATCGCGGCGGGATGCGTGTCGTCGGTGATATTCGGTTGGATCGGCAATCCCGATGTGGGAATCGCCCATGCCTTCCGCCGCGCGATCGCCGATGGGAGCATCACGTGGGAGGAGTGGACGAACTGGTCGATGGTGCTCCGCCTCCAAGCGGCCGCATGGGGAGTGCCGTATCTTCCGGCGAAGGTCCTGTTGGCGGGTGACGGGCCTGCAGTGATCGACGGGCTTCTTCGCGTCAGCTGCCCGTACACGGGAGAGGAGCTCGCCGCCATCCCGGCGCTCGAACCCGACGTGGCGATCATTCATGCCCAGCGTGCGGACGAGAGTGGCAATGTCCAGATGTGGGGAGTGATCGGCGACACCGTCGTGGGCGCACTCGCATCGAAACGCATCATCGTGAGCGTCGAGGAGATCGTGCACACGTCTGTGATCGAGTCCTCTCCGAACCTGACCGTGATTCCCGCACATCGGGTCGCGGCCGTCTGCGAAGTGCCGTGGGGCGCGTATCCCTCGTATGTCGAAGGCGCCTACACACGTGACGACGACCACTACGTCGAATACGACCGTCGATCGCGGACGCCCGAGGGTGTGGCAGAGCATCTCGAACGATGGGTCAACGTCGACCGCGACGCCTACCTCTCCATGATCGACCGGCACCGGTTGGCGACCGCGTGACGCCCTTGATGCACGCCAACGACATCGAGCTCACCTCGGCTGCGGCCGCACGGATGCTCGACGATGGCGAGGCGTGCTTCGTCGGGATCGGAACGCCGTCGATCGCCGCCCTGGTCGCCAAGCACGGCCACGCCCCCAACCTGACGCTCGTCTACGAGTCGGGAGCGTACGGCACCGTCCCATCGACCCTCCCGATGTCGACAGGGAGCCCCTCGGTCGCGAGCGGAGCCTCGTGTCTGGGCGACTGCGGCCTCGTCTTCGGGGACCTCCAGGCCGGGCGCATCGAGGTCGCCATCCTCTCGGCCGCCCAGGTCGATCGATTCGGGAACCTCAACAGCACCGTGATCGGCCGATACCGCACCCCGAAGGTGAGGCTGGTCGGGAGCGGAGGCGCCCACGACATCGCATCACTCGTCGGCCGCACCCTGATCGTGATGCCCCACGACCCGCGCCGCTTCGTCGAACATGTCGACTTCGTGACGGCTCCGGGCTTCGACCGGGGAGGAAACCGTCCAAGGGGAACCAGGGGAACGGGACCGGTTGCGCTGATCACACCGCGAGCGGTGTTTGGCTTCGGTGGCGGCGATCTGCGCCTCGAGGCCTTGCAACCGGGCCATGATGCAGCATCGGCCACGGAGGGCTTCGGGTTCAGTGTCCCGATCGCCGACCGGGTCGAGCAGCTCGAACCGCCCACGAGACGGGAGATGGAGATCATGGCCCGGTGGACCCGATGAGCGGCTCGCTGGACGGGATCGTCGTATTGGACCTGACACGGGTTCTTGCGGGGCCGTTGTGCACCATGATGCTGGGTGATCTCGGAGCCGAGGTCATCAAGGTCGAGCGTCCCGGCAGCGGTGACGACACCCGCAGCTGGGGGCCGCCGTTCCTCGGCACGGAGTCTGCGTACTACCTCGGCGTCAACCGCAACAAGCGAAGCCTCGGCCTCGACCTGTCATCCGAGGCCGGGCGGGAGGTCCTCCGAGAGCTCATCAAACAGGTGGATGTCGTCATCGACAACTTCAAGATCGGGACACTCGAGCGCTGGGGCCTCGACTCCGCCTGGTTCGAAACCCAAGCTCCCAGCGTTGTTCGCTGCACCATCTCCGGCTACGGGTCGAGCGGACCGAAGGCGGGCGCTCCCGGATACGACTTCATCCTGCAGGCCGAGACCGGGCTCATGTCGATCACTGGCGAGCCCGACGGCGCCTCGATGAAGCTGGGAGTGGCGATCGTGGACATCTGCACCGGCATGCTGGCCACGATCTCGGTGCTCTCAGCACTCAGGGCGAGAGACACGACCGGCCAGGGGCAGCGGACGGAGGTCACGCTGCACGACACCGGGCTGCTCATGCTCGCCAACGTCGCATCCAACCACCTCATCTCCGGGGAGAAACCGGCCCGATACGGGAATGGCCATCCGAACATCGTCCCCTACCGCACGTTCGACGCGTCTGACGGCGAGATCGCCATTGCGGTCGGCAACGATCAACAGTTCGGCCGCCTTGCCGAGTTGTTGGGACATCCGGATTGGGGCTCGGATCCCAGATTCGCCCGGAACCGCGATCGCGTCGAGCGCCGCGAGTTGGTCGACGCGATGATCCAAGACGTCGTTCGGCGCAAGACGAGATCCGAGTGGATCGAAGCCCTCGACGGAGCCGGGATCCCGTCGGGGCCGATCAACACGGTTGCCGAGGCGCTCGATTCTCCCCAGACTCGCGGCCGTGAGATGGTGACAGAGATCGAGCACCCGGTGGTCGGCATGATGAAGCTGCTGGGTCTGCCGATCAGGCAAGAAGGAACCCCGGCAACGATCAGGCGACACCCGCCGATGCTGGGCGAGCACACAGACGAGATCCTCGGCGAGTACCTGTCCATGTCCACCGACGAGATCGAGCGCCTCCGTTCGGCCGGAGTGGTCTGAACGAGCTCAGCTCTCGATCAGTTCGTACAGCCCGGCGCCGTACTTCGACCGCGCTCGGGCCACCACGCCTGCGACCGGCTCGACGAACGCACCGCGCTCGTCGGGAGTCAGGTCGATGAACGCAACCCCCCGCGCTGCCAGGAGCGCCCGGTACTCGGTCTCCTTGGTCCTGGCGACCGAACGCTGATGGGCGATCGCTTCGGTGACCGCCGCGGCGATCGCCTGTCGATCCGCCTCACCCAGGGAGGCAAGCCAATCGGCGTTTGCATAGAGCCCCCTCGCTCCGTACAGGTGTCCGGTCATGGTTGCAAAGCGGTGGACGCCATCCACGCCGTACGCAACGGTGTTGGCCAACGGGTTCTCCTGGGCGTCGACCTCTCCGGCCTGGATCATCTCGATCCCACGACTCAACTCGACAGGAACGGGCACACCACCCCACGCCTCGATCATCGCCTCGTGCAGCTCGTTTGGCTGCAGCCGGATCCGCATGCCGGCCAGGTCGCCGGGAGCCCTCACGTCACGCAATCGGTTGGTCAGATGCCGGAACCCGTTGTCCCAATACCCGAGGACGGCATAGGACGTCGAGGCCTCCGTTGCAGCGGTGAGCGCCGCGCCGAACTCGCCATCGAGGGCCGAGTGCGCCTCATCGAGGCCCCCGAAGAGAAAGGGGGTCTCGAGGACGTTCAGTTCGGGCACTCGGTGACCCAGGTAGCTGGTCGAGAAATAGCACATGTCCAGGTCACCGCCCTCGACCATCTCCAAGAGGGCGATCGCGGGCTTCCCCAGGTCGAGAATGTTCTCGAGAACCTCGACATCGACCCGGCCACCGGTCTGCCGACCTACGGATTCGGCGAATACTCCGAGGGCTGACGAGTGAGAAGAATCCGGAGGCGCATACCCCCCGATCCGGACCACGACATCAGACACAGAACCACGACCCCGGTCCGCTGATTGGGCCGGTGATCACAGGAAGCCCCCGACTGCAGCGAGGAATCTCTCGGGGTCCTGCAGTTGGGGGGCGTGGGCGATCCCGGGCAGTTCGACCAGTCGCGACCCGGCGACGGCCGCATGCAACTCCCGGGCCATGGACGGCGTCGTTGCCTGGTCCTGATCCCCGACCGCGATCAAGGTCGGGTTCCGGATGTCGGCGGCGGCTGCGCGGTAGTCCATCTCGATGAGCGCCGAGCAGGCATCCACGAACGCGCCGGGGTCCGTGCGACGAAGCACGTCGGCGCGTTCGGCGAGCATGTCCGGATGTGCCTCGAGGAACGCCTGGGAGAAGATGCGTCGGACGGCCACGTCGACGACCGCATCCATACCCCCCTGCTGGACACGCTCGATCATGCCGGCGAACGCCGCAGCCGCCGTCTCGTCGAATCCCACACCACAGCCGACCAGCACCAGCCGATCGAACTTCTCCCCGTGGCGCACAGCGGTACCCAATGCCACGAACGCGCCGAGCCCATTGCCCAGCACCGCAGTAGTAGCAGGGTCATAGCCCCCGGCGGACAACAGCGCACCGATCACATCCGCATAGGCATCGATGGATGGGTTCGTGCGCGGCGTGGAGCCGAAGCCCGGGAGATCGACCAGGTTCACGGTCCATCGGGTCGACAGCTCATCGACGATCGGGGCGAAGACGTTTCGATCCGACAGCAGCGAGTGCAGCATCACGAGATCGGGTCCCGCCCCGGATCTCGTGACCGAGACCGGACTCTGCGGAGTATCGATCACGACGGTTTCGCTCATGCCACCACCGGAGGAACGATCGGAAGCACGACCCTCGCCGGCCGATCCGGGCCGACGTGCAGCGTGGTGGTCCCTGCGAAGACATCACCCGGCCGGTTGTGTGGGTCGTCATGGATGAAGGGCCCGCACCCGCTGAACTTGTTCTTGAAACTCGAGATCTCCGCATGGGCGTCATCACCGATGACGTCGTTGGTGTAATCGCGGCCGAGCAGGGTGAGTGCCACCGTGTAGCCGGCCGGCACGACAACAGACGACGGCCAGATCTCGACATCGACCTCCACGACCTCGCCGGCTTCGAGCGGCTGCGGATCGGTGTGGGTGTGATACGGCCGGTAGAACGTGCTGATCTCGGGGTCGGTGGCGCGATGTGATGCGCGCAGCCAGCCCTGGGACACCGGTTTGTGCGGGTCGAGCGCTCCTTGGAACGTGACCTCGTTGCCGTCGGGACCGAACACCCGCAGCACGACGAACAGGTCCGCGTCGGTCGTGCTCGACGACACCCAGAGTTTCAGCGCCGACGGGCCGCTGATCTCGGTCTCGTCCTCGAGCGGCGGAGTCCGGAACGTCAGACCGTCGCCCATGGCCTCGAACGACAACTCGGCCGCCTCGGTCGGAGGCTGATCGGAGAGCGTGAGATCGGGGTGGAGATGCAGTTCGGTCCAGTCGGTCCGGGGAATGGGCCAGCCGTCCTCGGTTCGTTCGACGAAGCTCCCGTCCACGTGGCGGATCTGGAGCAGCACCGGCGGGCGGCGATCCCATCCGTTGTCCTCGCCCTTGAGGAAGTGATCGAAGAACTCGAGCTGGAGCTTGCGCCCATAGTCGGTGTAGAAGTGGGTCCAATGCTCCAGTCCGTGGAGCTCGAGCCATTTCTCGTCGGAGGCCGAACGGACGAACCCCTCGACATTTCCTCGGAGATGCAAGCCTTGCCCGCCCCAGTTGCCGGCACTCAGCAGCGGCGCCGTGATGTGCTCGAACACCGGTGACCGGTCTCGGTGATAGCCGTCGTCTGTCGGATGTGCGCGGATGTCATCCCCGAGCACCGTGCGATTCGCCTCGAGCTCCTCGGGAGTCAGGGTGACCTCGCCGGCGGCATTCGCTCCGGTGATGGCATGCTTCGGACCGGCGCTGCCCAGGCCGTACTGCACGGTCTTGACCTGCATGTCGTACCAGTTCTCCCAGAAGGTCGACAGGATCCCTCCGTGGTGGGTCATGTCGCGATACCAGTCGGCGGCGCCCTCCCACACACACATCGCGGCGAGGCTCGGCGGTTGCAGCGACGCGACATGCCACTGGTTGATCGCCAGATAGCTGATCCCGTTGGCGCCGACCTTGCCGGTGGACCACGGCTGGTCGGCTGCCCACTCGATCACTTCGTAGAAATCCCGGGTCTCACGCGGTGAGAAGTGGTCGACGAACCCCGGAGACATCCCGGTGCCACGGGAATCCACCCTCACACACACGTATCCATGTGGAACCCACTTCTCGGGATCCACGACCTCCCAGTTCTGGTATCGGTTGGTCGACCCCTCGGCGACGTCGGGGTGCGCCTCGACCATCCGGTTCCACTGGTCGGGGTATCCCTCCTGGAACGACAGGCCCTTGGCGTACGGCCCATAACTGACGATCACCGGATAGCGGCCGGCTTCGGTCGGCCGGAAGACATCGGCAACCATGATCTCGCCGTCGTCCATCGGGATCTCGACATCGATGTCGATCATCATTCCGTCCCTGACCTGCGTGGTCTGAGTCACTGCGCCCTCCTCCGGCTCACTCGTCTGCGGTCTTCGCCTCGATCATGGCCCGCACCACGTCGGGGGTCATCGGATACCTGTCGACGGACACGCCGAGGGCGTCGTCGACGGCTGAGGCGATGACGGCAGCGACCGGCATCGTCCCGCCCTCGCCTGCTCCCTTCACACCCAGCGGGTTGTCCGGTGCGGGTGTCACGGTGTGGACCTTCACCAGATCGGGCACATCGGCGGCGGTCGGGATCCGAATGTCCATGAGCGTCGTCGTGCGAGGCTGGCCGGACTCGTCGTACACGATCCGCTCGAGCAGTGCATTGGAGAGGCCATGGACGACACCACCGTCGATCTGCCCGTCGACGATCATCGGGTTCAGCACCGTCCCGCAGTCGTGGGCGATCGAGTATCTGTCCACCTCCACCCAGCCGGTCTCGGAGTCCACAACCACCTCGGCGATGTGACAACCGAAGGCGTACGGCGGACGCTGAACCGGATGTTCGCCCAGTTCGTTCAATGTCAATCCGGCCGCTCCGGCCTCGGCCGCCAACTCCGCGAACGAGACGATGACATCGGGAGAGCCGGCAACCGACGCCGAACCGGACTCGAGGACGATGTCGGCCTCGGCCGCCTCGAAGCGCTCGGCAGCCATCGCGCGCAGCCGGTCGGCCAGCGCCTCCGCCGCCAGGAGCGTCGAAGAGCCAGCCGTCACGGCCGTCCGGCTCGCCACAGTCGACTTGCCCGTCCCCGGCAGGTCGCTGTCTGCCGACCTCACGATCACCGATGCCGGGTCGACGCCAAGCGCCGATGCGCAGATCTGGGCGTAGACGGTCGAGTGTCCCTGGCCCTGGCTACCCGTCACGACCGTCACTTCGACGCCGCCTTCGGCGTCGAGCCCGACGCGGACCTGTTCGAAGGGCCCGAGCCCGGTGTCCTCGACATATGCGGCGACTCCGATCCCGCGCAGACGCCCGTCGAGAGCCGAATCACGGCGGCGTCGCTCGAAACCCTCGAGGTCGGCGAGCTCGATCACCGCATCGAGAGCACCTTCGTAGTCACCGGAGTCGTAGGTGATCTTGCCGCCGTATCGGGCGTCACCATCGAAGGCGTACGGGAAGGCATCCGGGGGGATGAAGTTGCGACGCCTCATCTCGAAGCGGTCGATTCCGAGCCGATCGGCGACGGCGTCGATCGCACGCTCGATGATGAACGCCGCGTTCGGTCTCATCGCCCCTCGGATCGGGCTGGTCGGGACGGCATTGGTGTACACGACGTCAAGAGTCAAGTCCATCGATCCCACCGTGTACGGCCCTTGGATCAGGTCGACACCGGTCATCGGGAGCAGCAGGCCGTAAGGGGCGTATGCGCCGTTGTCGTGGAGGAGACGTCCCCGCAACCCGAGGATGCGGCCGTCCTGGTCGCTCGCCACCTCGATGTCGGATACCAGATCGCGCTGCTGGTTGGTGGTCAGGAGGTGCTCGCGGCGCCCTTCGATCCACTTGACCGGCGCTCCGAGCCGGATGGCCAGCGCCGCCAGGACGTACTCCTCGGGGTAGACATTCCCCTTCGGCCCGAAGCCGCCGCCGACGTCGGGAGCGATCACCCTGATGTCCTCGCGCCCGAGGTACCGAGAGAGGAGCTGTCTCAGCAACGAGATGCTCTGCGTCGAGGACCATACGGTGAGCCGCCCGTCGATCTCGGCCGCGACGACGCCACGCGTCTCCATCGAGAGGCAGGCGCCTCGATGTTGGCGCAGCACAGATCGGACGATCGTGTGGGCGTCCTCGAAGGCACGATCGACGTCCCCCCAGCGGACCGGCATGCGGGCCATGAGGTTCGACTCGAGGCCCTCGTGGACCGCCGGCGCGTCCGACTCCGCCGCGCGCTCGACGTCGGCGACCGCCGGGAGTGACTCGTAGTCGACCCATACCGCGTCGGCCGCGTCGGCCGCCGCGTAACGATCCCGAGCGACCACGACTGCGACGGTCTGACCGGCGTAGCAGACCTCGTCGGACGCCAGAGGAGGGGCTGTCCGGGCATCGGTGAGCAGAGGATGGGGATGGCCGATGGGCATCGGTCGGTCGAGCCCGAGATCTGCCGCCGTGAACACGCCGACGACGCCCTCGACGTCATCGACTTCGGACACGTCGATCGAGACGATGCGCGCGTGTGCCTCGGGGCTCCGGACGAATGCGGCGTGCAACATGCCGTCCAACCGGAGGTCATCGACGTATCGACCCTGGCCTGTGACGAGCCTCGGGTCTTCGACCCTGCGAAATGGGCTGCCGATCATGGGACCAACCGATCGAGGTACTGCCGGATCGCCGCCACGTCCAGATCCCCCAAACCGGATTCCGAAGCAGCGCGATACATGGGGAGTGCCACGTCCAACAACGGCGTCGGCGCGCCGACGGATCGGGCGTATGCCTGGATGATCGCGGCGTCCTTCTTGATGAGGTCGAGCCTTCCCGATGGCGGTGTGTAGCTGGATGCAGCCATCATCGGGCCCCGGATCTCGAACATCGCCGATGTTCCGACGCCGTCGGCGATGACGCGTTGCACGAGCTCGGCGTCCATACCGGCGGCCGCTCCGAGCGCATGGGCCTCGGCAGCCGCAATGGTGTGAACCGAAACGAGGAGATTGGCGATGAACTTCATGA
>JAHEDH010000121.1 GCA_024641285.1 bacterium | reverse complement strand
GTGCATCCCTTTCGTCGCGTGCTCTAACAGACGAGCCAGGCGAGCGAGATTCGACGCGAATCGCGAGAAAGCCTTCGGCGACTAGCTTCGGTGAACATGCGAAGGGCGATCGTCGTGCTGGGATTGGCGGTGATCGGGTTCTCGATCTACGGCACCGCCGTGGACAGCCCGTTCGTCAACTACTACGTCCCGATCACCGTCGTGCTGGCAGCCCTCGTCGGTTGGATCCACCGCACGGCACGATTCTCGGACGCGACCCTGCTGGCGCTGACGGTGGCGGCGATCGGCAACCTGGCAGGCGGCGTGCTCCTCTGGGGTGACGGAACGCTCTACGGCGCCGCCGTGATCGGCGACATCCGCTACGACAAGGTCTTCCACGCCCTCGCCACGGGAGTCGCGGGATGGGCAGCCTATGAAGCAGTCCGCCGCTGGGGAATCGCCGGCACGGGCGCCGCCGTGTTCGTCTCGATCATGGTGGCCGGAGGCGCCGGCGCCTTCGTCGAAATCATCGAGTACGTCGGCAGCCTGCTCTTCGAGAAGAACAGTGTCGGCGACTACGGGAACAACATGCTCGACCTGGTCGCCAACACGGCCGGCTCGATCGCGGGAGTGCTCCTTGCGACCCGGTTCGTCGATGAGCCCGATCCGGACCGCCCCTCAACGATTACGTAGCCAGCTGAAGAGAAAGAACGTCGCCATCGTGAGAAACGCGCCCGAGACGATCTGATTGACATCGATCGTCGGCTCCCAGTCGACCTGGCCCTCACGGATGACATAGACGCCGACCGGCTTGCCGATGACTCCGAAACCGCCTCCCTCACCGGTGCCCCCCGCATGGTCGTCTCCCCCGCCGCCACCACCACCGCCACCGCCGGTCCGGATCTTCGCCACCGGGATCACCGTGGTGCCACCGCGTTCGATCGGCTCACCGAACACGTGCTCGACCCCGACCAACTGACGGACACGATCCATGATCCGATCTGTGACCCCCAGTCCCATCTCCAGATCTTTGATTTCCACCATCACGCTCCTTCCACGTGGTCCGAGTATCCCACGTCGGAACGGAACGCAACAGGGCGGATCTTCCCCATCGGTCCGGACTCACTTCCCTCGAATCAGGTGGCGGAGGCCGGCAGGCCGACTCCGAAGAAGCGCCACACCGCAGACGCAGGCGGCGCCTCGGCCTCGAGCGTCCGGGCCCCGGCGATGACGACGCTCGGGCCGTCGAACGCAACCGCGTTCACCCGACCATCGACGCCGAGACCATCGTCGTCGGCCAGATCCCACTCCACTGCGTCGACAGAGGTCCAGACACCGATGCTCGTCTTCCGCGAGCCGGTCGCCGAGCGAATGGTGCCCACCGCGACGATCGCTCCTTCGGCGACCGCCAGGTGCTCGATGCCCGTGTCGTCGGGGAACTCCATCGGACTGCGATGCCACTGAATCGCGTCGTCACTGACCCACACGGCGGCCGTTCCCCTCAGGTTGTCGTACCCGGCCGCAACGAGACCGCCTTGGAAGTCCACGACGGAGAGCACGGTGGCGGAGCCGAAGAGCGCCGTCGAAGGATGCTTGTTCGGCTGCCAATCGGCGCCGTCTCTGGACAGAAGGGCGATCCCCTGCCGTTGCTCGGAATTCCGCCCGAAGAGGACGGCTCCGTGCGCCGTCGACGCAACCGTGTCGATCGGACCGGGCATCGGCCGGCTCGACCAGCCCCGTTCGGAGCCGACCCAGAGCGCAGGGCCCGACGAGTTCCGGCCGTATGCGACCAGCGTCGCCCCGACGCCGACCACACCATCGAACGACGCCTCGGAGAAGGCGACCCCCGGCAGACCGATCGCCATCCACGACTTGAGGTCGTTCGAGTGCCACATCGTCGCCTTCCTCATCGCACCCAGTTCCTCGACGACCAGCCGGGAACCAAAGGCGATCGCATCGCGCTGGGAAACGGAGATGGCGTCGATGTGACCTGGCCCGAGATCGGCGACCACCGCCCATTCACGACCCCGATCAAGCGTGGTCAGCACCATCGCATGGTCGACGTCGTCGAAGTCCACGGTTGCGCTTGCCCACAGCGAGCCGTTGAAGACTGCGAGCGTGTCGAGCGTGCCGGCTGCGACCGGAGTCACCGAGAAGAGGTCGGAGGTCTCGGCTGCGACCGTCGTCTTGGTCGGCACGGCTTCGACGTCCGGGATCGTCTCGACATCCGGTTCTGCATCGGACTCGGTCTGGCGCTGGCGCCACCACCACGATCCAACCGCAGCCAACGCGGCAACCAGGAACGCGACCGGAAGCAGGTACGACGTCGGCGCCTGCGGCCGCACTTCGATCTCAGTCGAGGCCACGACGGCCCCGTCTGCCACCGCGGCCACGATCCGGTTGCCTGCCTCGACCGCCGGAATCACCACCTCGACGCGGAACCCACCGTTGGAGTCCGCCGCAAAGACGTCGGCCACCTCGTCGCCGATGGTCAGCATCACTCCGCCCGGCGCGAAGCCGCTCCCGACGACGGTGACTCGTTCTCCGACCCGGGGGCTCGACGGTTCGACGGCGATCGCGGTGGCGACATCGACCGGTTCAGCGACCGTCTCCGATGTCGCCTCGGGTTCGGGGCCCGGCTCTACGCGGGCCACGAGTCCGGTCTCGGAGAGCCGCTGGAGGAACACTGCGAGCTGACCCCTGATCACCGCGACGCCGGGCCCGAACTCGGCAGGAGCGAGTCCCGAAGAGATTCCGGAGGCTGCAATCCATGAGACGGCGGACTCGAGGGCGGGGTCGTCGACGTCGTCGAAGGCGTGCGGCGGGGCGTCAGGCCTGCCGGCGAGCCGCCAGAGGAACACGGCCAGCGCTCCCCGGCTCACAGTGCCATCGGGATCGAAGGTCGTGGGAGTGGATCCCTGGGTGATGCCTGCGTCGGCCATCCACGCGATGGCGTCGTCCTGCCAGCCGACCGTGACATCGGTGAACCGGTGGACGGGAGCATCCGGCTGACCGGCGAGCCTCCACAGAAAGACTGCCGTCTCCCCTCTGGTCACGGCATCGTCGGGTCGGAACCTGCCGTCGGCACTCCCGGTGGTCAACCCCTCGTCGAGCATCCAGTCGACTGCCCGGGCGTAGTAGGCGTCCTCGGGCACGTCGTCGAAGGTCACCTGGGCGACTGCCGGCATCGACAGAAGCAAGAAGACCACGGAGGGGACGATCGACATGCCCCGTCGCACAACGCGTGTGAAACCCATCGAGTGTGTTTCGGCGCTTCGACACACCGGCTTGAGCGCTTCACTCCTCGAGCGACAGGGGCCGGGGTGTGCACCCCGGCCCCTGAAGGACGCTCATCTCACGGAGCGGGCGTGTAGCTCTGGGTCGAGTACTCGGTGGGCCTGGAGATCGTGCCCCGGCGTCCTCGACGACGTAGTCGACGAACGACTGTGCCGGTTCAGGTGACCTTTGGGCGATCCCGGTGCTCGACCTTGCCATCGGCGTGAAGGGCGAATCGGCCTTCGGAGCGATCGTGTACCGGAGCCGGACCGGACCACGGCCACCCCCCGAACTGAGTGCGGCGGTAGTCCATCAGGGCCGTCTGGATCTCGTCGGAGGTGTTCATCACGAACGGCCCCATCTGGATGACCGGAGCGCCGATCGGCCGCCCTTGCAGAAGCAGGAACTCTGCGGGCTCGGATCCGGCATTGTGGATCTCTGCAGGCACGTCGGAGGCGAGCCGAAGGCCGATGTCGGCGCGAACGGCCTGGCCGGCGACGGAGATCGCCGAGCCGGAGTAGCAGTGCAACATCCGGTTGAGACCTTCGGCGTGGGCGGGAAGCGTCCACGAGCCACCGGGATCGACACGGATGACCCAGATCGCCATGTCGGACGACGGGTCGGAAGCCCACGAGTTCGGCGGCGGCACCGGGGCGTCGTTGCCATCGAGTGAACCGGCGATCACGTCGATCGTCGCTCCACCACTCTGCACCTTCGGGATCTCCTCGTTCCACAGCATCCCGAAGTGGGCGTCGACCATCTTCGAGTGCGGCGGCAGGTTCAACCAGATCTGGAACAGGTGGAGGGTGTTGGGGCCGTCGGTGTCGATCAGCGGGAACATCTCCGAATGCTGGATGCCGGACCCCGTCGTGAGCCATTGGACGTCGCCCTCGCCGTACCGGGCGGTGGCGCCGAGCGAGTCGGAATGATCGACGTATCCGCGGCGCACGACCGTGACGGTCTCGAACCCGCGGTGGGGGTGCTGGGGGAATCCGGGCACTCGATCGCCGTGGTACATCGACCAGCCGTCCTTGTAGGAGAAGTCCATGCCGATCTGGCGACCCGTCAGGGATGCGGCCGGACCCTGGTCGGCGTTGCCCTCCGGGTACCGGTCGAGGTGGTGGACGGTGAAGATGAACGGATCGAGCCCCGCCCAGGGGAAGTCGAGCTGGACGACCTCGAGAATCGGGGAATCAGGCATCAGAGTCTCCAAAAGTTGCGCGCTGCAATCATCGTATCAACAGCCTGAACCGATGCCACATGCGGTCTATTCCGCGGTCTGCCCCTGCATCACGTCGAAGACATTGCCCTCGGGATCACGGCAGGTGCGCCAGCGGAACCCGTGCCACTCGTGGATTCCATCGAGCGATCCGCCCAGTTCCTCGACCCGGCGCTCGGCGGTGGCGAGGTCCTGGGAGACGAGATCGAGATGGAGCCGGTTCTTGCCCGAATGCGTTTCCGGAACCCGCTGGAGCCAGACCGCGGCGCCTCGCCCGTCGGCCGGCTGAATGAAGCCGAACGGTTCTTCGAGTTGCGCCTCGCCGCCGAGAAGCTCCGACCAGAACGTGAGCATGCCTTCGAGATCGGCGCAGTCGATGGTGACCGCGATCAGTCGGGGCGCCTCTGCGGGGGCGGGATCCGTCACGTGCCAAGCGCGATGCGCAGGCCATCGAGGTCATCGGCCCCGAACACCACGCGGTTGCGGGTGGCGACATACAACAGATCGATGTTGATGCCGGCGTGTGCGACCTTCCTCGCCATGTCCGCGAGCTCTCCGGGTATGTCGTGCGCCTCGACGACCACGACCTCCCGCTCCTCGGTGACCGCCAAGTTGCTGATCGCCAGGGCGTGTTTCACGGGCTCGGCGTGCGGAACGAGAATGTGCAACTCGGCGATCTCCGCCGGCCCGGTGCACGTGGCGGCAGCGATGTTGACGCCGGCATCGCTGACGGCTGCGGCGACGCGCTCGAGCGCGCCGGGCTCGTTGGGGATCTCGATCTTCAGGTCGTACGCCATCTGCCTGGCCCTCTCGTGTAGCTGATACCCGCATCCTGGCGCGCGGCCGGACCGGGAGTCGGCTCGATCGACCCCTATTCAGGCCGAATCGGCGAGGAACCGCCTCCAGGCAGCATCGGATTCGACGTCCATCGGCCAGAAGGTCTCGATCCGCAACTCCGAGACCGTGACATCGATCGGAGCGTCGATCGTGGCGATCGTGGTGAAGAGATCGAAGTGATGTTCACCGATGACGTACCGGAGTGGCAGCAGGAGGCCGGCGTCGACGGAGGCCGAAACGCGATCTGTCGACGTGAAGGCGCGGACCTCGTCCACCAGTGACGACAGCTGGGTGTCGCCCGGTGCCCGCGCCGAATCCCGCTCCAGCCCGGCGACCAGCGCCGGCCACACCGATTCCCAATTCGAGATGAACCGACGAAGACCCTGCGGATGGAACGTCGCACGCATGAGATTGAGCACACCGTCATCGACCAAGATCTGGGGATCGAGCAGCCGGGCGGCCAGGCGGCCGGCCGGAGCGTTGGCGGCGACCACGTCCCATCGGCGATCCACGACGATCGCCATGTATGGGGTGTGTGCATCCACGACGAACTGCACCGCCGGCAGCAGATCGAGCAGGTCGGCGGGATCGGTCTCGGGGTGGGTGTAGGCATACCCCGCCGCTGCGAGCATTGCGTTCTGCTCGCGCAGCGGGACGTCGAGCACCGAACCGAGATGCCGAACAAGCTCCCGGCTGGGCCGCGACCGGCCGGTCTCGACGAAGCTGATGTGCCTCTGCGACACCTCGGCGGCAGCTCCGAGCGCGAGCTGACTCATCCCGCGCCGCTTTCTCCAGAGACGCAGACGGTCACCGAACTCCGAGGCCATACCCACGACGGTACGCCGGAGATGTCATGGAGGCCATTACCTGATACATAATTGCAGCCACTACCTCGTTGTCGGATCCTGGGACGAGGAGGTACAAGATGAACAACAAAGCGCTCACGGTCTCACTCTCCGCCAACGCCGCGTTCAGCGGTGTCACGGGGATCGTCTCTGCAGCCCTGGCGGGTCGCCTGGCGGAATCGCTCGGGCCGCCCGCCTGGGCAATCCGAGCCCTCGGAGTCGGCCTGGTGATCTTCGCCGCAATCGTTGCTCGCGAATCGAGAGCTCCGAGTCGTGCCCGGACATGGCAGATCATCGCAGCAGACATCGCCTGGGTGGCGATCGCAGTAGGCATCATGGCGACCACTCCGAGCTGGTTGACCGGCGTCGGGAACTCCGTGCTCGGTGCGGTCACGGTGGCCGTGGCGGTGCTGGCGACTGCGCAATGGCGGGGGCTGGAGGCAGCGGCGTGAGCCTCACCGTTCAGCGCACCCGGGTCGTGAGAGCCGATGCCGCGGCCGCGTGGTCCGTTGTGTCGGACATGGCCGGATACGCCGATCATGCACCCGGGCTGTCCGAGACCGCGGTCGTGCAGGGTTCGGAATTGGGATCGACCCGGCGTTGCGTGGACACGTCGGGCGCAGACTGGCGCGAGACTTGTGTCGCGTGGGACCCCGGCTCGAGGTTCACGGTCGACGTCGACATCTCCAGCTATCCCGCGAAGTACCGAACGCTCTTCTCATCCTTCCAAGGGACGTGGTGGGTCGAAGAGCTGAACGATGAAACAGTCATCGGCATTCGACTTCAGGCCGAGCTCAGGGGGCTCGCCAAAGGCCTGCGCCGGCAGATCGAGCATCGGATCGCGCACGATCTCGACGGAACCCTCGAGAGCTACGAAAGGTCGATCGTGAGCGCGTGAGCTGTACGCTCGGCACATGTCGAGGTACCCGGTCCGAACCGTGACCGTCTCCGAGCAGATCGCCGCGCCGGCGTCGCAGGTGCTGGCATTCATCAGCGACACCCGCAACGACCCGCTGTGGTGCCCGAACGTCGACTCGGCGGAGATGACTTCGGACGGCCCGATCGGCATCGGCTCGACGTTCCGCTACACCCAGCACCTCGGCCGACCGGGACGCCGGCAGGTCACGTTCGACGGCGAGGTCGAGATCCTCGAATTGACCGAGCGGTCGATCGAGTGGCGGGTGACAGATCGCTACCAGGAGCGCATCATCACCTGCACCGTGGAACCGTCCGACGATGGGTCTCAGGTCACCCAGACGACCCGGGCCCGCTTCCACGGCTCTCCACGCCTCGCCAAATACCTGTACCCAGTGCTGGCGAAGCGCACGCTCCGAGACCAGCTCGATCATCTGCGTGCGCACTTCGCCGGCTGAGGACATCAGGTGGGCAGATGGCCTCCAACCCTGATGAGATTCAGCATCGAGTCCAGCAGCGCGAACTCCCTCAGCCCGTAGTCGGTGTCGCTCGGATCGGTCAGCCTTCCCGGGCTCAGGTCGATGCCGACCCAGCCGGCGTACAGGTCGTCGACTTCGGAAGCGGTCGGGAACCTGACATACGCGCCATGATCGTTCGATGCGGCCTCGAGCCTCGGTGAGGAGAAGAAGTGGAGCTCGATCCCCGCTCGATGTTCGAGAATCAGATACGCGGCCGGCCATCTACCGACCTCGCCGAAACCGAGAGCCCCGAAGAACCTGGAGGTTTCGTTGAAGTCGTTGCTCGGGAGAATCGGGATCGTGACGGCTGTCACGTGTCGTCTCCCGGATGGAGCTCGAAGACCTTGATCTCGCGATGGGCCGCTTTCACTCGGTAGTTGGCGTAGTTCGGGTACGCCGCGATCGCGTGCTCCCAGATGGGCCTCTGGTCGGGCTCGGGCACGGCAGTCGCTCGCACCCGTGTCGCGTTCCCCCGCCATTCGGCGATGACATCCGGATGGGCGGTCACGTTGTGAACCCAGGCGGGGGTGGTGTCACCACCGAAGTTGGTGCCCAAGACTGCCAGATTGCGCGCGGGCGTCGGTATCCCGAGGAGAGGCACCGTGCGGGGTTGCTGCGACCTGGCGCCCGTCGTGGTGATCCACAGCACGGGAAACCCGGTCATGAACGAGGTCGCGGTCCAGCGACCAGAGGACAACCGAAGCGTGAGACGATCGAGCGTTGTCGTCGCGCCGGCGATCATCGAGTTGAGCGGCTCGCGCACGGCGAGTTCGACGAAGCCGCGCCTCCACCCGGTTTGAGGAGCCACCTCGTATCCAAGGAGAGCCATGAGCGACATGGGCTCGAGAATACCGGCGTTTCGAATCAGCTCCTCCGAGAGAGTTCACGCGTCGAGTGCTCATGGAGACGATCAAAGAGCTCGGATGCAAGTGGCCCTCGGTCTCACCGTTGCACCGTCCAGCCACCATCATTGTCGGTGACCATGCCAACCGCCGAACAACTGCGCGCATCGATTCGCGCTCTCCCCCAGCATCAGCAGGCCCGTTTCGCCAAGCGGCTCTCCGGCGTTCGCAAGATCGAGGATGCCGAACGGCGGTCGCGCGTCCTCGAGAAGATCGCCTCGGACATCGAGGCGATCGAACGCGGCAGGGCCCTCCGAACGGCGAGCATTCCCAAGCGGCTCGTCTACCCGGACCTTCCGATCACCGATCGCCGCGACGAGCTTCTCGAGACGATCCGGGACAACCAGGTGGTGATCGTTGCCGGCGAGACCGGCTCCGGCAAGAGCACCCAGCTTCCCAAGATCTGCATGGAACTCGGTCGGGGCGTCGACGGGTGGATCGGCCACACCCAACCCAGGAGGATCGCCGCCCGCAGCATCGCCGAGCGGATCGCCGAGGAGACCGGAACCGAGATCGGCGGTCTCGTCGGCTTCGCCATGCGATTCACCGACACGGTCAGCGACAAGAGCGTCGTCAAGGTGCTCACCGACGGGCTGCTGCTCGCCGAGATCCAGCGGGACAGGGACCTCACGCGATACGACACGATCATCATCGACGAAGCCCACGAGCGTTCCCTGAACATCGACTTCCTCCTCGGCTTCCTGACAGAGCTCCTCCCCCGCCGGCCGGACCTCAAGCTGATCGTGACGTCTGCGACCATCGACACGAAACGCTTCTCCGAGCATTTCGACGACGCGCCCATCGTCGAGGTCTCCGGACGCGGCTACCCGGTCGAGATCCGATACCGGCCCCTCGAGACAGGCGGGGAGGCCCGGGACCAGCCGGAGGCGATCTGCGATGCCGTCACCGAGCTCATCCGCGACCACAGCGGTGACATCCTCGTCTTCTGCTCCGGCGAGCGCGAGATCCGTGACGCCGCCGACGCCCTGGCAGACCTGAAGCTGAAACACACCGAGGTCATGCCCCTCTACGCACGCCTCTCGTCGGCCGAGCAGCACAGGGTGTTCCAGCCACATACGGGTCGGCGGATCGTGATCGCCACCAACGTCGCAGAGACATCGCTGACCGTGCCGGGCATCCGCTCGGTGGTCGACCCCGGCACGGCCCGCATCTCGCGCTTCAGCCGCCGCACCAAGGTCCAGCGGCTCCCGATCGAGCCGATCTCCAAGGCCTCGGCCAACCAGCGGGCAGGCCGATGCGGGCGCATCGGGCCCGGCATCTGCATCCGGCTGTTCTCCGAAGAGGACTTCGAGAGTCGTGAGGAGTTCACCGAGCCCGAGATCCAACGGACGAGCCTCGCCAGCGTCATCCTCCAGATGGCCGCCCTCGGGTTGGGTGACGTCGAGTCCTTCCCATTCCTGGATCCGCCGGACACCCGCCAGGTCCGCGACGGCGTGCTGCTCCTCGAGGAGCTCGGCGCCCTCGACCCTGCCGCCCACGGAACCCGTGACTGGCTGACGCCGCTCGGGAGACAACTCGCCCAGCTCCCCCTCGATCCCCGCCTCGCTCGGATGGTGGTCGCCGGCGCCGAGCATGACTGCCTGCGTGAAGTGCTGATCATCGTGTCGGGGTTGTCGATTCAGGACCCCCGCGAGCGACCCACCGAGCAGCGCGCTCGAGCCGATGAGC
>JAHEDH010000219.1 GCA_024641285.1 bacterium | reverse complement strand
TCGATCCGCGAATCCTCGCTGCGGCAGTGCGCATCCTCGGCATGATCGGCGACCTGAAGGCCGCTCCAGCGATCGAACCGCTGCTCGACCACCCGGAAACCGACGTCCGGGTCGCCGCCGCTGCGGCGCTCGGTTCGGCAGGCACGGGCGGCTCGATCCCCGCCCTGATCGAGCATCTCGCAGATCCGTCTTGGCAGGTGCGGGCAGCGTCGGCATCGGCGTTGGCGGCCTTCTCGGACGCGTCTGCGACCGGACCGGTCGGCCGACTCCTCAGCGACACCTCGTGGTGGGTGCGCCAGAACGCCGCCGCGGCCCTGATGGAGATCCTCGGCGGGATGGATGCCCTCATCGACGCGCTCGAGGGCGACGACGCCTACGCCAGGGACGCAGCCCTCCAGCAGTTGGGGCTGAACGGTGTGATCCGCGCAGCTCGCAAGGCCGCCGCGGATGAGGTGGCCACAGACCAGGAAACCCGGTTGATTGCGGCCGTCGACCTGCCCGATCCGATCCCCTTCAGCCAGCGCCCCGATGCGCCCGATCACGCCGCACACCTCGACGAGAGCCCTCGGTCCGGATCCGAAGAAGATGCGATCGGGCCGGGCGCGACCATCACACCCCTCTTCGACACGAGAGCGTCATGATCCTCTCGACGGCCTCCATCCTGATCCTCGCCTATTTCGTGGTCATGGAACTCCAGATGCTGACCCTTGCCGTCATATCGGTTCGCTCGTTGAAGCGCGACCGAATGGTCGAAAAGCACGGCCGGATCGGCGATCTCCTGTCGTCCGACCTCTCACCCCCGGTCTCCATCATCGTCCCGGCCCACAACGAGGCCGCAGGGATCGTCGAATCGGTCCGCTCCATGTCGATGCTGCGATACGCCAAGTTCGAGATCATCGTCGTCAACGACGGATCATCGGATGAGACGCTCGCATCACTGCTCGAAGGGTTCCGGATGGTCGAGGTGACCATCCCGTTCCGGCACGAGATCGACACGGCCGAGGTCCGTGGGATCTATCGCTCGACGCTTCCGCTCCCGATCCTGGTCGTGGACAAGGAGAACGGCGGCAAGACCGATGCGCTCAATGCCGGTATCAACGTCGCCAAGTACCCGTACGTGCTGCTCACCGACGCCGATGTCGTCATGGACGGCGAATGCGTGCTCCGGGCGATGCGACACGTCGTCGAGGACCGCCACCGCACGATCGCAGTCGGTGGGAACATCAGACCGATCAACGGATCGAAGGTCAACCGGGGCCGGGTGGTGGACACCCACATGCCGCGCGGCCGCCTGGAGCGGATGCAGATACTCGAGTACATCCGCTCGTTCATCGGCGCCCGGCCCGGGCTGTCGCGCATGAACGGTCTGGTGCTGATCTCGGGAGCCTTCGGTATATACCGGAGGGACATCATGGCGGAGGTGGGTGGATTCCGTGAGGGCCACCTCGGCGAGGACATGGACCTCACCATGCGACTCCACAAGCACATGCGAGACCGCGGCCTGGAATATCGAATCGTCTACGCCGCAGATGCGGTCTGCTGGACCGAGGTGCCGACCAATCGCCGCATCCTCCGCAAACAGCGGATCCGGTGGCATCGCGGTCTGGCGATGGTCGTCAAGGACTTCCGGCACATGCTGTGGAACCCGCGCTACGGCCTCCTGGGCATGGTCACCTGGCCCCTGTTTTTTCTCTTCGAGTACGTCGCACCGATCGTGGAAGTCGTCGGCTGGGTGATCCTCCCGCTCTCGATCATCACCGGAGATCTCAACCTGGCCTTCGCCATCCCTCTGACCGTGTTCGCCTTCTTCGCCGGAGCGGTCAATTCACTCATCGGGCTGTACCTCGACGAGTCGTACGGCTACTTCTCGTCTCCGCTCGACGCCCTCCGACTGCTCTCCCTGGTCTTCCTCGAGAACCTCGGCTTCCGCCAACAGACTGTGGTGTGGAGGATCCGGGCGCTGTTCATGGGCAACAAGCCACCCGAATGGGGCAACATGGAACGCGTCGGCGTCGCGAACGTGTGAGGTCGGGCTGGCGCCCTCCGCGCCGTCGGCTGTCGGCAGTCGGCCATCAGCTTCGTGCTGATCCGATCGACCAGGGTTGGAGTCGGAGTGACTGCTCTCCCGCCCAGGCGGGTCTTGGTCAATCGAGCTGGCGTCTGTAGTACCGTGCGATCGGCGAGGTCAGGCCGCGGCCGCCTGGCTCACTCGCTTCTTGCGTCGTCGAAGGCTCGGCGACTCAAGTCGGCGAGCCCGATGGCCGCTGCCACACGCTCGATATCACTTCTATCGAGTGCCGCATCCTGAGTCCGAATGATGCCGATGATGTCGTTCCACTGACGCTCAGACACCCGGTTGCCTCTATCGAACCACCAGAGCTTTCGAAGCACGATGTCCTCGGGCGTCGTGACCCACAGGGCCAGATCGCTCAACCAGAGGCGTCGGGCAATCTGTCGTCGATCCAGAACGTCATCGCCGAGCACGAAGACAGCGATCTTGTATCCGGAGCCAGGCTCTATGAGATTGAGGCTGTCCTGGTTCTCCAACGCGTATCGCACCGACTCGAGGTCGACATAGAAGGTCTCGGAGAAGGCCGCGACGATCTGATCTGCACCGGTTCCGCCAACGAGCACTGCCAAGTCCACGTCCATCGTCGATCGAGGTTCGCCGCTGAGCGAGCTGGCGAGAGAGCCTCCAAGCACCCACTCGACTCCCAATCGATCGAATGTGTTCCCCGCGCGCGCTGCGAGGTCGAGGGGATTCACCGCTCTGGAGACCAGCCGTAGACGGCTTCGACCGTTGCGGATCCGAGCGTCACCGTCAGGTAACGCATGAGCACTTCGTGCTCGTCGGCATCG
>JAHEDH010000218.1 GCA_024641285.1 bacterium | reverse complement strand
AGACCGTGGTGAACGTCTTCATTCGCAACCCGCTTCCGTCCGACTTCAATATGACATCATAATGATGTCATATTGACGCCAGAATGTCAAGTGGTATGCGCGATGCGATCTATGAGTCGGCGAGAGGGTGCGCCGCCCGGGGTCGAACGCCGAGAGCCCTCCCAAGGCCGAGAACACGACCAAGAATCCCCCATGCTGCGCACCACGCATGATATGCTGCGTAATATGCAGGAAACGGCGCTCCCGATCTTCCGTACCGAGACGCAGAGACGTCTCTTGGTCGAACTCCTCCTCGAGCCGGGCGCCGCCCGGACACTCTCCGACCTCGCCAGGGCGCTCGAAGTCGACCCCACCACCGTGATGCGCGAGGTGGATCGGTTCGCCGACAGCGGCCTGATCGCGGAACGAAGGGTGGGCCGGGCACGCACCGTGGAGATCGACGAGACGAGCCCCTATGCGGCACCGCTGCGACAACTCCTCCATGTGCCACAACGCTCCGAGGCGACGCCGCAGGAACGGACGCCACATCACATTGCACAACGAGCCGGGCGCCACGATCGCCGACCACTCCCCTCTTCACAACAGCCATGAACCCCGACCCGACCAGCCCGACCGTGCCGCAGTCGCTCACCGACCACGCCGGCCGAACCCACCGCTCCAGGCACCGATTGCCAGCGCTAGTGTCCGCAACGATGCCGACCGAAGCCGAGATCCGCCAGGTGGTGAGCCGTGTCGTCGCAGGACTCGACGTCGCCCAGGCCGCTGCATCTCCATCGCCGGCTCCGGTGCACCAACCCGAGGGGCTTCCGACGATCGCCATCGGCTGCGACCACGGCGGATACCCGCTGAAGGAGCGGCTGGGCTTTCGACTCAGGGAGCAGGGATACCACGTCACCGATTGCGGGACGAACAGCGCCGAGTCCGTCGACTACCCCGACTTCGCCCGTGCCGTCGCCGAGCTCGTCTCCAGCGGCGCCGCCACCTACGGGATCATCATCGATGGCGCCGGGATCGGGTCTTCGATCGCAGCCAACAAGGTCCCGGGAGTCCGCGCTGCGCTGTGCTACGACATCTCGAGCGCACGGAACTCCCGCGAGCACAACCACGCCAACGTGCTGACCCTCGGCGCAGGACTGATCGGCACGAACCTGGCCCAGCAGATCGTCGAGACCTGGTTGGCGACACCTTGGGCGCCGGGACGCCACGCAGACCGTGTCGCCAAGATCACCGCCATCGAGCGCCACTACCTGCGGAGCGGATCATGAACGAACGAGAGCTCATCGAAGCCGTCACGAGAGAGGTCCTCGCTGCGCTCGGTACCGGCGACCCGTGCGAGGACTGCCACGGGTCGTGCGCCGCCCACAGTCCCGACCGCGTCAGGAGCGTCGTGGCCAACGGCGCCGATCGCGTCAGCTACCGCGGGGGCGGCGCCGACGTTCCGATGGATCTCGCCAAGTACATCGACCACACGCTGCTCAAGCCGGACGCAACCGCCCACGACATCGACGTGCTGTGCTCAGAGGCCGCCGAGTACGGATTCGCCTCGGTCTGCGTGAACCCCGCCTGGGTGAAACGGGCCGCCACCAACCTCCGCGGAACCGAAGTGAAGGTCGCCTCGGTGGTCGGCTTTCCCTTCGGCGCGACGCTGCCGGAGATCAAGGCGATGGAGGCGCGCCGGGTACTGCGTGACGGCGCCAGGGAGATCGACATGGTCATCAACATCGGGGCACTCAAGTCCGGTCAGCGCGACGTCGTCGAAACCGACATCGCCAAAGTGTCCGACGCCTGCCACGAGTCGGGAGCCCTCAACAAGGTCATCATCGAAACCTCGCTACTCACCGACGAGGAGAAGGTGATCGCATCGGATCTCGCTCGACGGGCGAAGGCCGATTACGTCAAGACGTCCACCGGATACGGCGGAGGAGGGGCGACCGTCGCCGACGTCCTCCTCATGCGCGAGACCGTCGGGCCCAAGATGGGAATCAAGGCGTCCGGCGGCGTGCGCAGCCGCGAGGATGCAGAAGAGATGATCGCAGCAGGAGCGACCCGGATCGGGGCGTCGGCCGGGATCGCAATCGTCACAGGAGGCGTGTCGAATGAGCAATATTGAGCTGCGGTCGTTTGCGTTCCTCGACAGCCTCCAGCCGCAATACGCCGCCTTCATCGGCACCACCGCCTCGGGCTTCCTCCCCCTCGCCTACGAGTCGGCGCTGTTCGTCGAGATCTCACCCGGGATCGAGATCAACCGCCTGACCGACATCGCATTGAAATCGAACAAGGTGAAGCCGGGCATGCAGATCGTCGAACGTGTCTTCGGCCTCCTCGAGATCCACTCCCCCGAGCAGGCCGAGACGCGCGGCGCGGGGGCCGCCATCCTCGACGCCATCGGGCTGACCGAGAGCGACCGGCTGAAGCCGGACATCCTCTCGAGCCAGATCGTCAGGAACATCGACGACCACCAGGCCCAGCTCATCAACCGGATGAGACACGGCCAGATGATCACGCCAGGACAGTCGCTCTATGTCCTCGAATGCGGACCGGCCGCCTATGCAGCGCTCGCCGCCAACGAGGCGGAGAAGGCCGCCGACATCAACGTGCTCGAGGTCCGGGCGTTCGGCGCCGTCGGGCGCGTCTACCTCGGCGGCGAGGAGGCAGACATCGACGTCGGGTGGAGGGCGGCGGTCGCTGCGCTCGAAGGAATCGACGGCAGAGCCCAGAAGTAGGACAGGCAAAGAGAAGACGGGAACCCGAGGAGGAACCGGAATGGCAGATGCACTGGGAATGATCGAAGCACGCAGCTTCCCGGCGATGGTCGAAGCGGCCGACGCCATGGTGAAGGCAGCCAAGGTCGAACTGGTCTCGTA
>JAHEDH010000020.1 GCA_024641285.1 bacterium | reverse complement strand
ACCCTCCCATCGGTGGTCTCTTCGAGAACCTCTGTGGAGCGGACGCCAGTCGCCCACTCCGGATAGACAGCGATGTCTGCGGCGACTTCGAAGCACGCCTCGGGGGTCGCCCGCACATCGATGCTCTGGACCGTGCTCTCAGCCATGGGTTTCACTTCCAATCCTTCGTTTGCTTGCAAAGGCTAGCGCTCACCGTGGGCTTCGAATACTCGACGACCGTCACCGGTGGGCTGTGCCCTACGATCGCAATCCCACCTCTGCCGATACCCGCCAGATCGGCGGCTCGGAGCGACATGCCCTCTCACGACATCGAACGAAATCGCATCGTCCGCCAGGCGCTGTCCATCGCAGTGGCGGTCACACCATTCGGCCTGGCATTCGGGCTCACCGCCCGCAACGCCGGACTCGGACTCGGCGAGGCGATGGGCTTTTCCACGCTGGTGTTCACCGGGAGTGCCCAGTTCGCAGCCGTGAGCGTCCTCGCCGACGGCGGCACGGCGCTGACCGCCATCCTCGCCGGTGCGCTGCTCAACCTCAGATCGCTGGCCTTCGGGGTCGCGCTCGCCCCCTTCCTCGGTGGTCCATTGCGGTTCCGCATAGCCGCATCCCACCTGATGATCGACGAAGCGGCCGCGGTCGGCATGGCCCAGCAGAGCCCGGCAAACCGCCGATTCGGGTATCTCGCCGGCGGAATCGCCGTGTTCGTCCTGTGGAACGCTTCCACGGCGGTCGGCGTGTTGTTCCTCGGCGCCATGGGCGACGTGGTCACCGATGCCGGCATCGACGCCACGATCCCGGCGGCGTTCCTCGCACTCCTCTGGCCGCGGTTGTCGAACGCTCGACAGCGGATCATGGCGCTCGGCGGTGCGATCGTCGCGCTCGCCGGGGTTCCGGTGCTGCCGCCTGGCCTCCCGATCGTCGTGGCCGGCGCCGCCGTTGCCCTCGGCACCAGGCGGTCCGGGCGATGAGCGAGACGTGGCTGACGATCATCCTGTTGTCCGCCGTCACCTACGTCCTGAAGGGCCTCGGCCCGATCCTGCTCGGAGACCGACGGCTCCCCACCCGCCTGACGAGGCTCGCCGACGATCTTCCCGCCCCGCTACTGGCGGCGCTGGTGGCGATTTCCACCTTCACGGCCGGGACGGATTGGACCCTCGACGCTCGAGCGGTCGGCCTGGTCGCCGCCGGCATCGCTCTGTGGAAGAAACTCCCATTCGTGGTCGTGGTGATCGTCGCCGCGGCCGCCACGGCTCTGGCCCGCGCGCTGTGACGTCGGCTCAGCGGCCGCCGGCCCTCAGCCGCCGGACCACAGCAGGGTCGAAAGTGACCGGGCGTCTCGTCGCTCGAAAGTATCCGACGTTCTGACAGATCGTCCGCCCGACCCTCCAGCGCGAAGCCTGCGGCTGATGGACGTCTCCGAAGAAGTGGAAGAGCGGCTCGGATTCCTCGAGATACTCGAGGATCGGCTGGGAGCCGCGCTCGAGCCGCCCGGTCACGACATCTCGGTAGAGCGGTTCGACGGCAGGAGGAAGATGCGAGCACAGCACGTCCACCCGCCCCATCGCCGACAGCTTGGATCGCATGTCGTCGTCGCTCACCTCGCCCTGGGCTCCCAAGGGCGTCTCGGTGCCGCCGCCGACGAAGCCGAAGCTGACGCCGTCGATCTCGACGACATCGCCATCGACGAACACCGAGGACTCAGGGAGGTGCGCTCGCATCAGAGCCGGGCGGTCCACGTTCCCGTAGGTCACCCAGGCCTGGATCCCATTCAGCGCGGCACCGGCCATCTCGTACTGGTGCACTGCGGCGTCGTGGAACGCCGCCCGCATCACGTCCGGGTCTGTTGCATGGTCACGCCAGAGCCTGCGCATGCCCTCGTAGTCGCCCGTCGCTCGCGCATCTGCGGCCGCCACGGCGAAGTCCCTCCCCAGCACGTCGGCGGTGATGCCTTCACCCGTCCGGTAGTCGAGCAGGTTCAGCAGGTCGCCCAGGACCAGCAGTGGCTGGTTGAGCGGACGCAATGCAGCCACGGCTTCGAATGCGCCGTGCACGTCCGAGATCAGCAGCATCAGTCCGACGACTCGGTGTTCGCCACCACGTCCGAATCGGGTCCCGGATCGACCAGCGCCGGCCTTCCCGCATACCATCCCAACACCGAGGCGCCGACGACGGCGAGCACCAGCGAGATCGGCCAACTCAGGTCCCTCGGTGAGAACTCGGCGGAGAGCCCGGCCATGGCGAATCCGACGACCCCGGCGACCACCCGGCGACCCGGCACGCCGAACCGCTCCTCCGGATCGGGGATCGCGGACCCTCCGCCGCTGGAGGCGGCATGGGCGAGGATCCAGCCGATCAACGCCAGCAGGCCGACGATCAGCGCGATTGCGTAGACCTTGACCATCGCTCAGTTCGTGACTGCGCCGTTGTCCGCAGATCCCACGAGCCGTGCGTACTTGGCCAGGACCCCCGATTCGTACCGCGGCGGGTGGGGTTTCCAATCGGCCGCGCGCTCTGCCATGACGGCGTCGTCGACCAGCACGTCGAGCGCCCGGGCGGCGACGTCGACCCTGATGAGGTCGCCGTCGTGGACGAGCCCGATCGGCCCCCCGGTCTCCGACTCGGGGGCGACATGGCCGATGCACAGTCCGGTCGTTCCCCCCGAGAACCTCCCGTCGGTGATCAGCAGGACGTCTTTGCCGAGGCCGGCGCCTTTGATCGCAGCGGTGATCTGAAGCATCTCGCGCATACCGGGGCCGCCTGCTGGGCCTTCGGTGCGGATGACGACGACATCGCCCTTCTCGATCCGATGCCCGAACAGCGCCTCGAGTGCGGACTGCTCACCTTCGAACACCTTCGCAGGGCCTTCGAAGACGTCGAGTGCGATACCCGCAACCTTGACTACCGCCCCGTCGGGAGCGAGCGAGCCTCGCAAGACCGCGATTCCGCCTTCGGCGGCGAGCGGATCGGCGATCGGGCGGATCACGTCCTGATCGGTCGGGAACTGGACTCCTTCGAGGTTCTCCGCCAGCGTCTTGCCGGTGACCGTCATCACGTCCGGATGGAGAAGGCCGGCATCGAGCAGCGCTCGGAGAACGACCGGCACGCCGCCGATCCGGTCGAGGTCGACCATGTGATATCGCCCGAATGGCTTGAGATCGCCGAGGTGCGGGGTCCGCCTGCTGATGCGGTCGAAGTCCTCGAGCTCGAGCTCGACGCCGGCCTCGTGCGCGATCGCGAGCAGGTGCAGAACGGCGTTCGTAGAGCCTCCCAGCGCCATCACGGTGGTGATGGCGTTCTCGAACGCCTCCCTCGTCATGATCTGGCGCGGTCGGATCCGGTTCTTCAGGAGATTCATGACGGCTTCACCCGACCGGACGGCGTACTCACGCAGCCGGGGGTCGATCGCCGGGACCGAGGCGGAGCCCGGAAGCGACATCCCGATCGCTTCCCCGACCGAGGCCATCGTGTTCGCGGTGAACATGCCGGCGCACGAGCCCGCACCGGGACAAGCGCTCTTTTCGATGGCGGTGAGCTCCTCGGTGGTGATCCGCCCTTCGGAGTGGGCCCCGATGCCTTCGAACACATCCACGATCGAGATGTCCTTGCCGGCGTATCGACCGGGAAGGCTGGATCCCCCGTAGAGGAAGACCGACGGCAGATTCGTCCTCGCCGCCGCCATGAGCATCCCGGGCAACGACTTGTCGCACCCGGCGATCGTGACGAGCCCGTCGAAGCGCTCGGCATGAGCGACCAGCTCGACGGAGTCGGCGATGACCTCGCGGGAGACGAGCGATGCCCGCATCCCCTCGTGCCCCATCGAGATACCGTCGGAAACGGCGATCGTCGCGAAGACGAGACCGACCCCGCCGTTGTCGATGACGCCGGTCTTGGATGCTCGTGCCAACTCGGGACCGGTGATGTTGCAGGGTGTGACCTCGTTGCCGGCGGAGACGAGACCGATCTGCGGCTTGTCGAAGTCTTCGTCCTGCAGGCCGACGGCCCGCAGCATCGCCCGGGCCCCCGCCTTGGCGGGGCCCTCGGTCACATCCTGGGAGTGAATCTTGAGGTCCATGGTGCACAGGGTACGCCGTTGCACGCCTCGCGCCTCACGCCTCACGCAGAAGATCAGGCCCTCCCGACGAAGCTTCGCAATCCGTAGAGCGTGCATTTCGAACCTGTGCAGCGTGCCGCGTGGAGCGCAGACGAATACGGCTATCGTGGATGGTTCAGTTTTCGAAAGCTTTCAGAAAGCCCCCTGATGTCACGTATTCCCACCTTGCCGAACGCCGAGTTCCCTGTGCCCCAGAGTCTGGGACGGGTCGTGGACCTCGCCCAGAACCTCTGGTGGTCATGGCATCCGGAAGGTCACAGCCTCTGGGTCCAACTGGACGCCTCCGCATGGGAGCAGTACCACAACCCGGTCCAGGTGCTCTCGACGCTCGACCGCTCGAAGTGGCTCGAGCTGGAGCAGATCGAGGCCGTGCACGACGCCTACAACGCCGCCGTCCACGCCTTCGACAAGTACATGTCGGGACGTGAGACCTGGATGAAGCGCCAAGCCGCCGATCTCGACGGCCCGGTTGCCTATTTCTGTACCGAGTTCGGAGTGCACCCGTCCCTCCCCCTCTATTCCGGCGGTCTCGGCATCCTCGCCGGTGACCACGCCAAGTCGGCATCCGACCTGGGCATCCCCTTTGTCGGCGTGGGCCTCTTCTACCGACGCGGGTACTTCCGCCAAGAGGTGGACCCGAGCGGAAACCAACAGCACATCTATCCCACGCTCGACGTCAGGAACCTGCCGGTCCGCCCGGTTGCGGGGCCGGGCGGCGGACAGCTCAAGGTGTCGGTCGAGCTTCCCGGTCGAGAAGTCATCGTGGCTGTCTGGAAACTCGACGTCGGACTCACCGAGCTGCTCCTGCTCGACACCGACATCCCCGACAACGCCGTCTCCGACCGTCCGATCACCCACCAGTTGTACGTCTCGGGGCGCGAGATGCGCTTCTGCCAGGAGTTGATCCTCGGCGTCGGCGGTGTCCGCGCACTCGATGCCCTCGGGATCGAGCCCAGCGTCTTCCACGTCAACGAGGGCCACGCTGCGATGTCGAACCTGGAGCGGACCGCCTTGGAGGTGGAGCGCGGCCTGCCGCTCGACGCAGCCCGCGAAAAGCTGCGCTCGCGGACGCTGTTCACGCTCCACACCCCGGTCCCTGCAGGGAACGAGACGTTTCACCGCTCGATCGCCGAGAAGTACCTCGGGCCGTGGGCGACCAGGCTCGGGCTCTCGATGCCGGAACTGTTGGACCTTGCGTCCGCCGAAGAGGGCAGCATCGAGATGTTCGACCTCGGAGCGCTGGCGATCAGGTCCTCGGCGATCGTCAACGGCGTGTCCAAGAAGCACGGCGAGGTCTCGACCGAGAGCTGGCAACACCTGATCGGCGGACCTGCCGCGCATGTGACGAACGGGGTACACACGCCGACCTGGCTGGGACGGGATGGCGGAAGGATGCTCAGTAGGGCGCTCGGCCGCTCGTGGCCGACGAAGCTCCTGGAGAACCCGTCCCTGCTCGAACAGGCGCGGGAGCTTCCCGACGAGATGATCTGGAACGCCCATCAAGGTCGAAAGGAGATCCTCTCCAGGTTCGCCCGGGGCAGGCTCCGGTCGCAGATGGCTCGTCACGGCGCTTCACCCGATGAGCTCCGGGCGGTGGATTCGATGCTGCCCGCAGACCGGCTCACGCTCGGGTTCGCCCGCCGCTTCGCCACGTACAAGCGGGCCACTCTGATGTTCCGGGATCGCGGCCGGCTCCACCACATCCTGACCAACCCCGAGCGCCCGATCCAGATCGTGTTTGCCGGCAAGGCGCACCCCGCCGACAAGCTGGGCCAGGCCTTCATTCGAGAGCTGTCGGAGTTGTCGAGGTCCGACGACTTCCGCGGCCACGTCTATGTCCTCGAGGACTACGACGCCAGGGTCGCCCGATTCCTCGTCCAGGGGGTAGACGTCTGGGTCAACAACCCGCGTCCCCCGATGGAGGCATCGGGAACCTCCGGCATGAAGGCGGCGATCAACGGCGTTCCCAACTTGTCTGTGCTCGACGGATGGTGGATCGAGGGGTTCAACGGCAGGAACGGCTGGGCGTTCGGGCATGGCGAGGCCAATCCGGATTACGAGGGTGCCGACAACCGGGACGCCCACGAGTTCTACGAGGTGCTCGCCGATCAAGTGGCTCCCCTCTATTACGACCTGGACCCCGAGACGGGCCTGTCGGCGGGCTGGATCGAAGTCATGCGGGAGGCGATCGCGTCGTCGATCCTGGCGTTCTCGACGCACCGGATGGTCGCCGATTACTGCGACCTCGCCTACTTCCCGATGGGCGCGTCGAACCTCGTCAAGGCAGACTGAAGGCTCCCAGCGCCGTCTTGGTCGAGCGCCGTCGCGTCGATCGACTCGAGCACCGAAAGAGCTTCCGGACCGCCGATCCGGCCGAGCGCCCAGATGGCGTGCTCGACGAGGAGGGCGTCGTCGCTGCGGGCATACTCGGCCAGTAACGGCACTGCCCTCCGCCCGCCGACGTTGCCGAGCACGACGAGGAGGTTGCGGCGGATGTACCGCATCTTCCGCCCCGGCACGTAGAAACGGTCGAACCGAGCATCGAGCTCGGGGTCGGTGAGTCCGAGCAGCGCGACGACATCTTCTCGTCCAGCATGCGACGTCGACGCCGCGTGTAGCCGGGACCCGGGTGGACAGGCATCGAGACAGTCGTCACATCCGTAGATCCGGTCGCCGATCTGTTCGCGGAACTCGGTGGGAAGCGGCCCGCGCTGCTGGAGCATGGCGGCGATGCACCGCCGGGCGTCGAGGATGCCGGGCGCGATCAGGGCGCCGGTCGGGCATGCGGGGAGACAGGCGGAGCAGGTCCCACACGACCGCTGATCCATCGGCGTCGTGTCCAATTGCGCCGACGTCACGACCGAGCCGAGCAGGATCCACGGCCCGAGCCGATTGGCCAGCACCATGGTGTTCTTTCCCCACCATCCCAATCCAGCCCGGACGGCGGCCGCCCGGTCGACGAGACGGTTGTCGTCGACCAGGACATCCGCTTCGTGGCCCTCGTCGCGCAGGAGTGCAGCGAGTCGATCGAGTGCGAGCCGAAGCGGCTCGTAGTGGTCCTCGGTCGCAAAGCGAGCGATCCGGCCCCTTCCTTCGGCTCCGGGCCCGGGGTGTCCCGCCTCGGGCAGATAGGCACGGGCGCCGACGACGAGCCGCTGAGCCCATGGATACGAGCGGGTGACGTCGGTGGAACGGTCGGGATCGGTGAACGTGAACCCGAGCCGATCCGACAACCCCGCCGCCTTCCTGTGTTCGATCTCGAGGCGGACGTCCTCGAACGGCTCGACGCTGCACACGCCGGCACGGTCGATCCCGAAGTCCCGAGCTGTTGCGAGGATCGCAGCGGTGTCCACCGAAACGAGACTACGGCACCTCCTAGCAGGTGCCGTAGTCAGTTCGGCCGACGAACCCGGGCCCGTAGCCCCACGGAATCGAGTTCGTCACCGAAATCGCGCAATCTCACGGCTCGGGGTGCGCGGCTCGATGTGAAGACACGAGCAACCCACACCACAGCTCGCCTTGTTGATGGAGCCGGCGAACCAGCTCCCACATCACGCCCCGCCTAGACGTTGATGGAGCTGGCGAACCAGCTCCCACATCACGCCCCGCCTAGACGTTGATGGAGCTGGCGATGTCGGAGTACATCCCCGAGACCTCCTCGCCGGCCAGTGTCAGCGCGAGCATCGCCACGACGGCGATCAACACGACCAACAAACCCCACTCGGCCAACGCGGCCCCCCGCTCGGGGTCGTCTGAACGAAACATTGCCCACTTGCCCATATTCCTACCTCCGTCGATCAACGTAGCCATGACCAGAAAGGTCACCACGGGTCGATCGACCCATCCTCCGTGACGCCCACCCGGTGGGGTCGATGACACCCGGTTCCGCCCGGCCATCGACCCCACGTCAGGCGATCTCGCGGTCAGACGATCTCACGCCGATGCAGCATCGCGGGCCTCACCGGTATCCGGGCCGCCAGACCCGTCTTCGGTGACCAGCCGAAGCCGCGGGACCAGACCGGCGTCGGCGAGCGTGTCGATGGCGGCGCGCTCGTCGCCATCGAGTTCCAGCGGGCCGTCGGAGAAGAGCACCATCACCACGCAATCACGGCACGTGGTCGTCTCACGCATGAGGCACGTATCACAATCGATCAACATGGGGACAACGTATCCGGGGGGTGTGACAGATTCGCGAGCTACGGCCTGAGGCGCTCACTCGACGTCGGGATCCAGGCGATGTCGGGCGGGAAGATCACGTCCAGCGTCCAGTCGAATGCGATCCGCGCCCGACGGAAGAGCGACGGCACCTGGAGGAGGTAGTACGTCCGCCACAGGAACCACGCGGGCAGGCCCGACACCGGAACCCGCAGCACTCGTCCGACGGCGTTGTGGTGACCGAGCGAGACGAGCTCGCCCAGAGTCCGGTACCGGAAACGTGGCACCGTCTCACCCATCAGGATCTTCGGGAGGTTGTCGCCCAGATACCGGCCCTGCCTGACGGCGAACTGCGCGGTCGGCGGTGACACCGCACCCGATCCGTCCGGAACCGCCGCCACGTCACCGAGCGCAAACACCGTGTCCGAGACCTTCATCCTGCCATCGGTGACCAGCCGGCCCCGCTCGGTTGGGAGACCGAGAGTCTCGATGAGCGGGTTGGGCCGCACCCCGGCCGCCCAGACCACGGTCGACGCATCGATCCTCCCGCCGTCTTCCAACGTCAGTCCCCCGGCATCGACCGAAGCGACCTTCTTGCCGAGGCGCATCTCGACCCGGCGCTCGGCCAACTGTGCCGCCGCCGCCGCCGAGAGCCTCTCGCTCAACGCAGGGGTCACTCGGTCGACCGCATCCACGAGGATCACCTCGGGAACCACCGACGAACCGAAATACGTCTCGGCGGCCTCGTGGACGAAGTCGGAGAGTGCGGCGGCCAACTCGGCCCCGGAATATCCGGCTCCGACGACCACGGTTCGGGTCAACCGGGGATCGTCGGAGACCGCAGTTCCCTCGAGCGCCGCCAGCACCTGGTTGCGGATGGCCAAGGCGTCGCTGATCGTCTTGAAGTCGATGGCATGCTCGGCGACACCTTCGATCCCGAAATCGGCCGGCACTGCTCCGAGCGCCACCACGAGCACATCCCCCGAGAAGGTTCGATTGCCTGCGCCGAACGGTCCCTCGACCGTCACCGAGACGGCGTCCACGTCCACCGCATCGACCCGCCCCTGGATGACAGTGGCGTGCGGGCACAGATCGCGAAGCGGGGTGACGATGTGCCTCGGATCGAGGTAGCCGGCGGCGACTTCCGCCAGCATGGGAGTCGAGAGCAGGAAATTGTCGTGGGAGATCAACGTGACGTCGACGGCGTCACCGAGACGCCGCGCCACTGTGGCTCCGCCGTAGCCTCCGCCGACGATCAGCACCCGTGGTTTGTCACTCATCTCGTGTCCGTCCCCTCATCGCTCATGTGTCCGGAACCCTCCGGACACCGTCACCGAGACCACCCGCAGTTGACTGATCGGAACGTCCCCGCCATAATCGCATCCTCACATGCAATCCACCATTCTCGTACTTCCCTAGCGCTCACGCCCCCAGACCCGGCGTGTGCGCTCACCTGCCCTCCCCAACGGGAGGGTTTGTTTTTGCCCACACCAGAATTGCCCACTCGACACACAACCAAACCGACGGAAACGACCGGACGAACCCGGAGACCAACATGAGCACCATCAGCGGAGCAGAAGCACTGATCAAGGCCCTCGAGGCCGAAGACGTCGACGTTGCGTTCGGCGTACCGGGAGGTGCCATCCTTCCGCTCTACGATCCGCTGCTCGACTCCTCGATCCGGCACGTGCTGGCCCGCCATGAGCAGGGCGCAGGCCACATGGCCGAGGGCTACGCCTGGGCAACGGGAAGGGTCGGCGTCTGCATCGCCACCTCCGGACCCGGCGCCACGAATCTGGTGACGCCGCTCGCCGACGCCCTCATGGACTCCGTTCCGATCGTGGCGATCACCGGCCAGGTCCCGACGTGGGCGGTCGGCAACGATGCCTTTCAGGAGGCCTACACGACCGGCATCACCATGCCGGCGACCAAGCACAACTACTTCGTCACCAATCCTGATGACCTCCCCGACGTCGTACACGAGGCATTTCACATCGCCGCCACCGGTCGCCCCGGCCCGGTCCTCATCGATGTTCCCAAGGACATCCTCAACGCCCAGATGACGTGGCACTCGGCTGCGACCGAACTGGATCTGCCGGGCTATCGACCGACCGTCGACGGCCACCCCCGGCGAGTGAAGGAAGCGGTCGAGCTGATGGCCAACGCCCGACGGCCCGTGCTGTACGTGGGTGGCGGAGTGATCAAAGCCGGAGGATCCGAGGCGCTGCTCGAACTCGCCAACCGCACGGGGATCCCGGTCACGACGACACTGATGGGACGCGGCTGCTTCCCGGACTCTCATCCCCTGGCGATGGGCATGCCAGGTATGCATGGCACGTATACCGCAATCACGGCGATCCAGAAGTCCGACCTCCTCATCGCCGTCGGCGTCCGGTTCGACGACCGGGTGACCGGAGACCCGACCAAGTTCGCACCATCGGCACAGGTCGTTCACGTCGACGTCGACCCCGCCGAAATCGGCAAGGTGCGGACTCCCGAAGTCCCCATCGTCGGCGACGCCAGGCGCGTCCTCGAACAACTCGTCGAGGCATGGGGCAGCCGTCAGCAGCCCGATCGCACCGACTGGATCGAACAGATCCGAACCTGGCAGCGTGAGCACCCGCTCAGCTACGACCAGCAGCCCGACGGCCCGATCAAGCAGCAGTACGTCGTCGAGGAGATCCACCGGATCACCGGCGGAGACGCCATCGTCGTGGCAGGGGTGGGCCAGCACCAGATGTGGACGTCGCAGTTCTGGAAGTTCGACGACCCGCGCAAGTGGATCAACTCCGGGGGGCTCGGCACGATGGGGTTCGCCGTCCCTGCGGCGATCGGAGCCGCCGTCGGCAAGCCGGACGAGCTCGTGTACGCCATCGACGGCGACGGCTGCTTCCAGATGACCAGCCAGGAGCTGATCACCGCCGCCGAGGAGGGCATCCCGGTCAAGATCGCCGTGATGAACAACTCCGTCTACGGCATGGTCACCCAGTGGCAACGCCTGTTCTACAACGAGCGGTACTCCGCCAGCCAGCTCGGATCCAAGGTCGATTACGTCATGCTCGCCGAGGCCATGGGTTGCGCAGGGATCAGGGCCACGACGCCCGACGAGGTCGCCCCGGCGATCGAGAGGTCGCTCGCCATCGACGACCGGCCGGTCGTCGTGGAATTCGTGGTCGACCCCGAGGAGATGGTGTTCCCGATGATCCCGTCCGGCGGCAGCAATGACGAGGTCATCGTCGCCCCCGGCAAGACCGTGGTGGCCCCATGAGCGCTGCACGCAACACGCAGCACGCAGCACGCCTGGCGCGGAGCGCGGAGCGTGGAGCGTGGAGCGGAACTGCGGTCGATGATCAGAGAGTCCCAGGAGAACACCATGTATAGAACCCTGAGTGTGTTCGTGGAAGACCGGCCCGGGGTGCTGGCGCGGGTCGCCTCGCTGCTGGCCAGGCGCGGCTTCAACATCCGCTCGCTGGCAGTGGGCCCGTCCCACGAAGAGGGAATGTCGAAGATGACGATCGTCGTCGAGGCTCCCGAACTCGAGCAGGTCAAGAAGCAGTTGCACAAGCTCGTCAATGTCGTCAAGATCACCGAGCTCGAGCCCGATCGAAGCCTCGAACGTGAGATCATGCTGGTTCGAGTGTCGGCACCTCCCGGAAGGCGATCCGAGGTGCTCGAGATCGCAGACATCTTCAAGGCGACGCCTGTCGATGTCGGTCACAGCAGCATGTGCCTGCAAGTGGCCGGCGACCCTGGCAAGATCAACGACTTCCTCGAACTCCTCAGACCGTTCGGGGTCGTGGACCTGGCAAAGTCAGGTCGCATCGCACTCGCCAGGGAGCTGAAGGGCAAGGAATCGAAGCTACGCGCAGTGAATTGAACCCACTGCCGTCATCACCGACAACGACCGAGTAGGAATGACATGACAACGATCTATCACGACGAAGACGCCGACGCCAGCATCATCCGGGGACGCAAGGTCGCCATCATCGGCTACGGCAGCCAGGGGCACGCCCATGCCCGAAACCTCCACGAATCCGGGGTCGAAGTGGTCGTCGGACTCCGAGAGGGCTCCGCCAGCCGAGCCGAAGCGGAGGCAGCAGGCCTGCGGGTCATGTCGGTGGCGGATGCCGCCGAGTGGGGCGATGTCGTGATGGTGCTCCTCCCCGATCAGATCATGGGGCCGATCTACGCCGCCGAGATCGCACCACATCTGTCCGCCGACGATGCACTCATGTTCGCCCACGGATTCAGCGTGCACTTCGGTGAGATCGTGCCGCCCGAGGACGTCGATGTCCTGATGGTCGCGCCCAAAGGTCCCGGCCACCTGGTTCGACGTACCTATACCGAGAACTCCGGGGTGCCCTGCCTGCTCGCCGTTCACCAGGACGCAACTGGGAACGCCAAGGCGCTCGGGCTGTCCTACGCCTGGGGCATCGGCGGTGCCAGAGCGGGCGTGCTCGAGACGACGTTCAAGGAGGAGACCGAGACCGACCTCTTCGGGGAGCAGGTCATCCTCTGCGGCGGTGTCTCGGAGATGATCAAGACGTCGTTCGAAATCCTCGTGGAGGCCGGCTATCAGCCCGAATCCGCCTACTTCGAGACGCTTCATGAGCTCAAGCTGATCGTCGACCTCCTGTATGAAGGCGGCCTGTCCTACATGCGGTACTCGATCTCTGACACGGCCGAGTACGGCGACTACACACGAGGCCCACGGATCGTGACGGACGAGACGAAGGCCGAGATGAAGAACGTGCTGTCGGAGATCCAGAGCGGAGCGTTCGCACGCGAGTGGCTCGCCCAGGCGCGTGAGGGCGCCCCGTTCCTGCTGGAACAACGCGAGGCGAACAAGCAGCATCAGATCGAGGAAGTCGGCGAGCGGCTGCGCTCGATGATGCCGTTCCTCGACCCCAAGAAAGCGCCCTGAGCAACGATCTCGGATTTCGAGCGTGTGAGACGAACAGATGACAGATGACAGACGACAGACGAACCGGTCCGCCGGGGCCAGACCGCTCGGGGGCGCCCGCTCGCTGCTTGCGTAGCCGGGCGCGGACATCCGCGACCCGGCAGAGAGACCGTGCAAGCTGTGAACTGTGAACTGAGGTACTGAAAATGGAAGACAGACTGGTCATCTTCGATACGACCCTGCGGGACGGCGAACAGGCGCCTGGCATCGCGTTGACACCCGACGAAAAAGTCGTGATCGCCCACCAACTCGCCAAGCTCAAAGTGGATGTGATGGAGGCGGGCTTCGCCGCCTCGTCACCCGGGGACTTCGAGGCGGTCTCGAAGATCGCAGCCGGCGTCAGGGGACCGGTGATCGCATCGCTGGCACGGGCACATCCCGACGACATCGACAAGGCCTACGACGCTCTCAAGGTCGCAGATGCGTTCCGCATCCACGTGTTCATGTCGACCTCAAGGATCCACATGGAGAAGATGCTGCGCATGACGCCCGAAGAGGTGCTCAAGGCATCGATCGAGGGTGTCACGCGCGCCCGTCGATACACCGACGACGTCGAGTTCTCGCCCCAGGACGCCACCCGAACCGACCACGACTTCCTCATCGAGGTGTGCAAGGCTGCCGTCGCCGCCGGCGCCACGACGATCAACATCCCAGACACGGTCGGCTATGCCACGCCAACGGATTTTGTGGATCTCATGAAGACGATGTTCCGTGAGGTGAAGGGCGATCGCGACGACGTGACGATGTCGGTGCACTGCCACAACGACCTCGGTCTCGCCGTCGCCAACTCCCTGTCGTCGATCGCGGCCGGAGCCCGCCAGATCGAGGGCGCGATCAACGGCATCGGCGAACGCGCCGGCAACACTTCGATCGAAGAGATCATCATGGCGATCAAGACCCGCCAGGACGTATTCGGGGTCGAGATCGGAGCCGACACCACGCAGATCACCGACACGTCCCGGCTGGTGTCGCGCCTCACCGGCTATCCGGTGCAGTACAACAAGGCGGTTGTGGGCCGCAATGCCTTCGCACACGAGTCGGGCATCCACCAGCACGGTGTGCTCCGAGACAAGCAGACGTACGAGATCATGGATGCCGCCTCCGTCGGCCAGACGGCAGCGCAGATCATCCTCGGGAAGCACTCGGGTCGGGCGGGCTTCGCCGACGCCCTGTCCAAGCTCGAGATCTCGCTCGAGGACGATGCCTTTGCTCGGGCGTTCGAGAAATTCAAGCAACTCGCCGACCGCAAGGTGCAGATCGGTGAGGACGAGATCCGGGCCATCGTCGATGAGGAGTCCGACCATTTCGTCGGAGACGTCGTGCTCGTCGGCCTGCACGTTTCCGGGGGCAACGATGTCACACCGACCGCGACCGCCACGCTCAATATCGGCGGTACCGAGCATCGCTTCACCGGGGAGGGAGACGGCATGGTCCATGCCGCCTTCGCAGCGATCCGCTCGGGTTTCGGGAGCGATGCGAGACTGGTCGACTACCGGGTGGTGCCGGTGACCTCCGGGGCGGATGCCATGGCCGAGATCAACGTGGTGATCCGCATCGACGAGATCACGTACTCGGGTCGTGCGCTCAACACCGACGTCGTCGAGGGCTCCGCCGAAGCGTTCGTCGAGGCGCTCAACAAGTCGCGAGCCTGAGGGGTCGGGCTGACGCCCTCACGCTGTCGGCTCTCCGCTTTCGGCCATCGGCTTCACGGGGTCCGCAACGAGCGACTCAGTCAGGTTGCGCCGTCGCGGCATTCGTGTCGCCCGTCCCGTGGCGAAAGCTGAGGGCCGCTGGCTGGTGGCTGATAGCTGGGAAGCGCCAGGCCGAGCCTGCGCTCGCCTCGCCGGCATTCAGCGTGTGTCGGTGGTCGGCCCAAGCGGGTGCGGTAAGACCACATTCGCCACCCGCCTCTCGACCGCTCTCGGGCTTCCCCGGCTCGAGCTTGACGCGATCCACTGGCAGCAGAACTGGACACCACTCGACACCGAGACACTCAGAGCCAGGGTGGACGAATTCACCAGCGGTGACCTCTGGGTGGTCGACGGCAACTACGCCAAGGTGAGAGACATCGTCAGGTCGCGTACGGACACGGTTGTCTGGCTCCGACCCAATCGAGTAGTCGTGACACGCCGCTTGCTTCGGAGATCGATCGGTCGTGTGGCCTTGCGGCGGACATTGTGGAACGGCAACAGGGAGCGACTCTCCGACCTCCTCGACCTTTCGCGATCCAGAGCACCTGATCCGGTGGAGCATCCCGAAGCTCGCCGATCGATACGGCCGAGAGATGGCGGATCCTGAACTAGACCATCTGTCGTGGGTCGTGTTGGAGACGCCTTACGAAACGGAGCGTTTCCTGACGACGCTCTCGACCACCTAATCTCGCAGGATGCCCAACACACATCATCGCGTCGCCGTGATCCCGGGAGACGGCGTCGGCATCGAGGTCACCGCCGAAGCGATCAAGGCGCTCGACGCCGCCGGGGATCGCTTCGGGTTCACGACCGAGCAGACCGAGTACGACCTCGGCGGGAGCCGCTACCTCACCACCGGGGAGGTGCTGCCGGAATCGGTCCAGGTCGAGCTCGACGACCACGAGGTGATCCTGCTCGGCGCAGTGGGCACGCCGGATGTGCCTCCCGGCGTGCTGGAGCGCGGCCTGCTCCTCAAGCTCCGCTTCGACTTCGACCAATACATCAACCTGCGCCCGGTCAAGCTCTATCCAGGCGTGCCCACCCCGATCGCCGGCCTGACACCCGAACGCTGCGACCTTCTGGTCATTCGGGAGAACACCGAGGGCATGTACACGGGGGTGGGCGGGGAGTTCAAGAAGGGCACCCCACTCGAGATTGCGACCCAGGAATCGCTGAACACGCGATACGGGGTCGAGCGAGCGGTTCGGTTTGCATTCGACCGGGCCGCCGAACGCCGACAGAAGCTCACGCTCTGTCACAAGACCAACGTTCTGACCTTTGCAGCGGATCTCTGGCAGCGCACCGTGAACGAGGTCGCAACGGAATACCCGTCCGTTGAGGTCGACTATGTCCACGTCGACGCCGCATGCCTCTACCTGGTCAACTCACCGGAGCGGTTCGACGTGATCGTCACCGACAACCTGTTCGGCGACATCATCACCGACCTGGGAGCGGCCGTGCAGGGCGGATTGGGCCTCGCCGCCTCGGGCAATCTCAACCCCTCGGGCGCACATCCGTCCATGTTCGAGCCGGTCCACGGCTCGGCTCCGGACATCGCAGGCAATGGATGGGCGAATCCGGTCGCTGCGGTGTTCTCGGCAGCCTTGTGTATCGCCCACCTCGGCCACAGCGAGGCCGCGGCCGCAGTCGAGTCGGCGGCGGCTTCGGTGCTGCCCGAGCTGAAGACGATGGGCGGACCAGACATGGGCATGTCGACCCCGGAGATCGGTGACCTGATCGCCGAGCGGATCGCCCGAGCCTGACGGCGAAGGTGTATCTGGTGCCGGAGACGTGCATCGGATCGACAGGAGGAGGATGAGAGTCTGATGATTCGCGTGATGTTGACCGCTGTTCTCGCACTGGCGCTCGCCGCGTGCTCGTCCACCGAATCGAGCGGCGGGCTCGACTTCGACTTCTCGCTGGACGAGACGCTCGACAGCCTTCGAGACTGCGACCTGCTGAGCGAGACGTTCGTGACCGTGATCCGGGACGCGACCGATCAACTCGACGACCTCGCTGCATCATCGAACGGTCGGATCCCCACTGCCGAGCTGTCCGAGCGGATCGACACCCTCACACAGACCGGATATTTCGCCATCGCAGAGCGCCTGGGATGCAACGCCGTGGCTCAGCGGGTGGAGACGATCGAACGCCTCCGAGAGCTCGACCCGACGAGCGCCGACAGCCGGGATCTGATCGGCGGCATCATCGAAGAACTCCAACGCTCGGGCTAGGCCTCGTGCTCCCGGGCGTGTTGCTCGCTTCGCATCGCGGCGTGTCCACTGCTCCGGCCCTGGCGGGCCTCCGCAGAGCGTGTCTTCACTTCGTGAGCGTGTTCGCAAGGTCCACGCCTGACAGTCTTGAGCTGGCGGACAGGTCTCGCACGGGACACGCCGGCGCAGCCGAGACACGCCGCCGAAGGCGAAACACGCAGCGATGCGAGCGTCAGCGAGCGAGCAGACACGCAAGAGGCGCCGCCCGAGTCCTACGGCCACACTCCCCGCTGGAGGGCGGCGTCCCGACAGCGCCCGATGGCGACCGTCTGGGCGGCGGTTCGAAGATCCGGGAGCTGGATGGGCTGTTCGTGCCCGACGGCCCGGCCCCATCGAGATCGGTACGAATCCAGACCGTCGAGCATTCCGGCCCGCTTCGTCACCACTACCTCGGTCGCCCGCCGCATACGGCGGCGGAGCTTCTCGAGCACGTCGTTGTCCTCCCAGCGCTGATTCTCGATGTTCTGCGCCCACTCGAAGTAGCTCACGACGACACCTCCAGCGTTGGCCAGAATGTCGGGCAGCACCTTGATGCCCCGCTGCGAGAGGACGATGTCCGCCTCGGGGGTGATCGGCCCGTTGGCGGCTTCCACGATGAGCCGAGCGTCGATCCGCTCGGCGTTGGCAGTGGTGATCTGGTTCTCCAACGCCGCAGGGACGAGGATGTCACACGGCACTTCGAGGATCGCTCCCGGCTCGACTGTTTCGCCGTCGGGGTAGGTGCTCACCGTCCCCGCCTCGTCCTTGTGATGTTCGATGGCGGTGACATCGAGACCCGAGAGATCCACGGTCCCACCCTTGGAATCGGATACGCCGATCACGTTGGCGCCCGCTTGACGGAAGATCCGGGCGGCATGGCGGCCGGCGTTGCCGAAGCCCTGGACCACCACATTGGCCCCGTCGAGCTTCTCGAGGCCTGGAATGCCCCCGATCTGGAGGAAGTGCTCGGTGACGTAGAAGACACCCTGCGCGGTCGCCCCTGATCTCGCCGCCACTCCACCCAACTCGACGGGCTTGCCCGTCACCACCGGGAGCGTCGCCTGTCCAGGATGCATCATCGTGTACGTGTCGTAGATCCACGCCATGGTCTGACTATCGGTGTACAGGTCGGGGGCGGGGATGTCCGTGAACGGCCCGATCGTGTCACCGAGGGCGGTCGTGAACCGGCGCGTGATGCGCTCCTTCTCCCCGTTCGAGAGGGCGTGGGGATCGCAGACAACTCCCCCCTTTGCGCCGCCGAACGGCACGTCGACGAGCGCGCACTTCCAGCTCATCCACGTCGCGAGCGCCTTCACCTCGTCTGCCCCTGCTTCGGGATGGAAACGGATGCCGCCCTTGCCCGGGCCGCGGACGGTGGAATGGAGCACCCGGTACCCACGGAAGATGTGGACGTACCCGTCGTCGAGCCGGACGGGCATAGTCACCTCGATGATCCGGTCGGGCTCGAAGAGCCACTGTGCGATACCCCGCCAGCCGTCGAGATCATCGGCGAATGGCACCGCCCGGTCGTACTGCTGTTTCACGATGTGATGGAGGTTCAGATCCTCTGCGTGCGAGATGGTCGTGGTCATGTGCCGGCTCCCTGAGTCACTGAGAACGCGATACCTCGCCTCGAGAGCGCCCGTAAGGGCCAGAAGGCTCGGCCTGGCGGTCTCGGCGGCTTTCGGCCATCAGCTGTCGGCCATCAGCTCCACGGGGACGCGCCAACGCGCACCTGAAGGTCGAGCCCGGGTCACAAGCATGCCGTCGTGATCTCTACAGCGCAGGAGTTCTTCCGAACGTGAAGGCGGGGGGACAGGCCGCTTCGAACTCCGACCAGCACCATCCTGCTCGCCTCCTGGGCTGAGAGCTGAAAGCCGACGGCTGAGAGCCGCGAGGCCGAGCAAGACGCCGGCCCGAGCTCAGAGGCCCAGGGCGTTGGCCAGGAAACCGGCCATCTGCTCGCGTGTGACCGACTGGGTCGGACAGAACTTGCCCGAGCTGCAGCCGGTGCTGATTCCGGCTGCGGCGACCGCATTGATCGCCGGTTCGTGAACCGAGCCGTTGTCGTCGCTGAAGTAGTCCCGAGATGGGATCGAGAGCCCGAGCGCCCGCGTGATGAAGGTCGCAAGCTCTCCTCTGGTCAGCGTCGAGTTCGGGCAGAACCTGCCGGGCTGGCAGCCGTTGGTGACTCCGGCCGCCGCCAGCGCATTGATGTTCGCATGGTGCGTCGACCCGTCGTCGTCGGTGAACGCGTTCTTCGCCGATCCAGGGAGGTTGAAGGCTCGCACCAGGAACGTCGCGATCTCGGCCCTGGTGACCAGGGCATAGGGGCAGTACAGGTCGTTCGAACACCCAGAGGTGATCCCGGCGTCGGCGATCTTGATGATCGCCGGCTCGTACGGAGACCCGTCGTCGTCGACGAACGGAGGTGTGAAGGCTGCAGTCCGATTCGAGGTCATGAAGACCTCTGCAACCCAGACGGTCGCTCCGTCGACGACGACGCCGAGACCGATGTGGGTGGCGCCAGACTTGAGGATGTTGGCTCGGTGCCCGCTCGAGTCCATGAACGCCTGATGGAGATTGGCGACGTCGTACCCGTACCCCACGTTCTCGCCGATCCAGGACCAACCCGACGTGACCGATCCCAGGTTGGGGTTGTGGAACAGTCGCCCGGCATCTCGGATGGCGACGGCCTGCTGACGCGCTCCCGCAGTCAGGGCCGGATCCACCGAGAGCGGATTGAGACCGCGAGCGGTCCGCTCACCGTTGATGAGGTCGATGAACTGGGCTTCTGCGTTGCCGGGATCGATCGCGGCTACGGCAGGGCTCAGCCCGAGGGTCATGCTCGTCATGACCGCCAGCGCCGCGATCAGAATCGATATCCGCCTGCTTCTCTGCATCCCACTCACTCGTTCGCCTGCGTCGAAGTGAGACTGTAGACCCAATGACTAGAAAAGTGAAACACTAACTGACTAGTCACTTCTCCAACGTGAGCGTCGAGCCGGGACAGCCTCGAAGCGACCGCAGCGCGTGCCCGACGGGGTCAGATCAGCCGCGGAGGCTCCGTCGACGGCCTGATCGAGAAGTCGGGAAGCTCCAGGTCGTGTCGCTCGACGATCGCCATCAACTCGGTCAGCGCCCGATCCATCTGGGGGTCGCGACCTGCCCCGTAGTCGTGTGGCGCGACCACCACCTCGATGTCGGGATCGGTGCCGTAGTTCTCGACGGAGAACTCGACGTCGTTGAACCAGGTGCCGAACTCCGGCTGGGTCGTGACCGTGCCGTCGACCAGGGATTGCTGGGGCCAGATGCCGACGACCCCACCCCACGTGCGCGTCCCGATCAGCGGACCGAGCTCGTGCATCTTGAAGGTGTGGGAGAAGATGTCGCCGTCGGACCCGGCGAACTCGTTGGTCAGACAGACCATCGGACCGGCCGGTGCGTCGGTTGGGAACGCCCGAGGGAGACTCCAGCGGGTCACTCGATACCCCAGACGATCCCGGAGGAGCTTCTGGAGCAGCAGCTGCGAGACGTTGCCACCGCGATTGAATCGCACATCGATCACCAGCCCGTCGGAGGTGACCTCTTGACGCCACGACCGGTGGAATTCGGCGAAACCCGGCGCTCCCATGTCGGGGATGTGGATGTACCCACAACGCCCATCGGTGGAGTCGCGTACTTTCCGACGATTGGATTCGACCCAATCCCGATACCGCAACAGTGTCTCGGACTTGAGCGGCTCGACGATCACCCGGCGAGGGCGCCTCCTCCCCCGAGCCACTGTGGCCGTCACGGTCCGTCCGCCACGGTCGACCAGGAGAGCCTCCGGGGGCGTGCTCCGATCGAGCTCGACTCCGTCGATGGACAGGATGCGATCACCCACGGCGACATCGACACCGGAGCGCGCCAGCGGAGATCTCGCATCCGGGTTCCAGCTGTCACCACGCGGAATGCCCCGGATCCGCCACGCGCCCCGCGACCATTCGAGATCCGCTCCCAGACGGCCCAGCGTGTAGCCGGGCTCGGGTCGATACTCGCCTCCGAGCTCGTATGCGTGCGAGGTGCCCAGCTCGCCCTGCATCTCCCACAGCAGATCGCTGAACTCCGATCTCGTGGACACCCGATCAACGAGACCGAGGTAGCGGTCGTGGACCGCGAGCCAATCGACGCCCGTCATGTCCTCCGACCAGAAGTAGTCACGCTGCAGGCGCCACGCCTCGGTGAACATCTGGCGCCACTCCGCAGCAGGGTCGACTTCGACCCTGATCCGGGCCATGTCGATGAAGCCGGTATCGCGGCCGACGCTCTCCTTGCCGGACTTGTCGTCCTTCCAGCCGACCGCCACGACCCGGAGCTTCGCTCCGAACCAGATGGCCAGGGTCTTCGCGTCGGCGGAGACATCGAACGCGGTCACGCCGTCGGCGACGGTTTCGTGCGTGTCGGAAGCCAGGTCGAACGAGGACAACACCCCTTTGGGACGCTCGCCGCCGATACTCGGGCTTCCCAACGCGCCCCGGACGGGATACGACAGGATGTACACCCTCCCGGCTGCGGCCTTCACGCGCAGGTGCCTGCCTGCGGGGACCGGCAGGGACTCGATCCGGTCGGTGATCCCGGCGAAGTCGATCTCGACGCCGACAGTCTCTCCGGGTTGTGCCGCCTCTCCCTTCTTGCCGTTCGCCGATGGCACGCTGCCCCCCGGCGCGCGCGGCTCCTTGGAAGCCAGCCGGAAGGGCACCGGAGTGCCTTCCTGCAGTGCGACGACCATGACGATCGCCGAGGAGGGGAATCCGTAGTCGTGGAAGACCGAGTCCGGGACGGGGTCGAACACCCGCGACGAGATGTAGAAGAGGAACTTGCCTTCGGGATCGAAGGTCGGCCGCTGATCGACGAACGCCCCGGTTCCGATCGGATGCAGCTTCGACTCCCGGGTGTCGTAGCAGAACAGATCCTGGGTGGTCTCGGTCCGGCGAGAGCAGAAGGCCAGCCAGCGGCCGTCCGGTGACCACGCGGTCCCGCCGATCCACGCGAACGGCGACCGGTGGATCAGCTCGCTCCTGCCCTTGTCGAGGTCGACGATCGAGACTTCATGACGGTGGTTCGTCGTCGCGACCCGGGTCGGGACTCCGGCTGATTTCGGTGCGACGTCGAGGGAGCGGACCCTTCCGAGCTCGACGTCGAGCACCTTCGACGGCTTGGCACCTTCGACCGAACGCACCACCAACCGCTCCTCGCCCTCCTGATCGGTGACCGACACGATCCGCTCCCCGTCGGGCAACCACGAAGTGAGGCGATCACGGACCGCCGACCCTGCGGTGTGCCGGATCGGTGAGCCCTCCCACAGCGGCATCGTGAACGCAGAGCCCCTGATGTCCATGACGAGTGAGTGCCCCTCGGGGTGGAGCTCGAAGGACTCCACGAACCGGCCGGGACTGATGAAGCGGCGGCTCCGTTGCGGACGGGCAGACGGGAGTGTCACGTCGATGCGTGCGGACCCGTCGGCGACGGGGTCGGCGAGATAGAGATCGCCGCCGGCGTGATAGACGACCCTGCGGCCGTCGCTCGAGGGATAGCGGACGTAGAAGAAGTCATGATGTGTGTGGCGCCGGATGTTCCGCCCCGTCGGTGTCACCGAGTAGAGATTGCCGACACCCTCGTGATCGGAGAGGAAGAGGATCCGGGTGCCGACGGCCATCGGATCGGCGAGGTTGCCCTCCAGGTCGACCAGCGGCTCGAACGCTCCCGAGCCCGCCCGATCGGCCCAGATCTGACCGGCGCGACCTCCCCGATATCGCTTCCAACGGGCCGGATCGAAGGCGTTGCGGCCCAGCACCATCCCGCCGGAAGGCAGGAAGGACAGCGACCAGGCGTGGCCCACCGGAAGCCGCTCCGGCGGACCGCCGTCGACCGGCACAGACCACAGGTGAGTGAACCCGACGAATGGTTGATCGTGATCCGACACCACGATCACGGCCGAGCCGTCCGGTGTCCAGGTGGCGATGGAGTCCACCGAGCCGAAGAACGTCAGCCTCCGAACGGCGGATCCATCCACAGCCATGACCCATGCGTCACGCACTCCTTCGTCCCGACTGACATAGGCGATCATGGTGCCGTCCGGCGACAGTCGGGGTCGGGTGATCGATCCCGGGTTGGCCGTGATCCGGTGGGCCGTGCCACCGCCCGCTCCGACAGTCCACAGATCGTCCTCGGCGACGAAGACGACGACGTCACCGGCGATGGTGGGGTGGCGGAGGTACGCGGCGGTGCTCACGGATCTTCTCTCAGGTCGGGAACGCTTTCCGAAGACGGACGGTACCCGGGTCAACCCGCCAGGAAGTCGAGGACCGCCAACTCGTAGGACGCGGGATCGGCGTTGTAGCCGGCCACATGGCCCGCACCCTCGACGATCACGAACCTCACGAGATCTGATCGCAGCTCGGCGAGCTGTCTGCTCGTTTCGAGCGGAACCTCCATGTCCTCGGTCCCGTGGAAGATGAGCACGGGCATCGACAACGCATCACTCCGCTCCAGGTAGTCGAAGCTCCGCCAGTTGATGTCGGATCGAAGCGCCGTGAAGAACTTCGCGATCGCCGTGACGGTGAACGGCACCGAGACCCCGACGAGCGGGATGTCATCCTGAGACACGTCGAAGTCGACGGTCTTCTCGAGGTCGAGATTCGGCGAATCGAACACCATGTTCGCGATCGTGCCGATCGGCTGGCGGATGGCATATGCCATCGAAATCGCCGCGCCCGTCGAGTATCCGAAGAGCGTGATGTCGGTGGCGCCTTGATTGCGGGCGTACTCGACCGCGGCAGCCAGGTCCTCCCGCTCGGTCACCCCGTACCGATACTGACCGGATGGATCGGCCGGCTGACCGGGATCGTTGCGGTAGGTGATCGCCATCTGGTGATATCCCGCAGCGTCGAGGAACTTCATCGCCCGCAGCGCCTCTCCGGGGCCTCCGCCCGTTCCGTGCACATGAATGATCCACTCCGAGCGGGAGCCCTCAGTCACCCACGCCGCCATGGGCCCGATGGGCGAATCGTATTGGATCTCGGTCACGTCGAGCCCGGCCTGCTCGGGAGTGTCGAACACCCAGTCGTCGGGTGGCGCGATCGCTTCCGGCGACGCGGTGAAGTACCGGTCGCGGATGTCACCTGAGAGGAACCAGCCGCCCAGGACGTGGCCTGCGAACACGGCCACGACGACCACAAAGAGGAAGCCGCGCCAGATTCGGGAAGAAAGAGAGCGTTCGATCACCGGAAGCATTGTTGCCGAGGTTGCCGGCAGAATCCACATTCGATTCCTCGGAGCCCATGGAGACGGAGCGCCGGAGCGGAGGCTCAGCTCGGGAAACTGATGCTGCCGACCAGGTGGCCGTCGTCGTCGGTCACCGGGATCGGTTCGGATCCGAAGCGTTCCACGAGCGTGAGCGCTTCGCCGATCGGTGCGTCGACGGTGACACTCATGGGTTCCTCCATGACCTCGCGCACGAGCGCTAGCGGATCGGACGCTACGAGCACGCCTCGATCCACGATTCCGATCAGCTTCGCCCGGTCGGCAACTGCGAGGATCTGCTCGTCGTGGATCCTCAGTATGTCCCCCACCTCGCGCATCCCGCCGACGAACACGGGATCCGTCATGGCCTGGAAGACCCGCTCGGGCACGCCACGGACGACCATCACACCGGCGGACGCTCCCTTGCGGAGCCGAGCCCCCTGTCCGAAGAAGGTTCGCTGGAGCCACGATCCGCCCGGCGCACCGATGACCAGGGCGCTCTGCTCCGGGAGTTGGGAGATGATCCCGTCGGCGTCACTGGCCTCGATCATCCGATATTCGATCCCCGGGACCTCGTTGTAGAGGCGCTCCACCCAGCTGAGAGCCTCGGCCTGGGTCTCGTCGTCCATGTAGGCGCACACCATCAGCGACTTCACGCCCATGGACTCGCCGAGCCTGCGGGCGACCCGGGCGGCGAGAGGTGAATGGGGCCCTCCTGAGATGGCGGCGACAACCCATTCGGTGTTCGCAGGATCGAAGCCATACGGGACGACCTGAGACGCGACCTCGAGCCCGGCCGTCAGACGCCGGCCGACGACGAGATCCGTTCGGTGTTGCTGGCACGCCTCGGCAAGGTCACCCTTGACCCGGATCGACGGGACCATCGACAGCAGGTCGGCGAGCTCGGCGCAACCCTCACCGCGGGTGTGGATCACCGGAGCAGGGTGAAACGGATTGTCGAAGCGCCTCATGGCAACGGAACATAGCGCAGATCGCCGTTTGCGCCAGGGCATCGTTTCAAGACTCAGCGCTTTGTTCACGAGCCGGTAACGTGGTGCCCCGATGCGTATCGGAGTCCCCGCCCAACAATCGAACGACGAATTGCGGGTTGCGATCACGCCGGATGTCGCCAAGCGACTCATCGCTGCAGGGCACGAGTTGATCGTCGAGTTCGGTGCCGGCACCAAGGCAGGCTATCCGGACGACCAGTATCGGGACGTCGGAGCAGCCGTGACGACGGCCGAGGACGTGTGGAACTGCGATTTCGTCACCACGATCGAGCGACCCGCTCCGTCGAATCTCGATCCCTCGGTCGTTGTCGTCGGCATGATCGCCCCGTTCGACGATCCCGACGAGATGATCTCCCTCGCCGCAACGGGTGCAACGATCTTCGCGCTCGAAGCCGTCCCCCGCACCTCTCGCGCCCAGACCGTCGACGCGCTGTCCTCCCAGGCCGCCGTGGCGGGATACCAGGCCGTGCTCGAAGCGGCCGCAGCATCCGATCGTTTCTTCCCCATGCTCACGACCGCAGCCGGAACCATCCGGCCATCGAAGGTGGTCGTCCTCGGAGCCGGCGTTGCCGGACTCCAGGCGATCGCGACCGCCAGGCGGCTCGGCGCCGTCGTGTCGGCATTCGACGTTCGATCCGCCGCCGCCGAACAGGTCGAGAGCCTGGGAGCGTCCTTCATCACCGTCGAGACCGAGCCGCAGGATGCCTCCGACAGCGGAGGCTACGCCCGCGAGGTCGAGGCCGACCAGCAGGAGCGCATCATCGCCGGTCTCGCCCCATACATCGTCGATGCCGACGCAGTCATCACGACCGCCGCCATCCCGGGCCGGCCGGCCCCGCTGCTCATCACCGAAGACACGGTGAGAGCGATGCGGCCAGGGGCGGTCATCGTCGACATCTCGGCCTCCACCGGAGGTAACTGCGAGCTGACGCGGCCCGGCGAGACGATCGACGTCGACGGCGTCTTGATCATCGGGGAGACCGATCTCGTTTCCCGCGTCGCCAATCACGCCTCGCAGATGTACGCCCGCAACGTCATGGCCTTCATCGAACTGATCACCGACCCGGACTCGAACGAGCTCCGTCTCGACTACTCAGACGACATCGTGGATGGGGCGTGCATCGCCCGCGGCGGTGCCATCGTCCACCCGAGACTCCTCCCTGAAGAAGGATCCTGACATGGAAGCACTCCTCATCCCGATCACGGTGTTTCTGCTCGCCGGATTCGTCGGGTTCGAGCTGATCACCAAGGTCCCGCCCACACTGCACACGCCGTTGATGTCCGGCGCCAACGCGATCAGCGGTATCACGATCGTGGGAGCGATCATCGCCGCAGGCACCTCGAACGGCACTGCGGCAACCGTGCTCGGCTTCGTCGCCGTCGTCTTTGCGACGATCAACGTCGTGGGCGGCTTCCTGGTCACCGATCGGATGCTCGAGATGTTCAAGCGGGACGATCGATGAACGAGACACTCGCAGGCTTCCTCTACCTGCTGGCGGCGGTCGCGTTCATTCTCGGGATCAAGCGGCTGTCGTCGCCTGCGACCGCGCGAAGCGGCAACCAGTACGCCTCGGCAGGAATGCTGCTCGCCGTCATCGTGACGCTGCTGGATCGGTCGATCGTCGGCTACGGCGCCATCGCGGCCGGGATCATCGTCGGGGGCGGTGTCGGGGCCTACCTGGCGAGATCCGTCGAGATGACCGCCATGCCCCAGCTGGTCGCAGCCTTCAACGGATTCGGCGGAGGCTCGTCGGCGCTGGTCGCCCTGGCGGAGATGTCGAATTTCACGAACCTGCCGGTGCGCACCCTCGTCACCGTCGCGATCTCGATCTTCATCGGTGGCCTGACCCTCTCCGGCAGCTTCGTGGCCTTCGGCAAGCTCCAGGGCATCATCGATGGGCGCGCCATCTCAACCCCCGGACAGCGCGTCCTCGACCCGCTCCTCGCGATCGGCGCCCTCGCTGCCGCAGTCGCGATCGTCGTCTCCGACAACGCCGCCTCCGGTTGGATCCTCGCCGCGCTCGCCGTCGTCCTCGGGGTCACCCGGACGCTGCCGATCGGAGGCGCCGACATGCCGGTCGTCATCTCGTTCCTCAACTCGGCCTCCGGGGTAGCCGCGGCCGCCGCTGGATTCGTCATCGAGTCGAACGCGCTGATCATCTCCGGAGCCCTGGTCGGCGCCTCGGGTCTCATCCTCACGAACATCATGGTCAAGGCGATGAACCGAACGCTCGGAGCGGTGCTGTTCAGTGCATTCGGCGCAACCGGTGACACCGCCCTTGCAGTCGGGTCGGGCGACCGCGTGGCCCGTCGGGGCAGCCCGGAAGACGTCGCCGTGTCGCTCGCCTACGCCAAGCGAGTGGTCATCGTTCCCGGCTACGGCCTCGCCGTCGCTCAGGCCCAGCACACGATCAGAGAGCTCGCGTCGCTCCTCGAGGGCCGGGGCGTCGAGGTGCGATACGCCATCCACCCGGTTGCGGGCCGCATGCCGGGGCACATGAACGTCCTTCTGGCAGAGGCCGATGTCCCCTATGACCTGCTGTACGACCTCGAGGACATCAATCCGGACTTCCCATCCACAGATGTGGCGCTCGTCGTCGGAGCAAACGACGTCGTCAATCCGTTGGCACGAAGCGATTCGGGGAGCCCGATCTACGGCATGCCGATCCTCGACGTCGACCGATCCCACCTGGTGGTGGTCGTCAAGCGCTCCCTTTCTCCCGGGTACGCCGGGATCGACAACCCCCTGTTCTACCAGGACAACACCCTCATGCTGTTCGCCGACGCCAAGAAGGGTCTCGCCGAGGTGGTCAGTTCCATCAAGGAACTGTGAACGATCCCGGTCCGGCGTCCGATCGGCGCCGCTTCGTCCGCGATCTCGCGTCGGGTGTCTTCACGGTTGGGTTCATCCTCTGGCTCACCTTCTTCGGCACGGAGGGATTCGTCGAGTTGGCGACGCTCGCGGCCGCAGTCGGCATGCTGATCTGGTTCGCCACGGTGGAGCCGAGCAGGCTGCTGGACGGGCCCAGACAGCCGAGCACGACACTGTTCCTGTTGGCGCTGCTGGGCTTCGCCCTCGTCTTGACCGCCGCCCTCATCATCGGGACGGGAACGTTGCTGCTCATCGCCCTACTCACGCTGCTGGCAGTCGTGGTCGGGTTCTCGAGAGCTGTCGGACACCGATACCGCCAACCTGTGGAGGGTGATGATGGAGTTTCGTGACGTCGTCGAGGCGAGGCGCATGGTCAGGAACTACACCGGAGCGCCAGTCGCTGCCGAGTCCCTGGCCCGCATACTGGACGCCGCCCGACGGACGCCCAGTGCAGGAAACACTCAGGGACAGTCGTTCGTCGTCGTGACCTCCGAGTCCGGGCGCCGGCGCATCGCCGAGCTTGCAGGCGAGTCCGACTACGTCGAGCGCGGATTCGACCCGTGGATCAGCCGGGCCGGCGCGCTCGTCGTGGTGTGCGTCTCGGAGGCGGCGTACCACCAGCGGTACTCGGAGGCGGACAAGACCGACGCGGAGGGGAACGAGATCGAGTGGCCGATCCCGTTCTGGTGGGTCGACGCCGGCGCAGCGATGATGGCGATTCTCTATGGCGCGGTCGACGAGGGTCTCGCCGCCGGGTTTCTCGGCATCCACTCGATAGCCGACCTGAGCGCCGAACTCGGTATCCCCCCAGAGGTCACACCGATCGGGATCGTCACGATCGGACATCCGGCTCCCGATCGACGATCTGGCTCCCTGGATCGCGGGAAGCGGCCAATCGACGAGGTCATCCGCTACGAGTCCTGGCATCCAGAGTGACCCAGCCAGGGTCCGGGATTCAGAGAATCGCTCGTGCGATCTGCACGAGGCCCAGCGCGATCAGCGCCAACATCGCCCAGGCGGCGTACCGGTACAGCCGATCGGCTTCGGGATTCGGCGGACGGTCCGGCGGAGGCAGATGATCGGGCAGATCGAGCACCTCGAGCGCTCGATCGTGATCGCGGTCGGCAACCATCAGACGGATCCCGCGACTGAGCCCGAATTGGGGCTCCCATCCGCCGGCATCGTCTGCCAAGATGTTTGCCGGGATGCCTTCCAGGTCGAGCCTCGCTCTGGCGAGTTCGGCCTCGGTCCTCGAAGAGAAGACGGCGACGGGTCGACTCATGACGCCAACCTACCCGGTGGGTCACCGAATCGACACCGACCGTGACCCGAAGACCACTAGGTGTGGTCGGTGTAACACTCACAGCGCATCCCGTACTTGACTATCGACAATGGCACATGATCCGATCGCAGATCTGAAGCGCTACGCAGCCGCACTGGAGGCCCAGGTTTCCCGTGACCGGTCGCGTCACGCCGCCCGGATGGCCCTCCACACGCCGTCCCCTGCGCGCTCGCCTCGCCGAGCGGTCATCGCCATCGCCACCACGGTCCTCATGGGGGTCTCGAACGTGGCGCTTGCGAATGTCGCCGATCCCGCCGTCCCCGGTGACGCCCTCTACGGTCTCGACCGGGCATACGAGCAGGTCGGCTCGATCTTCGGTTCGTCCGACACCCACGCCGGCGAGCGGGCAATCGAAGTGCTTGCGCTCCAGGAGCGTGGCAAGTCGGCTGAGGTTCTCGCGCATGTCCAGGAGACGCTCATGGACCTCCTCGGGTCAGACGACCCCGAAGCGGCAGTCGAAGAGTTCACGTCCGTCCTCGGAAACAGCGATGCGGTCAGGAACACTGTCGAACATCTTCTCGACGTGGCCAAGGGGCTCGACACGAGCAGCGAGACGGTGTCCGACGTGGCGAGAAGCATTGTCACGCAGATCACACTCCCCGAGCAAGCTCGGGGCAACCCGGGAGGCCCGGAGGATCCACCAGGGCCACCCGACGACAAAGGCCCCAATACAGCACCCACACCACCCGTCACCCCCGGTCAGGGCAACCAGGGCCTACCAGGGCAGAAGGGCGGCAAGCCCTAATCTCGATCGGGATGCCCGAGTCCGACAGACAATCCCGAATCGACGGTTCGGGATTGTTCCGCGCCTGGCCACCGAGTGTGGAGCGCGTTGTAGCCGCTCGCGACGGTGATCGGATCGCGCTGGGAGAGATCCTCGAGCAAGGGTTTCCGAAGCTCGTCGCCTTCTATCGCGGATCGGGCCTCAGGCACGCCGACGCCGACGAACTGGCATCTGAGGCACTCGAGGGGATGGTCAGAAACCTTCCCAAGCTGCGGGAGGCCGCAGCCTTCGAGGCGTGGTTCTGGTCGGTCGCACGCAACCGCTTCCGGAGCATGTTGCGCAAGAAGGGTCGCAACGAGCGCGAGCTGGAATATGGCCCGGTCGCCGACCCCTCCGATCTCCTCATCGAGACCGAAGAACACCAGAAGATCAGAGAGGCGATGAAACAATTGTCCGTCCGCGACCGGCAGGTCCTCTGGCTTCGAGAGGTGGAGGGACTCACACACGACGAGATCGCCGGACGCATGAAGATGGCGACCGGTGCGGTCCGGGTGGCGGCGCTCCGCGCACGCCGCCGACTTGCCGATGTCTACGAGGGACTGCATCCTGACCCGGACTGATGTCCGACCCGATCACCTCTTCATCCAACCCGCAGATCAAGGATCTGGTCCGCCTTCGCGATCGGCGCCATCGCGATCGAACCGGGACATTCGTCATCGAGGGTTTCCGGGGGATCACCCGAGCGCTCGACGCGGCGATCGAGATCGAACGCCTCTACGTCTGCCGCGAGCTCTTCCTCGGTCCCAACGAGGACGGTCTGATCGCACGGGTCGCCGACACCGGCGCACCGGTGATCGAGGTCGCTCCTGATCCCTTCTCCAAAGCCGCCTACCGCGATCGACCCGACGGCCTGCTGGCGGTGGCGACACAGTTCGACACCTCGCTCGAAGCGCTCGAGCTGCCTTCAGAGCCACTGCTGCTGGTCGTCGAGGCGATCGAGAAGCCGGGCAACCTCGGAACGATGCTGCGGACCGCCGACGCCGCCGGCTGTGCCGGCGTCATCGTGTGCGACCCCACGACCGATCCCTTCAACCCCAACGTCGTCCGTGCTTCGACCGGGATGCTCTTCGTGGTGCCGCTGGCCGTCGCTTCGTCTGAGGTCACGATCGAGTGGCTCCGGTCCAAGGCCGTCACCACCTTCGCCACCACTCCGGACGCGACGATGCTCCACACGGACGCCGATTTCACGGGCAGCGTCGCAGTCGTCGTCGGCACCGAGCAATACGGGCTGTCCGACACCTGGCTCGAACGTGCAGACCACCGGATCCGGATCCCGATGGCCGGCGCCGCCGACTCGCTCAACGCCGCCATGGCCGCCGGCATCACCCTGTTCGAAGCCGTCAGACAGAGACAACCTGGCCGACTTTCGGACGACGAATCCTGAAGTCTCGAGCGATACCACGAGTTCGAAACAGTCGCCGGTCGGCCAGGGCTACCGCTCCACCCCCCCATCACGCCGTAGGAGCACAGGCGTTTCGGCTGGAACGAGTAGGGGCGAGGCTTGCCTCGCCCGCAGCGCATCCCGTCAAACCACCACTCACCCTGACAGACGCCTGTGTGACGCCGACAGCTCGCCCCTGCGCGGCGTGGGAAGAATCGACTGCCTGGGCTCCACGATGCGGACCTCCATCGCACCCCCCATGGCGCGAGATCCGTTGCCGATGATCGAACACCTGTTCGATTAGGCTCGCTCTCGCGCTGGCGGATCGCCGCCGAGACGAGGGAGCAGAACATGACGCTCGCATATCAGCCGAGCTTCGAGGAGTTGGGAACGCCGCTGTACGAGGTCACCTTCTGCGTCGTCGACCTCGAGACCACCGGGGGATCTTCGCAGGCTGATGCCATCACCGAGTTCGGAGCGGTGAAGGTGCGCTCCGGGGAAGTGGTCGGCGAGTTCCAGACCCTCGTCAATCCCGATGCAGCCATTCCCGCATCGATCGTCGTGCTCACCGGGATCACCCAGTCGATGGTGATCGACGCTCCCAGAATCGACGAGGTGTACCCCTCGTTCCTCGAGTTCGCCGGTGACTCGGTGATCGTGGCGCACAACAAGAGCTTCGACCTCGGGTTTCTGAACGCCGCCGCAGCCCGGCTCGGATATCCCAAGCTCCCCAACCGGTCACTGGACACCGTGGCGCTCGCCCGGAGGCTGGTCCGCTCCGAGGTCCGCAGCCTGGGCCTCCGGTCGCTCGCCGCTCACTTCCGCTCCCCGGTGACCCCGACCCATCGGGCCCTCGACGACGCCCGAGCAACCGTCCATGTGCTCCACGGGCTGTTGGAGAGGGCAGGGACGCTCCACGTCACCCACCTCGAAGACCTCCTCGAACTCCCAACGGCCCGCGGCAATCCCCACTACGACAAGATCGATCTGGCGCGCGGTCTCCCCCGCCGTCCCGGGGTCTACCTGTTCAAGGACCGCCACGGCACCGTCATCTACGTCGGGAAGGCGAAGAACCTCCGCACCAGGGTCAGCTCCTATTTCTACGGCGACGAGCGCCGATCGATCGGGAATCTGATGCGCGAGATGCAGGCGGTCGACACGATCGTCACGTCGGGTGAGCTCGACGCGTCGATCACCGAGCTGAGGCTGATCCACGAGCACATCCCCCGCTACAACCGGGCCTCGAAGCCCCCGAAGGCGAATCATTTCGTGACGTTGACCAACGAGGCCTTCCCGCGCCTCTCCCTCACACGCAAGCTCCACACCGGCGGCGAGTTCGCACTCGGGCCGTTCCGGTCGCGGAGGGCGGCTGAGCTCGTCATGCACGCCATCTGGGATGCCACCCGGATCAGGCGGTGCTCAGGGAGGCCGGGGAGCCGCTCCGGGACATGTGCGCCAGCCCAGCTCGGTATCTCGGTCTGCCCGTGCGACGGATCCGTGTCCGAGGCCGAGTACACCGCCGAGCTCCGACCGCTCATCCGGGCGATCGGCGGCGAGCCCGAGGCGATCCTCGACCCGCTCGTCGATCGCATGCGGGACCACATGCTGGCGCTGCGCTACGAGGAGGCCGGATGGGCCCGGGACCGCTATCGGGCACTGGCTGCCGCGCTCGAACGCCGCCGAGAATGGCAGGAGATCCAGGCTGCGGGGACCCTCGAGGCGGCAGATCGCACCGGCGAATGGGTGTCGATCGCGGGAGGGAGACATGTGCGCTCCTGGAACGAGAAGGACGGTCGTCCACTCATGGCCGTGCCGGAGCCGAGGGTCGCCACCCCGGTGCCGCCGACCGTCGCCCTCGCCGCCGAGGCCAGGCTGTTGTGGAAATGGCTGGCGCAGCGGGGCACCCGGATCATGTCCGCCGACGGCCGCCTCCCCGACTTGGCGACGCGAATCACCCCGATCTCAGAACTCTGATTGCGTTCTTGGGTCGCGCCGGCGTCATCCAACGCAAGAACGGGATCAGGCGGGGCGCGGTTCCTTGGGGAGGCCGAGCATCATCTCACCGATGATGTTGCGCTGGATCTGGTTGGTGCCCGCATAGATCGTCCCGGCCCGGGCATTCAGGAACACCGTCTGCCAGGAGGCAGGCGAGTTGGGGGCGCCGGGATCGTCGGTCCGGAAAGCCGACGCCGGCTTGCGGCCGACGTCGAGCAGCCCCTCGACGCCGAGGATGTCCATGGCCAGCTCGGTGACCTCCTGGTGGTACTCCGACCACCAGATCTTCGTCACGGCGGCGTCCGGGCCCGGCGAGTGGCCCTTGGCGAACTTGGTGAGCTGGGTGTAGCCCATGTACTTCATGATCTCGACCTTCTCGTACGCCTTGACCAGACGTTCACGAATCTCGGGATCGCCGGTCCTGCCGAGCTCCTTGGCGTACTCGATCAGCCGGTCGAGCTCGGCCTTGAACTGGATCGGGAGGATGGCGGCGTCCTCGCCGCGTTCGAACCCGAGCAGCGCCATGCACACCCGCCAGCCGTCGTTGACTTCGCCGATCACGTAGCCCCTGGGTGCCCTGGCGTCGGTGAAGAACACCTCGTTGAACTCAGACTCGCCCGACAGCATCTTGATCGGCCGGACCTCGACACCCGGCTGGTCCATCGGCACCAGGATGAACGTGATGCCCCGGTGCTTGGGGGCCTCGGGATCGGTGCGACAGACGACGAAGATCCAGTTGGCGAGGTGGCCTGCCGACGTCCAGATCTTCTGGCCGTTGATGACCCATTCGTCACCGTCCAGGACTGCCCTGGTCTTGACGTTCGCCAGGTCCGAGCCGGCATCCGGCTCCGAATACCCCTGACACCAGACGTCTTCCCCCGACAGGATGCGGGGTAGGAAGTACTGCTTCTGCTCCTCCGTGCCGATGTGCAGGATCGTGTTGCCCAGCATCCCAATCGAGAACGCGTCGTTGAGCCCGCGCGCAGGGACGCCGGACTGTGCGAACTCTTCGACGACGGCAATCGCCTCGATCTCATCGAGGCTCCGGCCGCCGTACTCCTTCGGCCACTGAAGACCGAGCCACCCACCCTCGGACAGCTTGCCCCGCC
>JAHEDH010000120.1 GCA_024641285.1 bacterium | reverse complement strand
ACGGCTCAGGGAGCGGTACGGGACCGACGTCGACGTGATCTGGTCGGACGACGGTATCGCATTCCGCTTCCCCGACACCGACGACATCCCGGGAACGGAGGACCTCATCCCCGACCCCGAGGAGCTCGAACCGCTTCTCACCGAGCATCTGGCCGACTCGGCGATGTTCGCCGCCCGCTTCCGGGAGGCAGCCGGTCGGGCGCTGCTCCTCCCCCGCCGACGCCCCGGTCAACGCACCCCGCTGTGGCTGCAACGCCGCCGGGCCGCCGACCTGTTGAGCGTCGCCCGCCAATTCGGCTCGTTCCCGATCATCCTCGAGACCTATCGCGAGATCCTCCAGGACGACTTCGACGTTCCCTCGCTGCGAGAGGTGTTGAGCGACATCAGGGCACGCAAGATCCGCATCGCCGAGATCTCCACCGAGAGCCCGACCCCGTTCGCCTCGTCGCTGCTGTTCGCCTTTGTTGCCGCCTACCTCTATGAGGGCGACACGCCGCTGGCCGAGCGCCGGGCGGCCGCACTCACGCTCGACCGGGAGATGCTCCGCGAGCTGCTGGGTGAAGGTGAACTGCGTGACCTGCTCGATGCCGATCAACTGGCGACCCTCGAGCTCGAACTGCAACGGCTCACCGAAGAGCGGCAGGCGCGCGGGACCGACGGCATCGCCGACCTGCTTCGCTTCCTCGGGCCGCTGAGCACCGACGACATCGAACTGAGAACGAAAGAGACGGACGTCGCCGCCGCGCTCGGCGAACTGGGCGACTCGCGCCGCGTCATCGAGGTCACGATGAAGGGCGAGCACAGGTGGGCCGCCGTGGAGGATGCCGGCCGGTTGCGTGACGCACTGGGAACACAGCCTCCTGCCGGGGTGGCGCACGTGTTTCTCGAGCCCGTCGACGACCCGTTGGGCGACGTGGTCGGCCGCTATGCCCGAACCCACGGACCGTTCACAGTTGAGGCTGCTGCGTCATCGCTCGGCCTTCCCGTCGGCGTTGTCGCCACCGCACTACGACGACTCGACGAGCAGCGCCGGGTCGTCCAGGGTGCCTTCCGACCCGGGGGTGTAGACCTCGAATGGATCGACTCCGATGTGCTCCGCACACTCAAGCGCCGTTCACTCAGCGCACTCCGCTCGGAGATCGAGCCCGTCACCGGTGACGCCCTCGGCCGCTTCCTGCCCGTCTGGCAGGGAGTCACCGACGAGCCTCCCACCGGTCGCGGCCCCCTGCTCGAGTTGGTCCGGAGGCTGCAGGGCGCCGAGATCCCTGCGTCGGTGCTCCTCGGCGACGTGCTCCCCATCCGGCACCGGGATCCCGAATCCGTTCTCGACCAGCTGATGATCGAAGGTGAGCTGGTCTGGGCCGGCCGCGGCACCCTCGGCGCAAGAGACGGCAAGCTCGCCCTGTACTTCCGTGATCAGCTTCCGTTGCTGTGGGTGCCACCGGTCGGCGAGCCTCCCGACGACGATCTGCATCGGGCGATCCGGGACCATCTCGACCAACGTGGCGCCAGCTTCTTCAAGGCGATCTACCTGGCGTGCGGCGGCGGAGATGTCGGTGCCGTGCTCGACGCTCTGTGGGATCTGGTGTGGGCGGGGGAAGTCACCAACGACACCTTCGCCCCGGTGCGGGCATTCGGGCGGGCCCGGCGATCGAAGTCCTCGGGTCGGCCCAGCGTGGCAGCGAGGTTCCCAGCGCATTCCGCAGGGAGGTGGTCGCTGGTGAAGGATCTCGTCGACGATGTGATCGAGCCACCCTCGGGCACCCAACAGGCGACGGCGTGGACCCACCAGTTGCTCGACCGCCACGGGATCGTCACGCGCCAGAGCGTGGCCGCCGAAGGCCTGCCCGGCGGATTCACGTCGGTGTATCCGGTCTTACAGCACCTCGAAGAGACCGGCCGCGCCCGACGCGGGTATTTCATCGAACGCCTCGGTGGCGCCCAGTTCGCGCTTCCCGGTGCCGTCGATCGGGTTCGCAGCGGCCCGCAGGACACGATCACCATCCTCGCGTCCACCGATCCCGCCAACCCCTACGGGGCTGCGCTCGACTGGCCTGCGATCGACGACGGTCGGATCGGCCGGATCGCCGGGACCTACGTCATCCTGGCCGACGGCCATCTGGTCGGGTTCCTCGACAAGCGCAGACTGCGAACCTTCGATCTCGACGTCGATCGCAACACCATGGTTGCGTCGGCGATCGCCCGCCTCGGTGATCGGTCGAGAACACTGAGAATCGAGTCGATCGACGGCCTACCCGCCTCCCAGACGCCGCTCGGGCGGGTGCTCGGCGAGGTCGGCTTCGCTCCGGCGTTGCGCGGCCTCTCGTACCGGTCCTGATGCCGGAGGGCGACAGCTACACCCGTGCGGCGGATCGCCTTCGACCGGTCCTCGTCGGTCACACCCTGATCTCGGTGGACGGCGCTCCCGTGGTCCGCAAATGGTCGTCGAAGCTCGTCGAGCACACGGTGACCGGCATCCGTACCCATGGGAAGCACATCCTGTTCGACGTCGACAGCGACGTGACGATCCACGTCTGGTTGGGAATGCCGGGCCGATGGCGGATCCGTGACGTCGCGGGCCGAACGGTCGCGGTCGAGTCCGAAAGCCGCCGTGGACGACGCGTGAACGACCCTCGTGGCGCCGCCCGGCTGATCCTGGGAACCGAAGACCATGTCGCGACCTGCTACGCCGCGCCCACCGTCGAAGTCGAACGCACCCGGGTGATCGACCGCTTGATCGAGCGGCTCGGGCCCGACGTGCTGGCCGACGAGTTCGACTGGGATCTCTATCACGACCGTGTGGCCAAGGTGACGCCCGAGCGCGTCGTCACCGACGTCCTCCTGGACCAGCGCGTCCTGGCGGGGGTCGGAAACGAATACAAGAACGAGGTGATGTTCCTCGAGAAGCTGCACCCGCTCACCCCGTGGAGAACGCTCGATGCCGCGCAGGTCGATGCGCTGGCGGATCGCGCCCGGCGACTGATGCTCCCCAACGCCCATCGGTCGGGTCGGGTCACGACCGGGGTGCGCGGTGCCTCGCTGGAGTCGTGGGTCTTCGAGCGCACCGGCATGCCCTGCCGCCGCTGCCGGACCGCGATCAACTCCGAGCACCTGGGCGATCCGTTTCCCAGAATCACCTACTGGTGCCCGGCGTGCCAAGCCTGACGTTTCACGTTCCACGTCCTCCGTCCTTCACGGGATGGGTGCAGGGGTGTGATGGCGCTCGATCCGGGCACGCATGGCAGTACCGTGCCCGCCATGGCGGCTGAGCTGACGATTCGCGCGGGACATCCCGACTTCCTCGACCTCCCCTGGGACATCTCGCTACAGGACTGGGATCTGGACAACCGGGTGGATCTCCCGAAGGGGATCTCACGCCACGAGGTCCGCTTCTTCGAGTACCCCCAGGGCCTGTATGCCATCAAGGAGCTCCCGACCCGACCCGCCAACCAGGACTACAGCGTGCTCCGCCAGCTCGAGGCGTTCGGGGCGCCCGCGGTGCGGCCCGTCGGACTGGTTGAGCGGCGATCTGCGGACCCCCACGAGGAGCGCTCCGCTGCGCTGATCACCGCCTACGAACCGTTCTCGTTCAGCTATCGAGAGCTGATCGCCGGATCCGGCTTCGGTGGACGTCGCACCCAGCTGCTCGACGCCTTCGCCATGCTCCTTGTCGAGTTGCATCTGGGCGGCGTGTTCTGGGGCGACTGCTCGTTGTCGAACGTGCTGTATCGATTCGACGCCGAGGCGATCGAGACGATCATGGTCGATGGCGAGACGGCGACGATCTACCCCGATGGGCTCAGCGACGGAAGACGCGACGAAGACATCGAGATCATGATCATGAATGTCGCCGGTGGCATGGCCGACATCGCCAGCTCGACCGGAGCCGATCTCGACGAGGCCGACCTCGAACTGGGCGAGGACATCGCCGAGCGCTATCGCGGGCTGTGGCACGAGGTCAATCGGGACGACATGATCGGGCCCGACGAACGCTATCGCATCCGCGAGCGCATCGAGACGCTCAACGGATTGGGGTTCGACGTGGAGGAAGTCGATCTCGTCCCTGTCGACGAAACGGGCTCGCGGCTGCGAGTCAAACTGCAGGTCGGCGGACGCACCTTCCACCAGAGGCGCCTCAAAGAGCTCACGGGAGTGGACGCACTCGAGCAGCAGGCGAGACAGATCCTCTCGGACCTCTACTACTTCCAGACGAGAACGGGGAGCACCACACCCACCGGAAAGAACATCGCTGCCATCCAATGGCGCGTGCAGGAGTTCGAGCCCATGCTGGAGCGGATCCGTCATCTCGACCACGTCCGCGATCCGATCCAGACGTTCTGTGACCTCCTGTATCACCGCTACACGATGTCTCAGGGGGTCGGCGAGGACGTCGGGACCGAGGCCGCCTTCGAGGACTGGCTCGAGCGGGGGCGCCCCGGCTACAAGATCAGCGAGGACCCGAGCGTCGAGATCGCCCGCCCGTTCGCCAACAAGGATCCCGACGACGGAGTCGTTCTCTGATCAGTCCGAGACGAGTGGGATGGATCTCCGGGCAGGGCGTCGCGGCTCGGCTCGCCCGTAGACCGTCGTCCGCTCGTAGGGGACCCGACCGGCCCCGGTGATGGTGCGTTCGAAGTCGGTCGGCGTCACTTCCTGACCGTGCGAGGCTCCCGCGGACCTGGTGATGATCTCACCCATGAGCGTCCCGCCGAGGTCGTTGCAGCCGGCATCGAGCAGACGGGCACCGCCGTCGAGGCCCAGCTTCACCCAGCTGGCCTGGATGTTGTCGATGAGCCCGTCGAAGGCGATCCGTGCGAGAGCATGGATCAGCACCACCTCGTCCCAGGTCGGCCCGGGACGCGATCGGCCTCTGAGGAAGATCGGAGAGCCCATGTGAACGAACGGCAACGGAACGAACTCCGTGAAACCGCCGGTCCGCGCCTGGATGTCCCTGATCACCGAGTAGTGGTGGGCCCACGATCGGGGACCGTCGATGTGCCCGAACATGACGGTCGCCGTCGAGCGCAGACCGAGGTCGTGAGCGGTGATCATGACGTCCGCCCACTGCGCGGTCCTGATCTTGTCGGGGCAGAGATGCCGGCGCACCCGGTCGTCGAGGATCTCCGCTGCCGTCCCGGGAAGCGTGCCGAGCCCGGCATCACGCAACCTGGTCAGGAACTCGAGCACCGGCATGCCGAGGGTCTCGGCGCCCTGCCAGACCTCGAGAGGCGTGAACCCATGGATGTGCATCTGAGGAAGCCGATCCTTGATCGCCTCCACCACGCCGACGTAGAAGTCCCCGGTGAACTCGGGATGGATCCCACCCTGGAGTGTCACCTCGGTGGCCCCGCGATCCCAGGCCTCGTGCGCCCGATCGACGATCTCACCGGTGCCCATGAGGTACGGGTCGCCTCTGAGGTTGAGGCTCCGCGGACCTTTCGAGAAGGCGCAGAACCCGCAACGGAAGTAGCACATGTTCGTGTAGTTGATGTTGCGGTTGACGACGTAGCTGACCTCCTCGCCGTTCACCCGCTGCCGGAGCCGGTCGGCGGTCCAACCGATGGCGTCGACCTGATCGCCTCTAGCCGAGAACAGCCGCTCCAGCTCCTCGACGGTGGGGCGCTCGCCTGCCAACGAGCGCTCGAGGATCGGGCGGAGATCTCCGGCTCCGGCGAGCTGCTCTGGCGCAGATCCTGACAGCCAGGACTGATCGGCCCACTCGGCCGACAGCCGGTCCCCCGGAACGGGTGGGTGCTCGTCGACGCCAGGGGCCCAGCCGTAGCGGGGCCGCGCCGCACCCGAGCCGTCGACCTGTCCGAGCCATGCCGTGAAATGCTCCGTCGGGAGGACATCGCGGGCCTCGTCGAGATCGACGCCGAGCGGCAGTGCAGTCCGTTCTACCAAACGGGTATCGCCGAGAGAATCGCGGAGATCACCCAGGCGCTCGGAGTCCCAGTCACGGAGCAGCAGGTCCCGTGCGCCGGCGTCGATCGCCGTCAGTGCCTGGGCGACGTCGTCGACGAACACCGAGATCCTCACGTCGAGACCGGGACGGTCCATGCGCCGAGCTGCGGCCTCGACACCGGATCGCGGCACCCGGAGGAACGTGGCGCCGGTCCTCACGACCGCATCCATGGTCAGATCCCCGTTGTCGGAGGCGATGACCGTCAACCGCCAGCCTGCAACATCTCGGAGCTCGAGCGCCGCCTCGGGATCGACGACCCACGCGGTTGCAGGCGTCTCGGGATCGGTGCCGATGGTCAGGAGCCCGCTCGACAATGCCATCTCGGTCTCGGAAGGACCGACCGGACCGACCTCCAGGGCGGTCGTGCATTCCCTGACGCGCGATTCGACGATCGCCTCGCTGATCTGCTCGGCCGGCCGGAGTCTGAGAAACGTGATCACGAAGTGCCTTCCATCTGGGGTGCGACCGCGAAGCCCCTGTCGTCGATCGCAGATTCGACCTTGTCGATCAATCCCGGGTCGATCCACGACCGATCGATGAACTCCGGGTAGACGGGAAGCCGGGGAAGCAGGTCGAAGCCCTCCGCCCTCGTCCTCGCCGTCAACTCGTCGAGATGCGGCCAGGGGGCTTCGGGGTTCACCCAGTCGATCGTGAGAGGCGAGACGCCACCCCAGTCGTTGATGCCGGCCGATAGGTAGGTCTCGAAGCGCTCGGTCAGGTTGGGAGGAACCTGGACGTTCATCTCGGCGCCGAGCAACCACCTGGCCACTGCGACCACCCGGGCAAACCAGGCAGGGATGGGCTCGGCGTGCCCACGCATGCGGGTGTCGGCCTTGGCCCGGAAGTTCTGGACGATGAACTCCTGGATGTGCCCGTGGCGGGCGTGAGCTTCGCCGATGGCGAGGATCGAGTCGACGATCTCCTCGTTGGTCTCGCCGAGCCCGACGAGGATCCCCGTGGTGAAGGGGATCCTGAGCCTTCCGGCCGCCTCGATCGCGTCCATGCGGACGGCGGGATCTTTGTCGGGGCAGTTGTGGTGCGGCATCCCCGGCTCCATGAGCCGGGCCGAGATGTTCTCCAACATCATTCCCATCGAGACGTTCGAGGGGCGCAGCGCCGTCATCTCGTCTGTAGTCATCACTCCGGGATTGGCGTGAGGGAACAGACCGGTCTCGGTGTTCACCAGCTGCGACATCTCTTCGACGTATCCGATCGTCGTCGAGTGCCCGTGTTCGGAGAGGAACTCCCGGGCCTGACGCCATCTGGCCTCAGGGCGGTCGCCGAGCGTGAACAGGGCCTCGGTGCAGCGGTGGGCGTCTCCGGCCGATGCCACGGCGAGCACCTCGTCGGGCTCGAGGTACATGCCACCGGCCCCGGGCGGCTTTGCGAAGGTGCAGTAGGTGCACGTGTCCCGGCACAGCGTGGTGAGCGGGATGAAGACCTTCCGGCTGTAGGTGACCGTGCGCCCGTGCCCCTCGTCCCGCAGCCGAGCGGCTTCGTCGGACAGTGGGCCGGGGGCCACGGTGCCATCGAGGTATGCCACGGCCAGTTCGCGGTCCGGTCTGGGATGCATGCCGCAACGGTACCCGGTTCTCGGCTCTCGTTCGTTCCCCTCACAGGTCACCGCTCGAGCATCACCAGCACAGACGGCGAACGTGGAACGGAGGCATTCACCCCAGCGACCCGCTCGCACCCACGACGCCCCCATCGACGGGGAGAATCACACCCGTCAGCCAGCGGGCCTGATCCGAACAGAGATACGTGATGGCGGCAGCGACATCGATCGGCTCGCCGAGCGCCTCCAACGGATGCGTCGAGGCGGCGGACCGCTCATCGACCGACCACAGCATCTCCGAGAGCTTGGTCTTGACCACCCCCGGTGCCACGGCGTTCACCCGGATGTCGGGCGCCAACTCGAACGCCAGCTGATGCGTCAAGTGGATCAGGGCCGCCTTGGAGACGTTGTACGCACCGAGAAACGGGGCCGGGCGAATGCCCCCGACCGACGCCACGTTGACGATCGATCCACCGTTGTCCTTCATCCAATGGCCGTACGCCGCACGCGACCAGACCAGAGGCGCCCGCTGGTTGACCGCCCAGGTCTTGTCGATTGCGCCCATGTCGACGGACATGATCGGACCCCCCGACGGATTGGTGCCGGCGTTGTTGACGAGGATGTCGATCGACCCGAACCGATCGAGCGTCTTCGACATGGTCTCGTCCGCAGCATCGTCCGCATCTGCTCGCGCCGCCAGCGCGAGAAGCCGATCGGCCGCCACGCCGAGGGCGACCAACTCATCGAATGCCTGCTCGGCGTTCTCCGGCTTGCGTGACGTGATCACGACACCCTCGGCCCCGCTCTCGGCGAGAACTCTGGCCGTCTCGAGCCCGATCCCCCTGCTGGCTCCGGTGACGATCGCCACCTTGCCGTCGACTCGCATGTCCATGTCGCTCTCCCGGATCTCGTGCAATGCGATCTTACGGAGCGCCACCCACGAGCAGATCACCCAACTCCAACCCGAGGAAGATCACTCCGACGATTCGGGCGAGCAGGCCGGCCTCCCACAGAGCCGTGCGCGACGACCGACCTGCGATGATCGATCCGAGATCGAGATTCCACCGCTGCGGCCCGGTCCCGTACCAGATCCTGTTCACCGTGTGTGTCGACCGGCGTTTCCTGCCGGTTCGGAACCCGACACGTGACGTCGGCCAGATCAACGATCCGGCGACGTCGGCGGGTGAGAACCTGCACACATCCACGAGAAACGTGGCCACTGAGATGGCAGGGTCGAAGCCTTGCCGTTTGGCGTATCGCACTGCGTGCTTGAGTGCCCTGGCCTCGGGAACCGGGAGCCAGGCATATCGTTGCCAGCGCGCACCGGCCACTCGCAGTCCGTGACTGGCGCCCGTGACGGCGATGTCCCTGTCACCCACCAACGCGCAAACGGCGTCGGCGACCCATCCGCCGCTGCGCTCGACGAAGGTCGAGAACGTACGCGTGCTCGCCAGGCGGGCACCCAAGAACAGGGTCGTTCCCCACAGGAACGCGCCGATCAACAGGGATGCAACGATCGTGGCCCCGATGGCTCAATGTCCTCCGCGTTTGACCCCGCCGTATTTCATGCGGGTGTCGCTCATCGCCGCGGCCCGCGTATCGGGATCACGAACTTCGGCGCCTACGACGACTCCGATGAACAGTGTGTGCGTCCCGAGATCGTGGCTCTGGACGACGCTGCACTCCATCCATGCGATCGCCTCGTCGAAGATCGGCGCCCCGGTGGCGCCGTCGGTGACAGGCCGACCGTTCAGCGTTCCGTCGGCGTACTCGGCCGGCTTGGAGAACTTGACGAACGGTCGCGTGTCCTCACTCGACCAGAGGTTGACCGTGAACGATCCGCCGTCGGCGATGAGCCGGTGCGTCACCGCCTTGTTGTCGACTCCGATGCCGATCAACACGGGCTCCATGGACAATTGGGTGATCCAGCTGGTGGTCATGCCATTGCGCTCGTCCCCCGAGCGCGAACCGACCAGCGCCAGTGCGTTCGGGATCATCCAGGTGGCCTTGTTGACGACTTCGTCCTGCAATTCGTCTGTCAATCTGCTCTCCCGCGTTGCGTCTGCCCCACCGTACCCAAGCCCCGTCGCTTGCCGACCGCCGCAGACCCGTTCGACGTCGAACTCGGGCGAGTCGGGGCAAGGGCGAAAGCCGCGGGAAGGCTCTAGTCTGCTCGGCGTGAACATCCTCATCGCCACGACCGGCGTCCTGGGTCCCGTCCCGGTCTCGGACCTCTGCGAGAAGCTCCTCGGCGACGACGGTTCGGTGACCGTCATGACGGTGATCGAGATCCCCCACACGTTTCTCGAGACGATGGACGAGAACGAACGGCGGTCGTTCCTGAACTCCGGTGACTGGGAGACCGAGACGGCCGAGATGAAGGCGCTCACCTATCTCGAGGAACGCGGTCTGCGTGCAGTCGAGCCGATCGTTGCCGCCATGCGGGCGATCGGCGTCGAGCCGAGCATCACGTTCGTGGAGGGAGCCGATCCGGTGGATGCCATCATCCGGACGGCGCTCGACATCTCGGCGGACATGATCATCATGGGCGCCACGAGGCGGCTCTTCACCGAACAGGCTTGGACGTCGGTCTCGGCCCGAGTGATGGACCGCGTGCACTGTCCCCTGGTCCTCGTCCCGGGAGCGAGATCCGATGACACCGCCGAGAACCAGGAATTGAAGGACTGATTCGATCAGCCACCGACGGTCACCGACGCGCCGGCACCGCAGTATCCCTCGACCGAGTCTCTCGCACGGACCACCACTTCGCTCCCAGCG
>JAHEDH010000217.1 GCA_024641285.1 bacterium | reverse complement strand
AGAGGGTGCCGCTCGACACGACCACGCTCGGGGCGGCGTCTTCCCGCCGCGTGTAGATCAAGCCGGGCGCGATCTCGAGGACTCCTGCCGGTAGAAGCAAGGCACCCCGAAGCGTCAGCGACCGCTCAAGGGCACGCTCTGCCGCTCCCTCTTCGACGACGACGGTGCCGGGCGGTCGGTCGGCGCGCATTCCGGGTTTGCCCGGCGTGCTCGGCGCGGCGGTCGTCTTTGCGTCATCGTCATTACCAGTGGCCATGTGCCGGACACCGACTCGTCGTTCGAGCGCTTCGACGCGGTCGAGGAGTTCGCTGATGACCTTGTCCCGTTCCCGCAGGTTGCGCTCGAGTTTCGCCACCTCCGCATCCCGTGCCTGCGCACCCTGTGCCTGCGCACCTGTCGCGCAGAGCATCAGCGCCAATGTGGCCAGGCCGAGCCGAAGACTCGCGGGCTGGGCTGCCGAGTCGATACCCGATCGTCCACGTTTCATGGCGATCTCCTCGGCACGAGGAATTCCGATGGCCTGGCCGACAAGCGACCCGCTGGCGCCAGCTTTCCAGCATTCGTCACGACGAAGCCCACGCGGCCGATGTCGCGGTATTCGATCCATGCGTGCACGAACTTGTCGATCGACATCGTCACGTTGCCGAATGCGGGGTCTGCGACCAGCACGGTGTCCGCCGTCGCGCCGCGAAATACGACGAAATGCGGGTAGCCGCGCAATGACACTGGCACGATGATCGGCGCGCGCTCGCGAAGATCGCTGAACGCGAGTCTCCCCAGTCCGATTCCCTCGAATCCGAGGGCGTCGACGAAGCGCTTGAGGTCGAGAAGGGAGAACCCCTGGCGCAGGCGCACGAGATCGGGATTTGCGATGTATTCGTCGCGGTGGATCAGTCCGAGTGCAATCGACCGCTCGGTTATCGCAATCCCGTGCTGATATCGAAGGACGGTGGCCAGGGCGGCTGCGGCGCAGCTCAGCTCCCATTGCTGGAGAACCACGTTCTGGTGTCGCTGCTCGATCAGAGACCGCACCGGCGAAGTCGCGTCTGCAGCGAGCACCGTCGCGCCGCCGCCGAATCCGATCGTCAGCGCGAACCAGGCCGTCAACGAAGCGATGCGGCGGCGAATCGGGTGGCGTATCGCGGACATCCGGAGTGACCTATGGTCGTTGCGGGCGCGCCGCTCCCGTCCCGTGAAAGGAGAGGAAGCGACGCGCGGTTGCCTCGCCCGCTAAGACATTACGGTTATCTGGCCCAGATCGCCGTATAGGTCACATCGCCCGGCATGGCGAACGGGCCCCCGGGGCTGCCCTTGCCGTTGTCGTTGGTTGCGTGTACGGGAACCGAGACGTTCGGGCCGCCGATCGTGTAGTACTCGCCACCCCCGAGTGTCCCGCTCTTTGGGCTGTGCAGGACGTTGTCGGTCTTGATCACCGGGCACACGAACCCGTCGACCGTTTCGACGCCTGCAGCGGCAACCGAATCCATTTGCGCCGCGGTCAGTGCGACGGGTGCCGCCTGCGCCGATGCGCCCCAAACCAGGACAATCCCCGAAAGTACGGGGAAACTCTTCCTGGCGCTCGTCAATGCTCTGATCATGTTCATCCTGTTTGCCTCCATGAAAGGACTGCCGTGACCCGACCGCGATTTCGAGACGAAAGTCTTGTCTGCTGCGAACGGGTACTTCGATCATGAAAGAGAGGCGTCACGCCACTTTCACGAGACTGTCACGTTTGTCTAACGACACATCGCGCCCGCACGGTGATACTTTCGTGATGAATTTGTTCTTCCGGACGGAGGATTGGGTGGCCGAGTGTGTCTACACTCGGCGAGGCCAGCCACATAAATCTGGAGATCTCTCATGGCCGATGTCTTGGTGATAGAGGACCAGGCCGACATCGCCAATCTGGTCCGCCTGCACTTGGAGATGCTGGGCCACAGGGTGCAGTGTTGTGGCACGCTGGCCGACGCTCGAAAGGCGCGCCGTGAACGCGACTGGGTGCTGATGGTGCTCGATCTGTCTCTGCCCGACGGCGACGGCCTCGAGTTCTGTCGCGAAGTTCGTGAATCGGACGCGAGCCTTCCGATCCTGATGCTGACCGCACGCGGCACGGAGCACGACCGAGTTCGGGGTCTCGAGACCGGAGCCGACGACTACCTGACCAAGCCCTTCGGTGTACTCGAGTTGCAGGCGCGGGTGCGCGCGCTGCTGCGCCGAGCAGCGTTGGCCGCGCGCGAGCCAGAGGAAGAGATCGTCGAGATCGCGTCGTTGCGCCTGGACCTGGCCAGACGCGCGATCTCGGTGGCTGGCCGCGAGGTGGATCTGACTGCGACCGAATTCGACCTGCTGGCGTTCCTCGCCCGGCATCCGGGGGTGGTGTTCAGCCGCCAGCAACTGCTTTCGGGGGTTTGGGGGTATCACTACGACGGCTACGAACACACCGTCAATTCGCACATCAATCGGCTGCGCGGGAAGGTCGAGGCGGATCCGGCCGCACCTCGTCTGATCCGTACGGTGTGGGGTGTGGGTTACAAGTTCGAGCCCAAGGAAGGCGGATGAAGGAAGATCCGAGATGACGGGCAGTCTGCTCGCCCGGCTTGTCTTCATCCTCACCGCGCTCACCCTGGGCGCGACCGCGCTGCTGGTGTTTTTCGTCGAGCGCAGCGAGCGCCTGAACAGCGACCAGGTGCAGCAGGCCCTGCACCGCGAACTGGCCGCCCACATGGTGAACGACAATCCCATGCTGCGCCGAGGAAGCATCGCCAGGGACTCTCTCGAGAGTGCCTTCCACACGCTCATGCTTCTGGGGCCGGCATTCGAGATCTATGCCACCGACAGCGAGGGAACGATACTTGCCTACTCTGCCGATCCCGGACAGGTGAAGGCCGCA
>JAHEDH010000119.1 GCA_024641285.1 bacterium | reverse complement strand
CAGCCGGTCACAACAGGCACCACCCGGCGCAGACCGACAGCTGAACAACTCAGAGCCGTCATCGCCGCCCACCCCACCTGCGTCTTCCCCGGATGTCGGGCTCCGGCGACCGACTGTGACATCGACCACCGGACGGCCTGGTCCGAGCACGGCCCGACGATCGAGGAGAATCTCGCCCCGCTGTGCCGGCACGATCACCGACTCAAACACGAGTACGGCTGGAAGCTGAGCCGACTCCACGACGGCGATCACGCATGGACCAGCCCCCTCGGCCACACCTACACGACGAGCGGGCGATCACCCTGAGCCTCCGGGTCGCCGCATCACTTCGACCAAACCAACGAGCAGAGCCACACCAACTCGACACCGCTCGCAATGAGCGGAGAGCTCAGCGATCGCCGCTGGGAGTCGCCTCCTCGAACCACGCACGCAGTCGTGCGAAGCCTTCCTCGATGGTCACGCTCGGCTCCCAACCGAGCGCCTGTCGCGTCTCGCGCTGATCGAACCAATGAGCCGTCGAAAGCTGCTCGGCGAGGAACTCTGTCATCGGCGGGTCGTCCTGCAGGCCGCGGTACTCCCACCACCGCTCCGCCAGTCGGCCACCCAGCTTCGCAACGCTGATCGGCACCTTCATCCGAGGGGCATCGAGGCCGGCCGCTGTGACGATGCGAGCGATGAGCTCGCCGATCGGGCGCGGCTCACCATTTGACACGACAAGAGCTCTACCGCTCAATCGGTCGGCACGATCGAGTGCCGCGATCAGCGCTCCGGCGGCGTTGTCGACATAGGTGGTGTCGACCAGTGCAGCGCCCGAGCCGACCAGCGCCAGTCTTCCCGAACGTGCTCGATCGACGATGCGCCCGACGAGCTGGGTGTCGCCGGGGCCCCAGACGAGATGCGGCCGGATCGCCACCACATCCAACCCGTCATCGGCCTCACCCAGCGCCAGTCGCTCCGCCATTGCCTTGCTGCGGGCGTAGTGACCACTGGCACCGTCGGGGTCGGCCGGGCCGGCACCCGCTCCGACGAGCGACGAGCCGCTGTGCGCCACCGAAGGAGATGAGACGAACACCAGCCGCAACACGCCGGCATCGCGGGCCGCTGCCAGCACGGTCGCCGTTCCCGACACGTTGGTCTTCTCGAATTCGGGCCAATTGCCCACGACGCCGACCCGAGCAGCGAGATGGACGACGGCGTCCACTCCCTCCATGGCCCTCCCGACCGCCGAGGGGTCGCCGATGTCTCCCAGCACCTCACCGAGCCCGAGCCCGCTCGGTCGGCGTTGCAGCACGGTCACTTCGTCGCCGCGTTCGCCGAGCAACCGGGCGACTGTGCCGCCCAGCAGACTCGTGCCGCCCGTGACCAGGACTCTCACAGCCGCCCGAACCGTCCGCCGGCGAGCACGCCGTCGGCCCACTCGGCAACGCGCAACCGATCGATCTTCGAGTTGTGCCGCTTGTCGACCGGGAGTGCGGGCACCTCGAGCACTGCCGCGACGTCGACGGCGACGGCCTCGCGCACCGTGTCCGCCAGGGAGGTTCCGGCGAGGCGGGGCCGCCTCGGAGGATTCTCGGTGGCGATGACCACTACGAGCTGCTGGGAACCTTCGGGACCCACCCCTACGGCAGCAGCCAGGCGGATCCCGTCAACCGTCTGGACGGCGTGCTCGATTGCGACGGGTGTCACCGGGCCGGCTGCCGACGAGATGACATGCGCCAACCTGCCTTCGATCCAGAGACGCCCCTCGTCGTCGAGGCGTCCGACATCGCCGCTGCGATGAAACCCTGAAGGCTGCGCCGACCGGAACTGGGTCAACCACAACCGGTCGTACCCGTCCTTGACGTGGGCGGCGCCGATCAGCACTTCGCCGGTCACGCCGACAGTCGTGCCTGGCTCACCGACCGGCCTCCCGAGCGAATCGAGCGGATCGATCAGGATCGAAACGCCTTCGACCGGATGCCCGACACAGACTCCCGCACCTTCGCCGGCATCGCGGATCTCGCCCAACGAGATGTCCGCCACCGGCAGCACTTCGGTCATGCCGTACGGGGTGTGCGCCTCGGCGTTCGGCATGATTCGGATGGCGCTCTCCAAGACACTGGGAGGAACCGGCGCGCCCGCCGACATGAGCAGTCTCACGCCGTTCAAGGCCGACTGTTGGGTCGGCGACATCATGCCTGCGGTCCGGGACACGTTGACCAGCGCCGCCGGCGAGGCGAACACCAACGTGGCGGTGATCGCGTCCGCCGCGTCGGCGAGCGCGTACGCGTCCAGACTGCCGGGAGCGGTGATCTCCATGTCGGGCACCACCGAGGAGATGCCCATCGCCGGGCCATACAGGGCGAACGGAGCGAAGGCGGCAACCAGACGGTCGGTCGGCTCGATGGAGTAGATCCGCATCAGGGCGTCACGCTGCGCCTGCGCCTGGCGGTGTCGATAACGCACGCCCTTGGCAGGCCCGGTCGCACCGGAGGTGAAGACCACGATCGCGAGATCATCCGGCCCGGGCTGCGGTGGCGCAGGCACACCCTCTCCCAGCCGGCGGAGCTCGTCGAGAGACGACCATACGCCGAGGGCTCTGCTGGCCGCATTGCTCATCGAGTTCACGGAGATACGCCGTCCGGGCCAGTCGAGTGCCCGAGCCACAGCCAGTGCTTTCGGGATCCCGATCAGATAGTCGGGAGCCGCACTCTGGAGCGCTCGGCCCATTCCACGCACGCCGAGCCCGGCGTCGGCGATGACGGCGACCGCCCCCATCTTCCAACAGCCGTAGAGACACACAGTGAGGTCGACTCCTGGGGGAACCAGCATCGCCACCCGATCGCCGGGACGGACACCGGCTCGGTGAAGCCCGGCGGCCACCCGGTCCACATCGGTCGCCAGCTCGGCGAACGAGACGCTACGGCTGCGACCGTGCTCGTTCATCTCGACCACGGCATCGTCGCCGTCACCGGCGCGACGCTCGAGGCCATCCCACAGCGGGTCCCGTTCGATCCGTTCACGGGGAGCAGGAGTCTCCATGTCCAGTTGCCCCACCCATGCAGACAGCGCGTCGGCGACATCGGCCTCTTCGGGCACGTAGTGACGGGCACCGATGAAACGATGGATGTCCGCCTGCGGAAGCCGCATTTCGAGATCGTGCAGATACAGATCTGAGAACACCGGGTCCGATGGTCCCCACAACAGCAGTGCGGGCACGTCCGACAGCTCCTCCAGCCCGCTCGCAACCCGATCGAGCATCGACGCCGAGGGATGGTCCGGCTCGAGCGGAATGTCTGCGACGAACTCGGCGACGGCCGCCCGCCGCTCGGGCGTCGCATAGGGAGCCAGAAAGGCGTCACGGACCTCGGCCGACGGCCGGCGTCGCGACATCTCGACGGCGCCTCTCACGAAGGCCGACGTCTTCACTGCCATGGGCCCCAGCACTGGGGCCAAGCGGGCGATCCGGATGATCGTCGGCGCAGACGCACCGGCAGGCTGATGGACCGCCGTGTTCGTCAGCACGATCCCGGCCACGCGGTCACGGTTGCGCTGCGCCCAGCCGAGCGAGATGGGGCCGCCCCAGTCGTGGGCGACGGTCACGACGGGGCCATCTATGTCGAGCTCGTCGGTCAATGCGCACAGGTCTTCGATTCGTTGCTCGAGTCGCCGGGTGGTCCCGGTCCGCTCGGAGTACCCCATGTCGAGGTGGTCGATCGCGATCACCCGGGCACCGGCCGGCGGTCGCGCCAGGAGGTCGCGCCACAGGTAGGACCACGACGGGTTGCCGTGGACGCACAACAGGGTGATCGTCGCCTCCGAATCGGCGCTGTCGAGCACGTGGAACGTCCGCCCGCTGCCGTCGAGACCGGGAACCGACACGAGCCGCGACCATGCCGGATCGAGTCCGGGCAGCCCATCAGGTGGCAGTGTTGCGGGCGATCGAACGCCCTCCGTCACCAGATGACTTCGGTCGCCATCGCGTTGATGCCCGACCCGATGCCCAGCATGAGAACCCGGTCACCGGCGCTGAGCGAATCGACGTGCTCGGCGAGCGTGATCGGGACCGCCGCCGGACCGACGTTGCCGAGGGTCGGGAACGTCAGCGGCGCCTTGGCGGGATCGATGCCGAGCACCTCACACATCATCGACGTGTGGACCTGGGAAACCTGGTGGATGATGTAGTGATCCATGTTCAGCCAGTCACGGCCGTCGGCGTCGGCCCAGGCCCGTTTTGCGAGGAGGAGGCCGGCGTCGAGCAGCGCCTTGGTGTCGGTCCGCATCTGGTCGAGATCGCCGACGCAGATCTTGTGATGGCTGCTGTCGGCCTGACTGATGCCTCCGACCACCCGGTGGCTCCCCGGGTTCTCCGAGTGACGGCCGAGCACCATCGCTGCTCCCCCCGAGCCGAGCGTGAGCGACGCGAACTCGGCGAACAGATCCTCGATGGTCGTGTCCGGCGAAGCCAGGCGAGCGAGTGTCGCCTCCTGAGTTTTGCGGCTTCCCTCGCCGTCGACGATCAGTGCGTAGTCGATCTGACCGCCGTCGATCATCGACCCTGCGAGCTGAATGGCGTTGAGGAATCCCAGACAGGCGTTGGCGAGGTCGAAGTTCAGGCACGAGCTGGGCAGGTCCAGCATGTGGTGAACCGCGACCGCTGCGGATGGTTCGAGATGATCGCGACACACCGAGGTGTCGATCAGCAGGCCGATCCGAGCCGGGTCGATACCGGCCTCGGCGATCGCCTTACGTCCGGCTGCGGCTGCGACCTCAGCGAACGTCGTGCCTTCGGGCCACCAGCGGCGCTCACGGATGCCGGCGAGGCTCTCGAGAAGCCCCGACTGGGTGCCCAGTCGCTCGTAGGTGGCGGTCAGCTTCACGTCGAAATCGGCCGATGTCACGACCTCGGGGGCGTGCACGGCCGCGACCGAGAGAATCGCCGTGTCGGAATGGGTATGGGTTGCGCTGGCGCTCATCGATGTCTTCCTGAGGGAACACGGCATTCTCGCACGCCCGAAGCGGATTACCGAACCTTGCGCGGCCTGTCAGCCCTCCGGCTGCCTGGAATAGAGCGAGATCTCCCTCCACGCCGGAGCCAGATCCTCGAGCTCGGTCGTCACGATTCGCACCATATCTATGGCCGTGGTGCGTTCACTGTCGGCGAACCTGAGCACGTCGCCATCGTCGGTGATTCCCTCGAAGGTCTCGATCAACGTGAGCGTTCCGCCCGCGGGGCGGACCCAGAGTTGATGCACGGTGCGTCCGGCCGGGCTCTGCGCGACAGTCAGGTCGATCCGTTCGAGGTCCACCGGTTCGTCGAATCGCAACTCGATCCACTGCGGCGCCTCGGACGCCGAGTTCCAATAGGCATCGGTGCCGTCGATGGCGTTGTCCGCTTCGTAGCCCGGGACAACACTGCTCGCAGTGACGGCCGCTTCCGGAGCACGGTTGAACAGGATGAAGTTGAACTCGCCGTAGGCGCAGGGATCCGGGCGATTCACCGGGGCGACGACGGCGGCGATCTCGCCATCGCCGTCGGTGGCCCAGTAGAGGTCGTTCGACAGGTCACCCCGCCATGCCCACACCAGGAATCCGTCGAACCCGACCCGACACGCCTCGACCTCGAGGGCCATCACGCTGGCGGCCCCTGCTGCCTCGTTCGGCCACCAGTTCCGGAATGCACCGTGCTCCCCCAAGAGCAGCGGCTTGTCAACGACACCGTCGATGTCGAAGTTCTCCCAAATCTGAGAGTCGTCGACCCCGTTGCCGGCGTAATGGTGGAGGTCCACGAAGTCGGCCTCGGAATTGCGGAGGAAGTAGCTGGTGCGAACGAGACGCGTCTCGCCGGGGCCGTTGACCTGATGCGGGGCGTTCGGTGTGAAGAAGCCGACGGTGACGAGCGCGGTCGGGTCGATCGAGCGGATCTCATCTCTCAAGAGGTCGGCCCAATGGACCAGGCCCTCGTCGACCATGCGGTCTTTGTCGGCCCGGCTCGACATGTCGTAGGTCTCGCCGTTGGCCGTCGTGACGAGCCCTCGTGACAGCGACAGCGGCGCATAGTTCATGTGGAAGTGATGCTCCTGGCGGAGCTCGTAGCCGAGGACGACGTCCGTTCGGGCGTTGCGATCCACCAGACCCTGAACGATCTGACGCCAGTAGTCGACGTAGATGGGCACGGCCACGGGGTTGAGGAACTCGTTGTTCGCCGACTCGAACTGTGCGGTTTGCAGGCGGGCCGTCTCGTTCACCCACCACGAGTCGTCGGGGAGCGTATTCGATGCGACCAAGACCACCATGTCGTGATCGGCGGCTAGCCCGAGGAAGTCGGCGAGGTTGTCGAGATAGCCGGGGTTGACGGACCGCCCACGCGGCCCGGTCCCCGCACACCCCGATGCAGGCAGGCACGTGTCGATCAGGATCCGAACCGTGTTGAACCCGAGCACCTGCATCGCGGCCATGTCGTCTGCCACGGTCGCCCGGTCGTAGTAGCTGGTCGTGAGCACGTCGTCGGCGATGGCGCCGCCATACGGTGTGATGAACCGGTTGTAGTTCATCCCACGAGGCACGAACCGCTCGCCGGTCGTCGTGTCGTAGAACTCGGCGTCACCCGCACTGGTGCGAGTGCCGATTCGGTGCTGGGGAACAACCATGACTTCGGCCGGCGTCGTAACCGTCGTGGCAGGAACCGACGTGGTCACGTCCGGCAGTACGAACGTCGTCGTGGACTCGCTCGCCGGGTTATCCGTGCAGGCCGGCAAGACGAACAGGACCAGACCGACCACGATTCGTCCAACCACACGACGGCCGAGGCGTCGGGTCACAGCCCCACTGCCACTGTATAGAACGCATCGATCCACTCGTTGGACGGGATCCCGTAGCCGGTGCCGTTGCGCACGATGATCACGCCATTGGCGGGTGAGACGTAGATGTACTGACCGTGGTCGCCCTCGGCGGCGAAGTCGGCGGGCTGCCCGTCCCGCAGCCTCCCGTACCAAAAGTACTTGTAGTAGCCCTTGCCGCCGTCGTAGACGTAGGGCCCGAAGCTCTTCGAGTAATAGGCTTCGTTCTGTGTGGCCGGATCGAGCTGTGTCGACTCCGCCACCCAATCGGCCGACACCACCTGCTCGCCGAGCCAATTCCCGCTGTCGAGATAGAGACGACCGAATTTGGCGAAGTCGATCGCCCTGGCGTTGAGTCCCGCCTCCATCTTCTCGAATCCGCTCTCTTCGCTGTCGAGCGCCCATGCCCCGTCGTACTCCATGCCGATCCGGTCCCAGAGGCGGGTCTGGGTCAGCTCGGTGACCGACATGCCGGTCGCACGTTCGAGGATCATGCCGAGTAGCTGGGGGTGGTACTTGTTGTAGTTGAAGTGCTCACCCGGAGGTTCGACGATGTGGGTGTTCTCGAGCGAGATCTGGCGTTGGTCGGGGTAGTAGGTGGTCAACGGGTCGTCGCCGTTGAACAGGAACCACCTCAACTCGCGGTATTCCAGCCCCGCAGCCATCCGGAGGAGATCTCCGATGGTGATCGACTCGAAACCGGGATTCCGCTCGGCGAGCTCCGGTAGGTAATCGGTGATCGCATCGTCGACGCCGCCGATGAAGCCTTCGTCGATGGCGATGCCGACGAGTGCGGAGTCGAACGACTTGGCGACCGAGAACGAGGTGACGACGGAGTCCCGCCGGGTCCCGTTGAAGTAGCCCTCGTAGAGAATCGAGTCGTCCTTGATCACGATGAGGGCCTGGGTCTCGGCGTCGGACAGGAACTCATCGAGGTCCTCGACGCCGAGTGCACGTTCGAACGCCGATCGCACGGCTTCCTCATCGAGCGCCACTTCGAACGCGAAGGGGGTCTCGGATGCCGACAGTTCGCTCAGGCGAAAGTTGTTCAGGTAGTCGTCGACACTGGACTCCCTCGACACGAGAACGCGACGCACGTACTCGGGGCCGTAAACGATCACACCGGCGGCACTCCAGATGATCAGGAGCGAGACGATCACGCCGAGCCCCATCCCGAGGCGCTTCAACCAGCTCATCGTCCCAACCTCTCAACCCTGGGCGCTCCCGACATGAAACCTATCCGATCGACGCCCGCACTGCTTCGGAGACCTTCCCCAAGAGTGCCAATTCTGGCTACGGCATTTCCGCACGCTCATCCACCAAGGTGTCGTAGCGTTCGATCAGGCCTCCGCCGATCGCCTCAGCGACCTGACGGACGCCCGGCCTCGGATTCACCGTGGCCAACGAACTGGAGGCACACCATGGTAAGAAGACGATTCGCGACGTTCGCGATGATGACCGCCCTGCTGGGACTCATGATCCCGATGGCCGGGGCGACGGCCTCGGAGGGCAGCGGATGGACTTCCGCAGGAGGGAACCGGCAGAACACCCGGTTCCAACAGTCCGAGCACAAGATCAGCCCGGCGACTGTCGATGGCCTCGAAGTCAAATGGGCGCTCACGACCGACGGTGACGTGTCGGCCACACCGGCAGTCGACGACGACACCGTCTACGTCCCGGACTGGGCGGGTAATCTCTATGCAGTGGACCGCCTCACCGGCGCAGTGCGATGGACCGCCAGCATCTCAGCCATCACCGGGGTTCCTGGAGACAAGGCCCGGGCCACCCCGGCTGTCACCGAACACAAGGTGATCGTCGGCACGCAAGGCCCGTTCGGCGGCGGAGGGAAGGTGCTCGCCTTCGACAAGGTCACCGGCGCTGTGGCCTGGGCAACACAGGCAGACGACCATCCGGCGGCGATCATCACCCAGTCCGCAACCGTGTTCGACGGTCGCGTCTACGTCGGCGTCGCCTCACAGGAAGAGGCGTTGGCGGCGTTGTTCCCGGGATATCCGTGCTGTTCCTTCCGGGGAAGCATGGTGGCACTCGACCTCGACACCGGAGCGATCCTGTGGAAGACGCTGCTCGCACCCGAGGGGTACAGCGGCAACGCCGTATGGGGTAGCTCGCCCGCCATCGACACCAAGCGTGGCCAGTTGTACATCGCCACGGGCAACAACTACTCGGTCCCCCAATCCGTGCTGGACTGCGTCGCTGGGGCCGGTGACGACCCCGTTGCGAAGGCAGCATGCCTCCCGGCGGACGACCACTTCGACTCGATCATGGCGCTCGACCTGCGCACCGGTGCGATCCGATGGGCGACGAGGGCGTTGCCGTTCGATGCCTGGACCGTCGACTGCATCCCGTTCGTCGGCGACGGGAGCAACTGCCCCGAGCCAGCCGGGCCGGACTACGACTTCGGACAGGCCCCGGCACTCTTCACCGTGAAGAGCAATGGCAAGCCCCGGGACCTGGTCGGAGCCGGCCAGAAGAGCGGTCAGTATTGGACGCTCGATCCTGGCACGGGCGCAGTTCTCTGGGTCACACAGGCGGGCCCGGGTGGCACGGCCGGCGGCCTCCAATGGGGCTCCGCGGTCGATGGCAACCGGGTCTACACCGCCAACGCCAACAGCAACTTCATCCCGTGGACGCTCCCCGGCGGTGCGACGACCACCGATGGCGTCTGGAGCGGTCTCGATGCCGCCACCGGGGAGATCCTCTGGCAGACGGTACCTTCAGGAGGCGGCAGCACATCGGGTCCGGTCTCGACGGCCAACGGCGTGGTCTTCGGATGCTCGCTCGACGTCGCCGGTCACATGTACGCGTTGGATGCGGCGACCGGAGCGGAGCTGTGGAGCTTCGCCAGCGGTGGATCCTGTCTCTCAGGGGCAGCGATATCGCGAGGGATGGTCTACTGGGGCTCCGGCTATTCGAACTTCGGCTTCGGCACACCGAACAACAAGCTCTACGCATTTGGACTGCCGGACTGATCGGACACAGTGACGCTCAAACACCAGTGGGGGGCGGCACAGCCGGCCCCCACTGCGTCGAGCTGAGACAGCGGCAAGCTTTCGTCCTGCGTCGCTCGGATGGATTCCCACGCCGCTCATCGTCGCAGTGACCTATCGTCCGACTGATGGCCATCATCGACGATCAAGGCAGGGCCGAGCCGCCGCTGGCGGCCGGCGAGACCCAGACGCTTCTCGGGTACCTGGACTACCAGCGCGCCACGCTCGAATGGAAGTGCTCGGGGCTCGATGCCGCCGGGCTCGATGCGACGGTCGGCGTCTCGACGATGACGCTCGGAGGCATGCTCAAGCACCTGGCGTATGTCGAGGACTACTGGTTCTCGCAGTGGCTGCTGGGACTCGAGCCCGCTCCACCATGGGACACCGCTGACTGGAAGGCCGACCCCGACTGGGATTGGCACTCCGCCACCGACGACACTCCCGAGCAGCTCAGGAAGCTCTGGAGCGAAGCCGTGGCACGCTCGCGAGATCGTGTCGCCGAGGTACTCGCCGGCGGCGGCCTAGACACGATGTCTGTCCGGGTGTGGCACGACGGCGACACGCCGAGCCTGAGATGGATCATCCTGCACATGATCGAGGAGTACGCCAGGCACAACGGCCACGCCGATCTCATCAGGGAGTCGGTGGACGGAGCGACCGGCGAGTAGATCGCCGGCGGGTCACGGAGAGCCG
>JAHEDH010000118.1 GCA_024641285.1 bacterium | reverse complement strand
GTCGCCCAGGCGCCCGACGAGCGAGCAGCCGAAAAGGTGAGGCTCTTTCGTTCGTTCGACCCGCAGGCCGCCCCCGGAGATCTCGACGTTCCCGACCCGTACTACGGCGGCGATGACGGATTCCACGACGTCGTCGCCATGGTGAGACGTGCAGCCGCCGGGCTCGTCGACGAGATCGTCCGGTGAGCTGGGCAACCGTCGAGCGAGCGGTACAACCCGACGGCTCGGTGCGCGCCATCAAACGGACCAGCTACGACGCAACCTTCGAAGCCCGCGGGCTTCAGCTCCTCGAAGACGCCGGGGCGCCGGTGCCGAGACGGCACGCGGTGTCCGCGGACCAGATCGTGATGGACTGGGTCGACGGCCCCGCCGACTGGGAGCTGTTGGGACGGGCTCTGGCGAAGGTGCACCGGTCGACGTCATCTCAGTTCGGGCTCGACCACGACAACCTCATCGGGGCGTTGCCGCAACACAACACGCGACACGCCGATTGGGGAGCGTTCTTCGCCGAGACGAGAGTGCGAGCCCACCTCGACGACCCCGCAGTTCCACAGGAGCTTGCGCAGCGCCTTCGCCGCGCATGCGATGGCGCGCTCCAAACGATGCTCGACGAGCATCATCCGACACCGTCGCTGATCCACGGCGACCTGTGGGCAGGGAACATCGTCGGTGGGAGGTGGCTGATCGACCCGGCCGTCGCCTATGCCGACCGTGAGATGGAGCTGGCGTTCATGACGATGTTCGCAGGCATACCACAGGCTATGTTCACGGCGTATCTCGAAGATCGCCCGTTGAGCGAGGGTTGGGAGCGGCGGCGGCCGGCGCTCCGGCTTCACCATCTTCTCGTCCACGTCCGCCTGTTCGGTGGCCCGTACGTCGGCCGGCTCGCTTCGACCCTGGATGCCCTCGAATGGTGATCGGTCTCCTCGCCGCCATCCCGCAGGAGCGCTCTGCTCTGGAGGCGGTGATGACGTCACCGACGAAGGCAGGGAAATTCACCGTGGGAGCGATCGATGGACACGAGGTCTGCGTGGGCTCGACCGGGATCGGCAAGGTCAACGCCGCCATCTCCGCAACCCAGCTATGCGAACGATTCGCGCCGGGAATCATCGTGTTCACGGGTGTCGCCGGCGGCCTCGATCCAAAACTCGCCATCGGCGACGTCGTGATCGGGGCCAACCTGATCCAACACGACGCCGGAGTCCTCGGTGACGATGGCGTCGAGACCTACCAGGCGGGTCACATCCCGTTCTTCAACCCGACGTCGGCGCTCGGGTTCCAGCCGTCGGAACAGCTGCTGGCGGCGGTCCGTGACCGTCTCGGAGCACCGCCGATCCGCCTGCCCGATGGAGCGCGGGTGATCTTCGGAACGATCCTCACAGGCGACCAGTTCCTCGCCTCGACCGTCGAGCGCGAGCGGCTCCATGCCGCGTTCTCGGCGCAGGCGATCGAGATGGAGGGAGCCGCCGTCGCTCAGGTCGCCCACCGTTACGGCATCGAGCACCTCGCGATCAGGACCCTGTCGGACCTGGCAGGAACCAATTCACCCGACGACTTCAGCGGATTTCTCGACGGGGTTGCGCGCCACACCGTCGCAGTCCTGCGGCTCGTCTTCCCGGCGTTGTCCGAGGCGGCGGCCGATCCGCCCTGAGCGGCCGGCCATGTTGGTCACCAGCGGCCCCGGACGAATCACCGGGTGAACGCCTCGCTGAACACCGTGAGCGCCTTCTCGGAGAAGAGCACGAACCGGATAACGTCGAGGTCGTACACGCGACCGTCGACCGCGATCCGGGCGATCTCCGCAGCCTCGTCAACGGGGTAGCCGTAGATCCCGCAGCTGATCGCCGGGAGTGCCACCGATCGGATGTCGTCGTGGTCGGAGGCGATCGCGAGTGACCACACGAACGCCGATTCGAGCAATTCCGGCGCCCGATCCATCGAGTACCTGGGACCGACGGCATGGATGATGTATCTGGCCGGAAGCTCGAAGCCCGGCGTGATCCTCGCCTCGCCAGTCGGGCATCGGACGCCCGCCCTGACCTCGGGGATGGAGCGACATGCCTCGATCAGCTGAGGGCCGGCGGCGGCATGGATCGCCCCGTCGACGCCTCCGCCGCTGGCGAGCGCCTCGTTGGCTGCATTCACGATCGCATCGGTCGTGACGCGGGTGATGTCTCCGCGTTCGGTGATGACGTCGGTCATGCCCCGATGGTATTCCCGTGCACGTTCGCCGGTGGCCGCCAGGACGAGCCGATAGGGTTGGGGCCATGAAGAAGCTGCTTTCGATCGCCCTGCCAGCCCTGCTCGGAGCCGTGATCGGCTCCGTCATCCGACAGAAGGTGAACAACAAGGACGCCGAGCTCGTGATCGCCGTCCACCCCGTCCCTCTCGTCGCCGGCACCGTCGCCGGTCTGGTCAGCCCCAAGGCGAAGACCACCGTCGCACTGATGGTCGGGCTCAACGTGGCGGCCAACTACCCCCGCTGACCACTCACTCTTTACGGGCCCGGCTGGGGGAGACCCGGGGAGGCTCGTTCGGCTGCTTCGGATAGACGGGTGGCCATGGGGCGTCCATCAACCCTGCCGCCATGTCCGCCCGATGGAGCTCGAGGAGAGGCTCCAGGCTCTGGGGGTCGTCGTTGATCCCCGTCCAGGGGTCACCCCGGGTCTCGAGGCGGCTCGGCACCACGTCGAGGGTCAGCTGATCGGGATCGACCGTCGCCAGCTCGTCCCAGGCGATCGGTGTCGAGACCTGCGCTCCGACTCTCGCCCGGACGCTCCAGGCGCCGAAGACCGTCTTGTGTGGTGCGTTCTGGTTGAAGTCGACGAAGACACGTCTGCCTCGCTCCTCCTTCCACCAAGCGGCCGTCACGGTGTCGGTGTGTCGGCGCTCCAACTCCCTGGCGAGAGCGACCGCGGCCGACCGAACCTCGTACGAGTCCCACTCGGGGAGGAGTCTCACATAGATGTGGAGCCCGGTGCTGCCGGTGGTCTTCACGTGGCCGACGACACCGAGCTCATCGAGGAGTTCCTTGACGAGGGCCGCAGCGTTTCGAACATCGTCGAACACCAGGCCCGGGACCGGATCGAGATCGATCCGCAACTCGTCGGTGACATCCGGCGTGGCGGCGAGATAGGGCCAGGGGTGGAAGCCGAGACAGCCCATGTTCACCGCCCAGATCACGTGAGCCATGTCTGCGACCACCAGCGCGTCCGACGTCGTCCCGTTGGGGGTGCTCACGACGGTCGTCTGGAGCCAGTCGGGGGCGCCCTTCGGTACCCGCTTCTGAAAGAAGCTCTTCCCGGATGCGCCGTCGGGGAACCGCTGCATCAACGTCGGCCGGCCACCCATGGTCGCCAGCAGCGGCTCGGCGACCGCGAGGTAGTAGTTCACGAGGTCGAGCTTGGTCTCGCCGCGTTTCGAGAAGAACACCTTGCCCGGGCTCGACACCCGGACCGAACGCCCTGCAACGTCGAGTTCGATCGCGTCCGCCATGGGGAGACGCTAACGCTCGAACCAGTCGTACGCCCCGCCGCTCACCAGTATCGGAACCTGGTCGGGGTGATGGTCATGGGAACCGAATACCGACTCGCGAACCATTTCGGCGACCAGTCACGCTCCTCCATGATCCCGCCGTACTTGGCGAGGTAGGCGTCGTTCTCGGGCACCGTCGGGAGCGAGTGATCGATACGGGCGAGTGCCTCGACGATCACGATGTCGCCGCCGAGGCCGTTGCCGTCGAGGTGGAGGCTGACGGCGGGATGCCTCGTCACGTTCACCTGGCGCGCTGATTCGAGGCTGTAGACGGTGAAGTCCCCACCGTCCCACAGGTACCAGACCGGGGAGGACTGGGGGACCTCGTGCGCCGACACGGTCGTCATCCAGATGACTCGGGACGTCCGGAGACGGTCGGCTGCGCGTGTGCCTGCAGCGGTCGTTTCGTCGATCGTGTGCGTTCCGCTGCGGCTCATGTAGACAACTGTATGACCGTTCTCGGGCCAGTGCCGTCTCTCCTCGACGTCGTGCACCCGGTTCGACCAGGATGAAATGGCGAGCCCATTCGTGGCATGGCTTGCGTGAACCGAAGGGACCGCAGATGCAGAAGAGATGCACGGTCGTGATCGCCTTGGCCCTGCTGGCTGCGGCGTGCTCGAACCCCGACGAGATCGTCACCGTGGACTCGACTGCCGTCCCTGCGCCGTCGACGACGCTGGGGGAGCAGCCGACGACCACGGCCGTCGTGACGACCACCGTTCCCGAAACGACGACCACGCAGTCGTTGGTGCCCACCCCCGAGTCGTACGAGGTGAGCTCGGAGTATGCCGTTCAGACGGTCCTTGCCGGTCTCGATGCCGGCACTGGCGGGCTGGCCGTCGATTCCGAGGGCAACCTGTACCACGCCGACTTCGGATACGACGACCACGACGGCAACACCGTGTTCAAGGTGAGCCCCGAGGGCGATGTCTCGGTGTTCGCCACCGACGGGGACATGGGGTCGCTGACCGGGAACACCTTCGGCCCCGACGGGTTGCTGTACCAGTCGAGCTACGGGACGAACAAGGTCTTCACCATCGCCCCGGACGGGACCGTCGAACTCCTCACAGCCGACGTTCGCGGCCCGACCGGCATCGTCGTGACCGACGAGGGCAGGGTCTTCGTCGACGGCTGCCGTGGCAACCAGGTCTACGAGGTCTTCCCGGATGGGTCGGCAGCCGTCATCGCCTCGGGTGTCGGCATGGACTGCCCGAACGGCTTGACCATCGATGACGCCGGGAATCTCTACGTCGTCAACTTCGGCAGCGGTTTCTTGCAGCGAATCACGCCGGGCGGCGACACCGAAGTGATCTATCGCTTCCCCTCGGGCAATGCCCATGTGGTCCACGTCGACGGATACCTGTACGTCACGGCGCGGACCGACGCTCGGGTGTACCGATACGAGATTGCCACCGGTGAGGTGGTCGTGGCGGTTGGAACCGGCCAGGAGGGCTTCGACGACGGCCCCGGCGACGAGGCGACGATCGCACGCCCGAACGCCATCGCGGTCGGTCCCGACGGCGCCCTCTACATCAACCACGGGGGCGGCGACGGCCGCAACGATCCCGTCTGGATCCGCAAGATCACCCGAAACGACTGACTCTCGATCGGGGAGCGTGGGCCGGGTTCGAGTGTCTTCGAAGGCCGCCGCGGACCTCCGCACCGTCTTCACCGGTTCTCCACAATCGAAACCGAGAGTGATGACTGTCACGAGACGAGACATCGAAAGGAGTCATCGTGAGTCATCGCAGAAGGATGCTCGGAACGGCCATCGGGTCGTTCCTGGTCGGCGGAATCACCGTCGGTATCGCACTCGGCATCGCCGGCGCACTGCCGGCCACGGACGGGGGCATCGCACTCGGTGCGTTGCTGGTGTTCCCCATCTTCTTCAAGATCCTGTTCGGGTTCCTCTTCCTGGCCCTGATCCTCAGGTTCTTCGGAGGACGGCGCCGCTGGGCGGCTGCCGGCGGGCCTCCGTGGTCCCACGGTGGGGATCCTCGCAGCCGGATGGACGAGTGGCACCGCCACGCCCACGCCGAGACCGACGACCAGAATGCCACCGGTGAAGTCGATACTCGTCGTTGAGGACGAACTGAAGATCGCCCGCCTGATTCGCGACTACCTCGAACAGGCGGGCTTCTCGGTGCTCACGGCGCCGGACGGAGAATCCGGGCTCGGACTCTGGCGATCCCACGACCTCGACCTCGTCGTGCTGGACCTCGGCCTTCCCGGCCAGGACGGTCTGGATGTCGCCCGGGCGCTGCGGAAGGCCTCGATGGTCCCGATCATCATGCTGACTGCCAGGACCGAAGAGACCGACAAGATCGTCGGACTCGAGCTCGGCGCCGACGACTACGTCACCAAGCCGTTCAGCCCCCGCGAGCTGGTGGCGAGGGTGCGGGCGCTGCTGCGGCGTGTCGATGCGGGTGAGGCCCCCGAGCTGATTCGGGCCTCCGAAATCGAGATCGACATCCCCAAGATGCGAGTCACCGTCGAGGGTCGGACGGTCGATCTGACCCCTACCGAGTTCCAGATCCTCAAGACCCTGGCGGCCGCTCCCGGTCGGATCTTCACCCGCAGCCAGCTGCTCGACGCGCTGCACGGAGTCTCGTTCGAGTCGTACGAGCGGGCGATCGACGCCCACATCAAGAACCTCCGCAGGAAGATCGAGCCCACGCCCGGCGATCCCAGATACGTGCTGACCGTGTACGGGGTCGGCTACAGGTTCGCCGATGCCTGAGCAGCGGATGCCCGAACCCCGGACACCCGAGCAGTGGGGCGGACCCTGGCAGCACGGATCGCGGCGACCGGCCCCCGGCTTCGGTCGGCGGATGTTCGCCGCCTTCGTGACCATGATGTCACTGATGGTGGCGGTCCCGGCGCTGGTGGGCGTCTACGTCGGATCCCGGCTTCCCTCTGGCGGGCCGGCGCTCGCCGTCGGGATCGCATTGGTCACCGTCCTCGTTCTGCTCGCCATCGCCGCCAGGGTGTTTGCCCGCTCGATCAGGGCGGCACGTGAGCTGGTGGACGCGACAGGTCGGCTCGCCGAAGGGGACTATGCGACTCGTGTGTCGGGGAACGGGCCGCGCTCGATGACGGCGGTGATGTCGTCGTTCAACCGGATGGCCGACCGGCTCGAATCCGAGGACATGCGGCGGCGGACGCTGCTCGCCGATCTCGGCCACGAGCTGCGCACGCCGTTGACGGTGCTGCAGGGTCGCGTGGAGGCCCTGATCGACGGCGTCCACCCCGTCGACGAGGAGCATCTGACGTCGCTGCTCGCCGACATCGCGACCATGGAGCGGCTGCTCGACGACTTGCGGACGCTGAGCCTGTCGCAGGCCGGGGCGCTGAGCCTGCACCCCGAGCCCACAGATCTCGATGCGATGGCCGCGGACCTGGCGCACGCCTACCGCTCGGTCGATCCCGGCATCTCGGTCGAGGTCGATGGCGCCATCGGCACGCTCGTGGTCGACCCGGTGAGGATCCGCGAGGTGCTGACCAACCTGCTCAACAACGCCGTCACGGCTCTGACGTCGGGCGGCGGTGCGATCCGCCTAGCGCTTCGACGCGGTGTCGACGGCGCGGTCATCGAAGTCGTCGACGACGGGCCGGGGATCCCTGCGTCGGAGCTCGGTCACGTATTCGACCGGTTCCACACCGGTGACACCCGCATCGGCTCGGGGATCGGGCTCGCTCTCAGCCGCGAGCTCGTAGAAGCCCACGGCGGCACGATCACCCTCGAGAGCACCGAAGGTGCGGGGACATCGGTGACGATCGCCCTCCCGATCGCCGAACCGTGACCCGAGATCCACACGGAGTGTGGTGAGCAACCCAGGGTTCCACACCACGATTGGTGTGGAACTCGGGTCGAGGTTCAGGCGGAGGCGCCTGAGTAGTTCCTGACGCCGTACTGCCAGTAGGCGCGGCTCGCCGTCACCGCGACCACGGTGACGAGGATCAGCGTGCCCATCGCCGTGGGTGTCAACCGATCGGTGATCGCCTCGGCTGGAACGGTGATCGCCACACCCAGCGGGACGACCGCCGTCAACGCGCCCTGCAGCCAGAGCGGGTAGATGCGGATCGGCCAGCGCCCGGCGTCGTAGAGACCGGTGATGATCGTCGCCATGTCGTCGGTGTCGATCAGCCAGAACGCCGTCGTCGTGAAGGCCATCCACACGCTGTAGAGGATCAGGGCGCCGCAGATCAGGCCGATCCCGAAGAGGACGAGATCGACGGGCCCGATCGTCTCGGCCAGCTCGGCGAACGCCCACCCCAACACGACGATGCCGACGATGATGTCGACGACGCTCCAGAAGCCGAGTTGGCGGGTCGAGATGAACATCTGCGAGTCGACCGGGCGCATCAGGGCGAAGTCGAGCTCCCCTTCACGCACCTCGTACATGAACGAGAACATGTTGGGGAGGATGAACGTCGCCATGATGCCTCCCAGCAGCACGTGGATTCCCAGGACCGCATACAGCTCCGGCTCGGTCCAACCTCCCAGCTGGGTGGTGAACCCGAAGACCAGCTGGATGGCGATGATGCCGGTGGCGAGTCGCACCGCCGATTGGACGATCTGCAGGACGAAGTTCATCCGGTACTGCACTTCGTATTCGGCGCCCAGCTTCCAATGGACCAGCGCGACCTTGATCGAGTGCGTCAGTCGGTTCATGTCCCCACCGCGGTGAACTTGCGGATGGCGTTGCGCCACACCGCCACGATCGCCAGCCCGCTGAGCCCCATCCAGAGGGCTTGCATCGCCATGCCGCGCCAGATCTCGCCGGTGGTCAGCTGGCCGATGAGCACTTCGATCGGGAACTGGAACGTCCACTTGAACGGCAGCCAACCGGACACGGTCTGCACCCAGGAGGGCATGACCGCCATCGGAACAAGCCGCCCCGAGAGCAGCAACTCCATGGCGATCACGACTTCGATGAGGGCTTGCGCTCGGGTCGTCCAGAAGCTCACCAGCCCGAGGAGCCAGAGCACGTTGAACCTGATGACGTACCCGGCCCAGGCGGTGATCAAGAAGACCGAGCCCTCCAGCAGATTGGGAGAGAAGTCGGGGCGGAACAGGATCGTGAGGAACACGGCGACGGGGATCCACAGCGTGATCCAGACCACCTTGGCTCCGGCCATGCTCGCCAACTGTCGGTGGTACGGGTTGACCGGATGCAGGAGGTCGTTGGCGATCCGACCGGTCCGCACCCACCAGTCCCAGGCACCCGGCGCCAGGGCGAGGTTGAACACCCGGACGAGGGTCCACACGATGTAGTACGACGTGAACTGGTCCACGCCGTAGCCGTTGATGGGACCGGCCTGTTCGGCGACGGTCCGCCAGACGATCAGGTAGACGATCGGCTCGATCAGGAACCCGAGCACGCTGATGAACGCCGCGCCCCGATACTGGGCCTGACGTTGGACGGCGGCACGAGCCTCGACCATGTAGATCGGGAGGAGGCGTCTCATTCCGGCGTGGCGGTGACCGATGGCTCCTCGTCGCCGGAGGCGAAGGTGCGTTCGATGACGTCTTCGATGGGAGGGTCTTCGATGCTCAGGTCGAGCACATCGAGGTTCGCCAGCAGGCGCGAGGCGACGCCGGCGACCTCGCCTCGAGGGAGCGACAGCACGGCCTTGTCGGCGGTCCGTTCGGTCACGGTGGCGTAGCCGGACAGGTCGGGGAGTGAGCCGGTGACGCTGACGGTGATGGTCTTCAAGGCGCCGAACCGGTCCGACAGCTCGGAAAGGTCGCCGTCGAACAGCTTGGACCCTCGGTGGATGACGATGACCCGCTCGCACAGGGCGGTCACGTCCGCCATGTAGTGGCTGGTGAGCAGGATGGTCGCCCCTTCGTCCTCGGCGTAGGCGGCGACGAACCTCCGGATGCGCTTCTGCATCGACAGATCGAGACCAAGCGTCGGCTCGTCGAGGAAGAGGACGGGCGGTGCGGGGAGCAGCGCAGCCAGGATCTCGACCTTCATCCGCTCCCCGAGGGAGAGATTGCGGACCGGCTTGGTGAGCAGGTCGCCGACATCGAGCATCTCGGTGAAGCGCTCCCGGCGGGCGCGATAATCGGCGTCGCCGATCGAGTAGATCGCCTTCCGGACGTCGAGCGAGTCGGCCACCGGAAGGTCCCACATGAGGCTGTTGCGGTTGCCCATGATCAGGGCGACCCGGGTCAGGAATTCGGGCCGGCGCTCGGACGGATCGAAGCCGATGACGCTGGCGTGCCCGGCGGTCGGGTACAGCAGGCCGGACAGCATCTTGAGCGTGGTGGTCTTCCCGGCTCCGTTCGGGCCGAGGAACCCCACGACCTCGCCCGGATCGAGTGTGAACGATATGTCCCGGACGGCTTCGACGTTGCGGTAGGTGCGATGGACGAGCGACTTCAGCGAGTTGAGGAAGCCCTCTTCGCGCACGGGAACCTTGAATGTCTTGGTCAGGCCATCGACGACCACGGACGGCATCGGAACTCCTTCGGCCTTCCGAGTCTGACACGCGGCCCCGTCAGGTGCCGGGCATTTCCATATCCGGGACGGCGGGGTCGACTCGCGTCACAGGTCGACCGTCGGTGCTGCCCGGGCGGCTTCGTCGATCTCGAAGTAGCCAGCTCTGGCGAACCCGAACAACCGGGCCAGCAAGTTGGTCGGGAACACCTCGACCCTGATGTTGAGGGCGAGCACGTTGGCGTTGTAGATCCGCCGAGCGAGTTGGATCCGGTCTTCGGTGAGGGCGAGCTCTTGTTGGAGTTCTCCGAAGTTCTTCGAGGCTTTGAGATCCGGGTACGCCTCGGCGGTCGCCAGGAGCACCTTCAGGTCCTTGACGAGCTCCTGCTCGGCCGGCGCCTGGACGTCGGCCGGTTGCCCGTTGGTAGCCATCGCCTGGCTGCGGGCCGTCGTGACCAGTTCGAGCACTGCCTTCTCGTGTGCCGCGTACTGCTTGACGGTCTCGACCAGGTTCGGGATCAGGTCGTATCGGCGCTTCAACTCGGTCTCGGTGTTCGACCACGAGTTCGCC
>JAHEDH010000117.1 GCA_024641285.1 bacterium | reverse complement strand
CCGTGGTCGAATCTGCCCATCGAGGCGGTGTTGCTGTGGGGTGCCGCAACATGGAGCAACATCGCGGTCTACGAGGTCGCCAAGTTGTTCGTCCATCATCGAAAGCGTTCTGTGTCTCAGGGCTCCCGTTGAGCGAGTCGGGACAAACGGGCGTCCTCGACCGCTCCGAGTGCGAGGAGCTCCTCGGTTGCCCGCTCCATCGCCTGCGGGTCGTCGAGGCTCGAGCCCATCTCGCGCAGGATCAGTGCGTGCTCATACGGCATCGCCAGGGTCTCGGCCTGGTCGAGTGCTCGACGGAACCTACGTCTGGCAGACCGCACCTTTTCTCTGCGCGCCAGTAGCACTCCCCGTGCCATCGTGGCTCGGGGGCGGGCGATCGGAAGCCGCTTCGACACCTTCACGAGGGAGCGAACGGCCCGCTCCGCGAGACGTTGGGACGTTTCGTTCGGGTTGAAGGCGTTCGCCTCCAGCAGCACCCTGGTGACCTCGGCGATTCCATCGAACGAATGGGGAGCGGAGAAGGCTTCGGTGCCTTCGATCATTTCGAGGCCCGTGGTCGCCGCCTCGACTGCCGCGTCGAGCCTTCCCTCCTGCCAGAGCGCCAAGCCGTGAAATGCCAGGCGAGCCACCTGGGTGGGCAACTCACCCACGTCGTCGATGAGACGTCGGCCGGCGCTGAGAATCCCGATCGCTTCCGAGAGCCGCCCGACCCTGACCAGGGATCGACCTTGACCGGATGCGATCCACGCCTTGACCAGGTCGCTGTCAGAACCGATCTCGCCCACATCACCCCAGAGCCTGTGGGCGTCCTCGAATTGCCCGGCCTGGAAATGGACATATGCCCGCACGGCCAGCGCGCGGGCACGGTCGGTGCGACTGCCGAGATGGCGGTACTGCTCAGCCGCCTCGCCGAGCGCCTCGGCTGCATCCTCCCATCGGCCGATCGCGGTCAGCATCACTCCACGGTTCAGCAGCACCTCGGCGGCGGCGATCGGGCTGCCCGCGGTTCGTGCTGCTTCCAGTGCCCGATGGTGGTACGCCTCGGACACCCGTCGGAGTCCGACCAGACCGGCCGCGTACCCGATGAAGCTGTAGCCCTGGGCAAGGGTTCGGGTGGCCGGTATCCGCTCCGCCTCGTTCGTCGCCCGGATGCCGGAATACGCCAATCCAACGGCGTCTTGATAGCTGAATGTCGTCGTTGCCATCTCCCAGAAGGCAGCCGATCCGACCCCTGCGCGCTCGATGTCTCCCCGGCCGAGGAGAGGCCGCACCCTGACGCGGTGGGCGAGTTGGCGGAGGAGTTGCCACACCAATCCCGCCAGAAGGCGCCAGCGCCCCGACGGCATCGGCATCCCCGCCTGCTCCACCGCCTGCAGGAGGTGACCGTGACCCTTTTCGAGCTCTCCGAGCTGGATGTGTGCCGCTCCCCACATCGACTGCCGCCGGGCCTCCGCCATCGGCGACACTTCGATGGGGTGGAGTGAGTCGGCTGTCGCAAGGAGCTCCGTCACTTCGCGATGCGCCCCCGATTCGAATGCAGCGCGAGCGGCCCGGTCGTACCGGGCCGCGGCCGCATCGTCCTTACCCGCCGACCTCCAATGGTGCGCGAGGACCGATTCGGGGACATCGCTCCGATTCGAGAGCTGAGTGGCGAGCGCCAGGTGCATCTCCTCTCTGAACTCTGCAGGCAACAATCGGTAGATGGCTTCTGCGGTCAGGACATGGGAGAACCGATACTCCCCGGCCCCGCCCTGGTCGTTGAACTCGACCAGATCCAACGCAACTGCCTCTTCGAGGTGGTCCTTGATCTCTGCAGCCGACGCAGACTCGGGATGGATGCCTTCGATCTCATCGATCGAAAAGGACCGTCCGACCACGCTGGCCAACTTGAGTGTGTTCTGGTGAGACAGCGGTAGCCGGTCGATTCGGCTCGAGATGATCGCCGACACGCTCGACGGCACCGCCAAGCGAGCGAGGGCCTCGCGGTCGATACCGACCTCCCTGGATGCGCCGGTGATCTCGATCACGGCGGCGTCTCGGAGTGATCGAACCAGCTCCTCGGTGAAGAGCGGATGGCCCTCCGTCCGCTCGTAGATCAGTCTGACCAGCTCTTCGGGGATGGACGGCACATCCAGTCGGTTACAGGCCAGTGCAACGGTCTCATCGATGTCGAGGCTGTGCAGGCTCAATGTCGCAGTGTCCCGCCGCAACCTGAGTTCCGCCGGGTCGGGCGGCTCGGAGAGACCGCGGGTCACACAGACGACGAGAGCCGCAGGGATCTGCGCGACGATTGCTTCGGTCAGCGACCAACTCGCCGTGTCGTACCAGTGGGCGTCTTCGAGCACGAGCAGGAGAGGCGCGCCGGCGGTCAGCCGGACGAACAGGCTCGACAGGACCCGTCTGGTGGCTTCCGCTCGGTCGTTGGGCGACATCTCCGAGATTCGCTCGGAGTCGATCGCGATCGGCATGATCTCCGACAGCAGCCCTGCCAAGTGCTGTTCCTCGGGTCCAAGAAGCCCGGCCACGAGTGTGTTGGGATCGGCGTCGCCGATGAGCGCCCGGAACACCGCCCGCCACGGGTGATAGGGAGCGGACTGATCGAGCGACGAACCCCTGACGACGAGTCGCCTGATCGGCTGCGACTCTCCCGAGTCCAGCAGCTCTCTCACCAGGGTCGACTTACCGATGCCGGCCTCGCCTTCGATGAAGACGACCCCGCCGGTTCCGGCCAGGAACTCCTCGAACATGCGCTCGAGGACGGATCGCTCCCGATGTCGGCCGACCATCGAGACCGACTCGCCCCGCGTCGTCTCGATCGACGCGACGGGTCGGAAGGTGCGGGTCGACTCGGCGACACCCTTGAGAGCGACGGTCTCGTGTTCCTCGAAGGCGATGTTCCTTCGTGCCGCCACCATGGTGGTGGCGTCGCACCGGATGCTGGCTCCGGGGTCGGATGCGGCCAGCCGCGCCGCCAGGTTGACGGGCCGACCGAGGAGGGTGAAGCGTCGGACGGCTCGGGCGCCGACGTCGCCGAAGTAGGTGCGTCCGGTGGCGACGCCGATGCCCATTGCAATGCGATCGGCGACGGCCGGGGCGAACGTCATCGCGGCCCGAAGGGCTCGGACGGCATCGTCCTCGTGGGCGTGCCCCGATCCACCCCAGGTTCCGATGAGGCTGAGACCCTTCTCGTCGAGGAGCGTCACGCTCACCGTCCCGTCGTACCGACGGACCGCCTCTTGGAAGCTCGTCGTGACGAGCTGCAGGTGGTCGAGACGGGCTTCGTGCGATGACGGGAGGTCGCGGACCTGGACGAAGACGGTGGTCGCCTGCCGGATCTCCGCGAACCGCCCGGTCATGCCGGCCCGCGATCTGGCCGCGACCGTCTCGGGAACGAACTTCGCCAGCAGCGGCTCTGCCAGCTCGACGGCAGGCGCAGCTTCATGCACTGCTTCGGCGGTCGCAGATTCGGCGCGCACCAGTCCTTGCGGGCTCACCACGCCGGTGACGTGCTCACCTACGGCACGAGCGGCCTCGGCAGAGACGATGACGTCGCCGGGTCTGGCTGCTTTGAGTGCAATCGCGATCTGTTCGAGCGGTGGACCGCCCGATGGAGCGAACCAGCCTCCGGTGTCGCTTCCGACGACCGGCATCCAGATCGACCCGGCACCGACGCCGACACGCATCCTGATGGTGAGATCCGCCCTGGCATTCCGCTCTGCAACTCGATCCTGAATGGTCAGGCCGGCCGCCACACAGTTGCGGACCGCCTCGGCCACGTCGGAGCCTGCGGCGACCGGCCAGATGGCGAGGAGCCCATCGCCGGCGATGTGGACGACCTCGCCTCCATGCGCCTCCACGGTGCCGTTGAGCAGGTCGAACAGCTCATCGAGCAGTCCGGACAGCTTGTCCGCGCCTTCGGCATGGGCCGCCTCGAACGCCTCTGTGAGCGCCGTGAACCCGGCGATGTCTGCGACGAGCGCAGCTGCTTCGACGTTGGCTTCAGAGGCCTCGATCTGTGTCGACTGGCGGTCGGCAAGGTATCGCTGGACGTGTGCGGGGATGAATGGTTTGAGAAAGGTGACGTCTGCCGGCGACATGTCAGCTCCGGGCTGACAGTGTGGCGGATCGGGTAAGAACCCGCTGTCCGAGGGTCGGTTTGGATCCGGCCTCGTCATACCAGTCGAGGCTGTCGGGGATCCTGAACGGTTGTCTGTTGCCCCCACGTTCCCAGTCGAGCATCATCTGCAACAGGTCGAGGCTGACGTGTCGGAGGACGCGAGAGCGGCGGCTGAATCGCTCGAGCAGCGTGCGGTCCAACCAACCGAACGCCCGGACGATGCCGTGGATGAGTCGGTCGGCGATCGGCCGCCGCGGCACGCCGAGCCCGTTGGCAACGTCGACCGGGAGGAACAGCCTCATGAGGGCGGACGGCACGCCGGGGAGCATCTTCGAGTCGAGAACCCCGAGCAGTGGGACGGTCATCAGCTTGCCGTCGTTCCACGCGGGATCGGTTGGAGGCACTCCGCTGAGGACCTGATCCGCCTGGATGGCTCGCGTGAGCTGCTCGGCGTGGGCGAACGTTGCCGGGAGCAGCTCGGGGGCCACTCCCATGATTCGCCCGACTTCGCGCCACGCCGCCAGGTACGAGTCCCGCTCGGCCGGCGTCGTCGTGATGTGCATCTTGTCGAGCCCGTCGATGGCGATGAATGCGAAGGTCATCAGTGTCGCGGCCAGATCCTCCTGGTTGATCGGGACTCCGAGTTTGTCGGTGTCCCAGGGCTGGTCGGGCCGGTGCAGGATGAGATGCCGGATCGCTGCGTGCATGATTCGGGTCTTCTCCGCCGACCGTTGCCCGATGCCGCCCGCCTCGAGGCCTCCGGGGTGCATGACGTCGACGATGATCTGGGCCGTCTCGATGAGTCTGCGATTGGGCTGATTCGTCAGATAGTCGGTCTGGCGCAGCACCTTGACGCCGTTGGCGGCCGCGTAAGCGGCGGGGAGGCTGTAGCAGCCGAGGATGAGGATGATCTCCGGCCCGTGTTCGGCGAACACGGCCTGACCCGCTGCGAGGCTGGCCCGCAGATGTGTGGCGTCGGAGAACCCCGACTGCCGCTCGGCGGTGAGGAACGCCTCGGCCTTCCCGCCGACTTCGCCGTCGCCGACCCATTCACTGTCGAGCAGGTCCGACATCAGCTGTCCGACGCCCTCGTGCCCGTGGGCATCGAACAGGTCGGCGATCAATGCGTCGGCAGAGGGATCACCCACCTGCCGCCATCGATGGAGCTCCTCGCGGCTCGGTGGCCATGCAGCGGGCTCGTCGGAATGTCGAGTCGGTTCGATACGGCGATGCTAAACCGGCGGGCTCGTGCGTGGGCCGCACAGGAGGGTTCGCCAAGCGCACCGACCAGGGCCTTTGGGACAAGGCAGCGGATCGTCCGGCGCCGCGCCCTGGTTTCGTTCATACTTGGGCCGACGACCGAGAGGCATGAATGGCGTTGCTGTACGACTGGGGCTTCTACGTGAAGCCCGGACAGAAGGAGGCGTTCCTCGGATGGCTCGAGGACAACGAGCCACGGCTGTCCGAGCTGGCTCCGAAGAACTACGAGTACGTCGGGACGTTTCAGTCTCTGAGCCCCGAACCGTGTGACTTCCACCAGGTGTGGCGGTACGGCGCCGAGCGGCCGCCCGATCTGCGCTTCGCCGCAGCGGCCGACTCCGGTGCGTTCACGACGGTGGCCAAGGAGTACCTCGACTTCGTCGACACCGATCGGGGTCCCGAGGAGGAGTTTCGTCTCTATCGGGACGCCGTCGACCGGCCCTGACCACCCCGACATCGAGACCGACGCTCGTTCGATCCACCGGCTCAGGCCATGGGGAGTCGCTCGTCGCCGACTGCGGTGGACGCCTGCGTCGGGCCGGCTCGGCCGAGTAGCGTGATCGACTCACATCTTTGCCCCCATCGCATCCCGCAAGGAGTCTCGCATGTCCAACCTGTATCAACGGACGCTGTCACTGGCGGGCCTCGACACCTCCGACCTCTCCGTCGAAGACCTCCGCGCCCTCGTCCGTGAGATCCTCGAGGCGAAGATCCACGGCGTGTGCTTCAGCCCCTACGTGGAGCGCCAGGGCCCGGGCACCGAGATCGGGGAGGCGCAGATCCGGGAGCGGTTGAGCGTCGTGACGCCGTATGTCGACTGGGTGCGCTCCTTCTCCACGACCGAAGGCAACGAGCTCATCCCGAAGGTCGCCACCGAGTACGGCCTCGGCACCATGGTCGGCGCATGGATCGGGACCGATCTGTCAAAGAACGAGACGGAGTTGGCCAACGCCATCGAGGTCGCCTCGGCCGGCGATGCCGGCATCGTGGCCGTGGGAAACGAGGTGCTCCTGCGAGGTGACCTCCCCGAGGATCAGCTCATCGAGTACATCCAGCGGGTCAAGGCGGCCGTCCCCGGCGTGGACGTGGGCTATGTCGACGCCTACTTCAAGTTCGTCGACCACCCCCGGGTGACCGAGCTCTGCGACGTGATCCTCGCCAACTGCTACCCCTTCTGGGAGGGCTGTCCCGCCGAGCACGCCCTGCTGTACATGAAGGAGATGTATCGACGCGCCGTCCATGCCGCCAACGGCAAGAAGGTCGTCATCAGCGAGACCGGCTGGCCCAATCTGGGGACACCCGAGGAGGGCGCGGTGCCGTCGCTCGAGAGTGCCATGAAGTACTTCATCGACACCTATCGGTGGGCGGAACAGGACGGCATCGAGATCTTCTACTTCTCTGCCTTCGACGAGACGTGGAAGATCGACGCCGAAGGAGATGTGGGCGCCTACTGGGGCCTGTGGGACAAGGATGGGAACCCGAAGTATGTCTGATACCACCCGGCCGATCTGGTCGGTCCCGACCGGCCAAGGCATCTGTTACTCGGGCTATCGAGAGGGGCAGAGCCCGCGCACCGGCCAGTACCCGTCACCCGCCGAGGTCGAGGAGGACCTCCAGATCCTGGCGAAGAACTGGGACTACCTGAGGCTGTACGACAGCAGCAGGCATGCCGAGATCGTGCTCGACGTGATCGAGCGCACCGGCCTCGAGCTCGGGGTCATGCTCGGTTTGGACTTCGGCGCGGAGATGAGCAACCCGGAGTGCCCGTGGGACGCAGACTTCGACGAGGAGACGCTCATCGCCAATCGTCGGAGCAACGACGAACAGGTGGACAGCGCCATTGCGCTGGCGATCCGTCATTCCGACATCGTGTTCTCCGTCGCCGTCGGAAACGAGGCCGCCGTCGACTGGACCGACCATCTGGTCCCGGTCGACCGCCTCGTCTCCCAGGCGGCGAAGATCAAGGATGCGGTCCCGCAGCCGGTGACGTCGTGCGACAACTACGTCCCGTGGAACGGCAAGCTCGAACCGCTGGCGGACGTCCTCGACTTCATCTCGGTCCACACCTATCCGGTTTGGGAGTACCGAACGATGCGTGACGCCCTCGACTACACCAAGCAGAACTACTACTCGGTCTCCGATCAATATCCGGGCAAGCCGGTCGTCATCACCGAGGCCGGGTGGCCGACGGCCTCGAACGGGCGCGGCATCGACCCGGCGAACGCCTCCGAGGAGCTTCAGGCGCAGTACTACGAGCAGCTCATGGAGTGGGCAAGAAGCGAGAACATCCTGACCTTCGTCTTCGAGGCGTTCGACGAGCCGTGGAAGGGGTCGCCCGACCCGCTCGAACCGGAGAAGCACTGGGGACTGTTCAACCTGGACCGCACTCCCAAGCTGGTGATGCGGCGGCGCTTCGCCGAACTGCTGAGAAACTGACGCGTCAGAGCAGTCGCTCTCGGCGTGCGAGCTCGAGTGCGGTATCGAGTGTCGCCCTGCTCGGGTTCGAGACTGCAGCCGAGACGGCAGCCTGGAGACTCGGGTTCATCGGGCGCTCCCAGGGGACGGTGATCAGCGCCAGATGCCGGGATGCGTCGACGGTGTTCCCCCGCTCGACCGACAGCGCCGCCAACGGCCAGGCCGCCAGCCATCCGAACTCGACGTCGGCGCCGCTGATCTCGTCTCGCTCGAGCGGGCCCCACCGTTCGATGGCAGCCAGGAGATGGGTCTCGGCTGAGCCGAGATCACCCGCCCGCAACGCGCACCATCCCAACACTGCGTCGGAATGGCCGACGTAGTAGTCGTCGCCTACCTGCAGGGCCAGGGCTCGCGCCGCCTCGGCCGTGGCGCGAGAGGCTGCGACGTCATCCTTTCGCCTGAGTGCAATCGCCAGGTACGACGAGGTCCGGGTCTCCAACATCACGTCGCCGACCCGCCTCGCTTCGGCGAGTGACCGTTCGAGCTCTGGAATGGCTTCGTCGTTCCGGTCAGCCCAGAGAAGACAGAATCCGAGCCGGAACCGAGCGTTGGCGAGTCGTCCCGGGTCGCCGCCGAGCGAGAGATCGAGCGCCTGTCTGCAGAGTTCGACCTCATCGTCGCCGAGCTTGAACTGGCTCACGATGAAGTGATGGGACGCCGTCTGGCCGATGAGCTCCGCTCGTTGTGCGCTGGTGCCGTGCGCCTCGACCACCGGGCGGATCCGTTCGATCAGTTGCGGGAGCTGGCGCCCTCGACCACCGAAGTACAACGCCAGGGAGCGCTCCTCCTGGAGTGAGATCCAGGCCTGGGGTCGGTCGGTCGGATCGATCAGCGCTTCGGCGGCTTCCAGGGCCAGGAACGCCTGCTCGTACTCGTCGCGCAGACGGTGGACGCGAGCCGACACCTGATGGATCTCGGCGGCCTCGGGGCCGCCGGGCATCACGAGCGCTGCTGCTCCGGTCAAATCGGCGAGCGCCTCTTCATACCTCGACCCGCGTTCGTGCAGTCGCGCTCGAAGAAGCAGGAAGGAGGCGGTCGGGACATTCCTGGAACCCGCACCCAGCTCGCCCACTCGATGCAGTCCCCGCTCGATGTGCTCGGCCGCTGCGTCGTTGGCGTACGCGTCCAGTGCTCGCTGCGCGACGGCAAGGAGCTCGGTGACGGCCGCCTGATGATTCGAGGAGCGCTCGAAGTGGAACGCCTGGGACTCGTGATCATCCGGGGTGAGGTGCCTGATCGCCTCGCCGGCGCGTTCGTGCAGCTCCAGCCGCTGGCTCGGCAGCAGCGATTGGTACAGCGACTCGCGCACCAGATCGTGGGTGAACGCCCAGCCGTCATCGCTTCTCGCCAGGAAGCCCGCCTCCATGAGTTCGGTCAGTTCCGAAACCGGGTCGGCCGCCAGTATCTCGGCCACCAGACCAGCATCGAACCGCCGGTCGATCACCGCTGCCACCTGGCCGATCCGACGGGTTCGGGTGGGGAGACGGTCGAATCGGCTCATGACCAGGCCGTCGATGCTCTCTGGCAGTTCGAGGGCGATCTGAGCCGGGCCCCGTTTCCAGTGCTGACCGTCCTGAACGATCATCTCCCGCTGGATCAGGGAGCGGAGCAGCTCTTCGACGTAGAAGGGATTGCCGCGGGACCAGTCCACGAGTCTCTCCTGAGTCTCACGGGGGAGCCCGCTGATCGTGAGCAACTGCCGGATCATCTCGCCTGTCTGGTCGGGTGGCAATGCGTCAAGCTCGATCTCCTCGAGTCCCGATACACGCTCCCGGAGCGCTTCCAACGGCTCGGACGGTTCCGGGCGGCTGGCCACCGCTACCGCCAGTCGACCGCCGGTTCCCGGCAGTGACGCGAGTCCCTCGACAGTCAGCTCGTCCGACCAGTGCAGGTCGTCGACGAAGACGATCGTCGGCTCCCGATCGGCCACTGCTGAGAGCCACCTTCGGATGGCGTCGATGGTGAGGAGGCTCCGGCGTGACGGTTCGGTCTGGGCGACGACGAGGTCACGCTCGTCTCCGAACGAGCCTCCGACCAGATGAACGAGATAGGGAAGGATCTCCTCGATGTCGCTCGGACGCAGCGATGCGAGCCCCTCGAGATGGGCGCGGATGACTTCCGGCTCGTTGCCGCCCAGATGCCGCACGGCCAAGTCGACGAATCCCGAGAACGGCAGGCTCGCGGTGAGGAGCTGGCAGCGGCCTTCCAGCCACACTCGGCCCGTCCCGGCGTGGTACTCGCGAAGGAGCCGCGACTTCCCGAGACCCGCCTCGCCCACAACTGCGGTGATCGATGATTCGAGGGTGTCACGCAATGCGGCGAGCTCGACGTCGCGGCCGACCAGCTTCGATGTGAGGCCTTCGATTCCGCGGACCTTGACCGGATCTGCTGCGAAGCGCTCGACGATGTAGGCCTTCACCGGCTCGTCCATCCCTTTGACGGTCACGGTCCGGGGAGTCAGGTCGAAGGCGGCGTGGATGTGCTCGCGCGTCGCTGCGCCCACGAGGACTTCGCCGTCGGACGCGGCTCCCTGGAGCCTGGCAGCGAGGTTGACCACGGGCCCCATCACGGTGAGCTCCTCGTGGAGCGACGAGCCGACCGGTCCGAAATAGACCCGCCCGGTGTTGACGCCGATCGTCACCCCGAGCTCGAGCTCCGCTGCGCGTTCGCAGAGCGCCAGCGCCGCCCGGATGGCTCGGATCGGGTCGT
>JAHEDH010000216.1 GCA_024641285.1 bacterium | reverse complement strand
CCCCCACTCCGTGAGGGACATCAATCATGTGGTGTTCCCCCGAAGCGAAGCGAGGGGGAACGGTCCCTACCGGTGAGGAACGAGCCGGGAGGTAAGGGGCCAGCGGCGGAGTCGGAACGACGCTGCAGTCACAATCGAGAAGGGCCCGCTCCCCCAGCAACGCTGACGGACACCACACGGACGCGATCAGGTTGCGGCTTCGATCGCCGAAGTCACCATGTCGACGTGGGCGGGATCGTGCGGGCTGGGAAGGTTGACGATGGCTGCATCCAGTCCGATCTGTCCCAGGTGACGCAGGTGATCGCTCAAACCACCGAGATCGTCCGGATTGAACCGGACCATCATCGAGGTCATGATCTCGTCCCGATCCCGGCCGACGTTCTCACAGTGCCTGGCGAGGACCTCCATCTTGTGACGCCACTCGTCGGCCTCGATCGGGGCGACGTTCCAGTGATCGGCGAAGCGCGCAACGGTCTTCAAGGTGCGTCGCTCGCCCTTGCCTCCGATCACGATCGGCGGATGTGGGCGTTGTGGTCCCTTCGGCTCGTTCCGGGCGTTCTTGACCGTGAAGTACTCGCCTTCGAAAGTGGTCTCTTCGTTCTCGAGCATGCCGACGATGATCTCGACGCACTCGTCGAAACGGTCGAATCGCTCTGTCAGGTTGTCGCCCAGCGTGATGCCATACGCCTCGGATTCCAACTCGTTCCATCCCGCCCCGAGCCCCAGCTGGAATCGGCCATCGGAGATGATGTCGAGCGTCGCCGCCATGTTGGCGGTCACCGCAGGATGTCGATACGGCATCCCGTTGACCATCGTGCCGACCTGCAATCGCGAGGTCGCCTGGGCCAAAGCCGAAAGCGACGTCCAGCCTTCGAGGCAGGGGCCGTTGGTGTCCCCGAAGATCGGGTAGAAGTGGTCGAACACCCACGCCGAGTCGATGTTCTCCGACTGATCGGCCCGTTCCCAGGCGGCCAGCATGGCGTCCCAGGTGGTGTGATGCGGGTTGGTCTTGATCCCGTAGTGCATATCGATCCCTCGCTTCGCTTTCCGACAGATCCTATATGTTGCACGACGGCCCCGCCGGGCCGACCGGCCGACATACGGACGGGTTCAACGGCTCAGGGCGTCAGGAAGTCCCCGACCTCGGTCTCGTCGGCTCCCGCGGCCCGAAGCAGAGCTTCGAGTTCGACCGGAGCGCCATCCCGCCGCGCCGAGACGACAGACCCCTCCACCACCGCGACCGCCCTGAGCCCGGCCATCGGATCGACAGCCATCGGCGCGCCGTCGAGAACCGATCGCCCCAGTTCCTCGAGTTGATCACGTAACGGATCGCCCTTGCTGCTCGGCATCGTCGTCCGTTCGCCGTCCCCGGTGTCCAACACCAGCGCTCCGAAGTCATCGACGTTCCCGCTCGACCAATGCCCGTGGTCGAGCGTATACATCAGATTCCCGCCCGTGGCGAGAAGGTCGGTGCGGTAGTGACTCGGCGTCGTCCAACTCGAAGAGACCACCGAAACGGCACCGTCGACGTGCTGCATCGTCACCACCGCAGCATCGGGGATCTGCGGGCCGAGCGCCTCGTAGGCGAAGCGAGCGTTCACGCTCGAGACCGGCCCGAGGAGATACAACAGCGTGTCGACCTGGTGGATCCCGACCTGGATCAGGACGCCGGCCTCCGAACCGCGCACGGACCTGTGCCATGCGTCTGGCTTCATGGCGCCGCCCCGGTTGTTGGAGAAGTCTCCGTGAGCCGTCCGCACCCTCCCCGCCCCCGAGTCGATCCAGGCCTTGGCCGCCCGATGCCCGGCGAGCCGGCGGGCGTGATGTGCCACCCCGACCGGAACACCGGACTCCCTGGACAGCCGAACGACCTCGAGACCTTCCGCCACGTCCACCGACATCGGCTTGTCTACGAGCACAGGCTTCCCGGCTTCGATGATCGTCCGTATCTGAGATGCGTGCACGTCGTTCGGCGAGGAGACCACGACGGCCTCGACTGCCGGGTCCTCGAGCAATTCCTCGAGCGATCGAGCGCTCGCAGCGATCCCATTGGCGGTCATGAACCGCTGACGCGACTCCTCCGACCGCGCGAAGCAGTTCACGAATCCGACGCTCTCGCTCCTCGCCGCCGCCGAGGCGTGGGCGTTCGCCCACCGCCCGAGACCCACGATGCCCAACCCGACCATGTCACTCACCTCCTGGGACGAATCCGAGGCGAACCGACAGTGCAGCTGCAGCAGCTGCGACGGCTTCGCCGATCTCGCCGACATCGAGGTCGGCAATCCTCGACACCGGGCTCGTGTACACCAGTGAGCCCTGGCAGCTGCCCGCCGAGCCGAAGAACGGGGCAGCGATGGCGGCTCCGCCTGCGACCCGCTCTTCGTAGCTCACCGAGTAGCCGCGCTCACGGTCGATCGCGGCGGCAGCGAGGACGTCGTCCAGCGTCTCGGGAGTGCCCTTCGCCAGCTTCGGCAGCCGGTCGGTGCCGACGATCTCCCGTACCTGCGCGTCGGACAGCGCCAGAAGGATGGCCCGGCCCGCAGCGCCCGCGTACAACGGCACCGGTCGGCCCAACTCGACGACCAGCCGCAATGGCTTCGAGCTCTGTATCTCGTGGGTGAACACGGCGACGTCGCCGTGGAACGCACATGCGTAGCACGTCTCGTCGAAGCGGGCGACGAGATCGGCGAGGATCGGCTCGACCTCGTCCGGAAGGGTGTCCCTGGCCGCGAGCACCCGGCCGAGAGTGATCAATCTGGGCCCGGGAACGTATCCGTCTTCGTCCTGGTGCAGCACCCCGATATCCGACAGTTGCTTGAGCATGCGTCCGACCCCACTGCGGTCCATGTGGATCTTTCGTCCGAGCCCGCGGGGGCCGACCGGATGGTCGGCATCGACGACACCTTCCACCACCCGCCAGAATTTCGAGATGGGAGAGCTCTGCGACGACGGCTTGAC
>JAHEDH010000116.1 GCA_024641285.1 bacterium | reverse complement strand
AGTCGGACTGCTCGACGAGACCTACGTCCACGCCGCGGACCGCCAGGTCGAGGGTCGCGCCCGCTCCGATGATGCCCCCTCCGATGATGAGCGTGTCGAAGCGCCCGTGTGACTTGAGGCGCTGAACGTGCTCAGCTCGATTCCAAGCCGTGGTGACAGTGGTTGTCATACGCGAATCGTACAGATGGCTCCCAACCACCCAAAGCTCGCTGCCGGTGTGCGGCCGTCAACGTATGCTCTCAACCAGCCAGACCGGAGCGGTGGAAGATTTCCATTCCTGACATCCTCGCAATCACCAGAGTGCTCCTGGTGCCCGTCATCATGGTGCTGGCCAGGAGCCAAGACCGCCTCGACGGTGCGCTCGGTTGGGCGGCGTTGCTCTTCACGGTGGCAGCGATCACCGATTTCCTCGACGGGTACCTGGCCCGCCGCTGGCAGATCGAGTCGACATTGGGTGCCTTCCTCGACACCACGGCGGACAAGCTGCTCGTCACGGGCTCGCTCATGGTGCTCATCTCGATCGAGCGCGTTTCGATCTGGGCGGCGTTGATCATCGTCATGCGCGAGTTCATCGTGATGGCACTGCGGGGGCTCGTCGCGCTGACCGGTGGCCTGGTCAAGCCGTCGCAACTGGGCAAGGCCAAGGCGCTGGTTCAGTTCGTGGCGATCGGTTTTGCCTTCGTCCGATTCTCGAGCCCGCTCGGTGCGCTGTTCTTCGACGAGTGGCTCATGCTGCTGGCCGTCGTCGTGACTCTCGCCAGCGGCTGGGGGTATGTGCAGGCCTTCTGGGAGACCGTGCGTTCGGAGAGCGCGGGCGCCCCGGCGTGAGGTTCCCGGCGTGAGGGTCGCCATCACGGGTGGCTCTGGTGTGGTCGGTCGGGCGGTGGTCGGACATCTCGTCGCCGGTGGGTTCGAGGTGGCGGCGACGTCACGGAGCGAGGATTCGGACGCCGTGCTCTCGGGGCTCGGGGCTTCTCCCGTCCGAGCGGACATCTTCGATCACGGCTCGCTCATCTCGGCGTTCGCGGGTGCGGAACGGGTGTTCCATGTCGCAGGTCTGAACGCCATGTGTGTGGACGACCCCGTTCCGATGTGGGAGGCCAACATCGACGGCACCCTGACCGTTGCCGAGGCCGCCGTCGAGGCGGGGGTCAACCGGTTGATCTACACGTCCTCGGCTGCCGTGCTCGGCGAGTCGAGGGGGGAGATCGGTGACGAGGACTCGGAGCACCGAGGCCGCTTCTTGTCCCGGTACGAGGAGTCCAAGTTTCTCGCCGAGCGGGCGTTGTACGAACTCGACCCCGATATCGAGTTCGTCGTCGTCAACCCGTCGTCGGTCCAGGGCCCGGGACGCGCCACCGGCACAGGCGAGCTCATCCTCGATGTGCTCAACGGCAAACTGAAGGTGCTCGCCGACACGTCACTTTCGCTCGTCGACATCGACGACTGCGCTCGCGGCCATCTGCTCGCTGCCGACCGCGGTGCCGACCGCCGGCGCTACGTGCTCAATTCGTTCACGGTGACGGCTCGCGAGGCGGTCGCCATGATCTCGGACGTCTTGGGCTCGCCGCTGGATGTGCGGTTCGCCCCGCCGTGGCTGGTGCGCCCGGCCGGCCCGGTCGCCGACTTCCTCCGCTGGATCAAGGTGCCGATCCCGTTCTGCGGAGAGATGATCGCCACGCTCGCCCACGGTCATCGCTACGACGGCGCTCGCGCCACGGAAGAGCTCGGTCTCGAATACACCGGCGCGGAGCCATTCATTGAACGGCTGGTCGACTGGTTCCGGTCGGAGGGTCTGACCGAACGCTGACTCAGCGGCGTTGCAGCTTCGACAACAGTCGGAGGAACTCGAGGTAGAGCCACACGATGGTGACCATCAGACCGAAGGCGGCGTACCAGTTCATGTAGCCCGGGGCGTGGGCTTTCACGCCCCGCTCGATCAAATCGAAGTCCAACAGCAGATTGAAAGCGGCGATCCCGATCACGAGCAGGCTGAACCCGATCCCGAGCAGCCCGGAATCCCAGATGAGCGGAACGCCGATGTCGAAGAACGACAGCCCGAAGCTGATCAGGTAGAAGGCGAACACTGCGAGCGTCGCCCCGGTCACGATCGACCGGAGCCTCGCCGTCACCTCGATCGTTCGGGTGACGTACAGCACCGCCATGACGAACGTGGTCACGGTGGTGGCGATGATCGCCTGGACGATGAGGCCGTCGTAGGCGGTCTCGTAGAGCCGGGAAACCACCCCGACGATGGAGCCCTCGACCACGGCATAGACCGGTCCGATGAAGGGCGCCCAGGTCGGCTTCAGGCTGCCTGCGATGACGGCGACGATCGCCACCACGAAGGCGCCCAGCACCCAAGAGGGGAAGGATTCTCCGTCGAACTGGGTCCATCCGAAGATGGCAGCGGGGACGAAGAGGGCCGAGAGGATGGCGAACGAGCGGATCACGCCGTTGCCGGTCATCACGTCGTCCGTCGCCGTGATCGGGCCGGCGGGTGCTTGTTGTCGGCGCGTGTCGAACGCCTTGGCGAGAACGGGATTGGCCACACGACCTCCTGAGTCGCTGTCATCATACGACCCGTGCCGATTCCCACCGTAGACCAGGTCAACCAGCTGGTGGCCGAGACCTATCCCGCCACGGTCGGAGACGGGTATCGGTGCATCGACATCGGCGAGGGGTTCGCCGTGGCCGGGTGGACGTATGATCCGGCCTTCGATCGCCCGGGAGGGCTGATCAGCGGGCCAACGCAGTTCACGATCTGCGACTCGGTGCTTTGGTACCTGTCGTTCACCGTGGTGGGATTGCAGCCGATGGCGGTGACGTCCGACCTACACATCACCTTCCTCCGGCCGGCGGTCGGCGGGGATCTGGTCGCCAGGGCCGAGCTGATCCGCGCCGGACGGACGAGGATTTTCGGGCAGGTGCGCGTGTGGGTCGATGGCGCCGAGGACCGCCCGGTGGCGCACGCCACCGGGAGCTACGCACTGCTGGAGCCACGATGACACCCGAGCTGGCGCTCGAGCTGGTGAAACCGATCGTGGACCGGATTCCCTTCAATCGCGTCATCGGGGTCACGCTCGAGTCGATGACTCCGACGGGCGCCGAGATGACCGTTTCGCATCGCGACGAGCTGACCAACAACCCGCTCAGCGGAATCCTGCATGGCGGTGTCACCTCGTCGATCCTCGACGTCGTCGGAGGCACCTCAGCTCTCTCGGCGCTGGTGTTCGACCGCGACCTCGACACGCACGAGGCGATCGAGGAGCTCTTCGTGAAGTTCGGAACCGTCGATCTGAGGATCGACTACCTGCGCCCAGGGCTCGGTGAGCGGTTCACCGCCTCGGGCATCGTGATGCGGTCGGGTCGGCGCCTGGCCGTCACCCGGATGGAGTTCTCCAACGAGCGGGGAACGCTGCTGGCCACCGGAACCGGTACGTACGTCACCGGTTAGACGGCCTCGGGCCGGATGAAGCATGTCGGCTCCCGGTGCCTACGATCTCGGTCGCATGTCCGCACCGCTCGCCGCACTCGTCGAACGCTGGCGCGCCCAGCACTTCCCGCCGCTCCCCGGCCGCTGGGTGGTGTCGGCGGGAGCCCGCGCCTATGCCATCGCCGGCCTTGCACGGAAGCTCGCCGCCCCGATACTGGTCGTCGTTCCAGGCGAGCGTGACGCCGAAGACCTCGCAGATGATCTCGGGCTGTTCGTCGACGACGTCGCCCTCATGCCCGCATGGGAGATTCTCCCATTCGAGCACATCTCGCCGAATGCGTCGACCATGGCGCGCAGGGCCGAGGCCCGGCACCGGTTGCTCAGCATAGGGAAGGGGTCTGTAGTCGTTGCTTCGGTGAGGGCCGTGGTCCAACGGTCATCACCGAGCGATCCCTCGCCGGTGATCATCGCTCGAGGTGACGACGTCGAGGTCTCGGCTCTCGTTCACCGGCTGACCTCGATGGGATACCAGCGCACCGACCGCGTCGAGGGGCGCGGCGAGGTGGCCGTTCGCGGCGGGATCGTCGACGTGTTCCCCGCTCAGGCCCACGAGCCCGTTCGCATCGACTTCTGGGGTGACACCGTCGATGATCTTCGGACCTTCTCCACCGGTGATCAGCGCTCGTCCGACCCCGTGGACAGGCTGGTCGCCTATCCGGCCCGCGAGTTCCGCGTCGATTCGGACGACCTGGCCACCCGCGCCCGGCACCTGCTCAGCTCGGATCCGTGGAACGCATCGGTCTGGGACCGGCTCGCCGAGCGTCAACAGTTTCCGGGCATGGAGTCGTGGATGCCGTGGCTGTCCGACGAACGCTCCCTGCTGGACGATCTGGGCGACGAGGTGATGGTGATCGTCGCCGAGCCCGACCGTGTGGCGGGGCGCGCAGTCGATCTCGCCGAGGAGGAGTCCGAACTGGCGGCGGCGCTGGCACCGACGTGGGGTCAAGGGGCGCCGGAGGCGGGGGAGCATCCACCTCTGTTCGTCGACCTCGCCCCTGCCCTCGCCCGACGGCCGACCATCGAGATGCCGCTCATGGCGGCGTCGCCCGCCGACGAGGTGCTCAAGGTCAGGCACCTCGACGCCGTCGCCGGCGATCCGGAGTCGGTTGCCGGCGGCCTGCAACGTCTGATGGGCTCGGGGATCTCGGTCGTCGTTGCGATGGACGGGAACGCAGCGGCCGATCGAGTTGGGAGGGTGCTGTCGGAGAACGGCCTGGTGCTCGAGTCGGCTTCGACTGCGCCACCGACCGGTGGGGTCGTCATACCGACCGGCGTCCATCGCGGGTTCGTGGTGCCCGACGTCGGGGTCGCAGTGCTGGGTGAGCAGGAGATCGCAGGGAGGCGCCGTTCTCACCGCCGGTCGACCGGGAGACGTGGCCGCGACGTCGGCGCCGAGTATCGCGACCTGCGGAAAGGCGACTACGTCGTCCATTTCAAGCATGGCATCGGCCGATTCGAGGGTCTGGTCAGCCGCACGATGGCCGGCGTCGAGCGCGATTACCTGATCATCGCCTACGCCGGCGAGGACAAGCTCTACGTCCCGACGGACCAACTGGCAGCGGTGAGCAAGTACACGGGCGGCGAGGCTCCCCGGGTGTCGCGCATGGGCGGGAAGGACTGGTCGGACACCAAAGCGAGGGTCCGTAAGGAGGTCGCTGCGGTGGCACAAGAGGTCGTGCGGCTCCATCGGGCTCGCGCCGCGGCGACGGGTCACGCCTACCCACCGGACACCCCGTGGCAGCGCGAGATGGAAGGCTCGTTCCCGTTCGAGGAGACCATCGACCAACTCGCGTCCATCGCCGAGGTCAAGTCCGACATGGAGGACGACAAGCCGATGGATCGACTGGTGTTCGGCGACGTCGGCTTCGGAAAGACCGAAGTGGCGATCCGCGCAGCGTTCAAAGCGGCCACATCGGGGAAGCAGGTCGCCGTGCTCTGCCCCACGACGCTGCTCGCCCAGCAACACTTCCAGACCTTCTCTGAGCGCTTCTCCCCGTACCCGCTCGAAGTGGCGATGCTGTCGAGGTTCCTCACCGCCAAGGAGGCAAGGGACGTCGTGGCCAGGCTCGCAACCGGGGAGGTCGACGTCGTGATCGGCACACACCGGCTGCTGTCCGAGGATATCGTGTTCAAGGACCTCGGGCTCCTCGTCATCGACGAGGAGCAACGCTTCGGGGTCGCCGCCAAGGACAAGATCAAGCGGTTCCGAATCGGGGTGGACGTCTTGACCCTGACGGCGACGCCGATCCCTCGCACGCTGGAGATGGCTCTCACCGGCGTCCGCGAGGTGAGCCAGATCCGGACGCCGCCGGAGGAACGCCACCCGATCCTCACCTATGTGGGACCGTTCGACGAGAGCTCGGTCGCCGCAGCCATCCGCCGCGAGATGCTGCGCGATGGACAGATCTTCTATGTGCACAACCGGGTGCAGTCGATCGACCGCACCGTCGAGAAGCTCAAACAGCTCGTACCGGACGCGAGGTATGTGACGGCGCACGGAAAGATGTCCGAAGGCCGGCTCGAACAGGTCATGTTGGACTTCTGGAACCGTGAGTACGACGTGATGGTGGCGACCACGATCATCGAGTCCGGTCTCGACCTGCCTCAGGTCAACACGCTCATCGTGGAACGATCGGATCTGCTCGGGCTCGGCCAGCTGTACCAGCTGCGGGGACGGGTCGGAAGGAGCAATCAGCGCGCCTACGCCTATCTGTTCCACCCCACCGATCAGTCGCTCACCGAGGAGGCCCACCGCCGGCTGGAGGCGATCGGCGAAGCCAGCGACCTGGGATCGGGATTCCAACTGGCTGTGAAGGACCTCGAGATCCGTGGCGCCGGCTCGATGCTGGGCGAGGTGCAATCCGGCCACATCGCTGCGGTCGGCTTCGAGCTGTACGCCGAGCTCGTCGCCGAGGCCGTCGGGAAACTGGAAGGGCGGGAGATCGGAGACGAGATGCCTGAGATCCGCATCGACCTGCCGATCGACGCCCACATCCCCGACGACTACATCCCCGAACAGCAGCTGCGCCTCGAGGCCTACCGCCGCCTGGCGCTCGCAACCAGTCATCAGGAGGCCGATGAGGTGGCTGCGGAGTGGGCGGACCGCTACGGCGAGGTCCCACCCCAGGCTCAGACCCTGGTCGACATCGCTCGCCTGCGGGTCGAGGCGCTGCGTATCGGCCTGACCGAGGTCGTGAAGCTCCGCAACGAGGTTCGGATGGGGCCGGTGGACCTCACCGACTCCCAGGAGATCCGACTGAAACGCCTCGCCAGGGGTTCGGTGCTCAACGCCAAGGAGGCGACGATCTTCATCCCGGCGCCGTCACCATTGCTCTCGGGCCTGCTCGACTTCATGGCGAAGATGTGGCCGGCGGAGACCGTGGGGCGATCGGACTGAGCACCGCCGGTCCGAGGCGCGATTCGGCGAGCCGGTGAGAGAGCCAGATCGGCGATATCGAGGACCCCGCCGGTCAGGCCGGCACCAAGAGCCAGGGGCCAACGGCCAACTCCCGATTGCCTCGCAACACGGCAAGCCGGGTACCATGACGCCCGCAATCCCCCGATTCCTCCGAGGTCCCCTCTTGCATACCCGAATCCTCACACTTTTCGTTGCAGCGGCAGTCGTTCTCACGGCGTGCGGCGGCGGCACCCAGGTCGTCGCAACGATCGCCGACGGCGACCTGTACTCCTACGAGATCGACGAGCAACTCGTCGAAGAGCTCTCGGTCTCGACCGGAGCCGTCGACAAGACCAAATTCGCCCAGGACCTGACGAACACGATCGTCGAGTTGATCGTCATCGCCAGGGCAGACACGGACTTCGGCATCACGTTCACCGACGACGAGATCGAAGCCCGTCGGGCCGAGCTCGAGGCGTCCGTGTCCCAGCAGGGCGCCTACGAGGACTTCCTGGCCCAGAACGGTTTCACCGACGACCGGGTTCGCCGGATCGCCCACCAACAGTTGGTCGCCGAAGCGGTCGAAGACCTCCTGCTGGCGGAGGAGGATCCGATCACCGACGAGGAGATCGACGCCTATGTCAATGAGGCGATTCGTGGCGAGACCAACGCCTGTGCGTCCCACATCCTCACCGAGACCGAAGAAGATGCTCAGGCCGCGCTCGAGCGCGTGCAGGCCGGTGAGGACTTCGCAACGGTCGCCGAAGAAGTCTCGACAGGCCCCTCCGGTCCCAGCGGTGGCGACCTCGGGTGCACCACGTTGGGCAGCTACGTCGCCGAGTTCGCCCAAGCCGCGTTCGACGCCGAGATCGGCGTGCCGACCGAGCCGGTCCGCTCGTCGTTCGGATGGCACGTGATTCTCGTGACCGAGCGGACCGAGCCCGACATCGACCCTGAGGTCGTCAGGGAGAACGCTGCGACCGTGCTGAACGCCAGCCGTGGCGGGCCCCTCGTCGAAGAGTGGCTTCTCGGCGTCGTCGCCGAAGCCGACGTGAGCGTGGAGCCCGAGTTCGGTTCGTGGGTCGCCGCGCCGGTGCCCCAGGTGACACCGCCGGCATGATCGACATCGTCGGGCTGGGGCCGGGCGATCTCGCTCGCGTGCCGGGTCCGACCCTCGACCTCTTGCTGGACGCCGGACGAACGGTCATCGTCCGGACCCGCGAGCATCCAGCCGCCCTGCAGCTCGCCGAGCACCGATCCGTGGTCTTCTGCGACGACCTGTACGAACGGGCGCCGACGTTCGACGCCGCGTACGAGGCGATCGCCGATCGGGTCGTCGCGGCATCGACCGGCGGACCGGTGATCTATGCCGTCCCAGGGTCTCCGGGAGTGGGGGAGCTCGCCGTGTCGAAGATCCTCGCACGGTTCCCTGCAACGGTTCATCCGGCCGAGTCGTTCCTCGACCTCGTGTTCCGGACGGTCGGGGTCGACCCGCTCGCCGACGGCTTCCAGCTGCTGAACGGTCACGATCTGCCGGCGGTTCTCTCGTTCTCGACGCCGACCGTGATCGGTCACATCGACGATCCGGCGGTGCTCGCCGACATCTCGTCACTCATCGACCGCACCGCACCCGATGGACTCGAGATCACGGTCCTCTCCGGTCTCGGCGCCGCAGACGAGGAGACTTGGACCGGTCCTCCTGCCTCGGCGCCGTCTCGGCTCGCCGGCTTTCGCACGTCGATCTTCGTCCCCGCCCACCCGGGTGGTTTGGTCGGCGTGGTCGACATGATGAGGCGCTTGCGCGACGAGTGCCCGTGGGACCGCAAACAGACCCACCAGAGTCTGATCCGCTATCTCATCGAAGAGACCTACGAGCTGATCGAGGCGCTGAACTATCTCGACGCGGGGGATGAGGACGATCTCGGCGCCTACGCCGAGGTCGAGGAAGAGCTGGGCGATGTGCTGCTCCAGGTGCTCTTCCACTCGGTCATCGCCGAGGACGACGGTGCCTTCAACATCTCTGACGTGGCACACACCCTGCGCACGAAGATGGTCCGGCGGCATCCGCACGTGTTCGGTGACGTCGAGGCGGCGGATGCCGAAACGGTGAAACGCAACTGGGACGACATCAAGGCGATGGAGAAGGGAGGGGCGTCGACGTCGCTGCTGGATGGAGTCGCTCCCATGCCCGGCCTGTCGAAGTCGATGGAGCTCGGCCGGAGGGCGGCCAAAGTCGGTTTCGACTGGCCGGACGTCGCCGGGGTCCGTGGGGCGGTTGTGGCCGAGTTGGCCGAACTCGACCGGGCCGACAGCCACGACGACAGGGTTCGTGAGCTCGGCGACGTCCTGTTCTCGATCGTGAACCTCGCCCGCCATCTCGACGTCGACCCGGAGGCGGCCATCCAGGCTTCGGCCTCCCGTTTCGACCGCAGGTTCCGCGCGATGGAACGGGCAGGAGACCTCGAGACGCTCGATCTCGATGCGATGAATGCCCTGTGGCACCAGGTGAAACGCGCCACCGACGGCGGCTGAGGTTCACCTATTCGCCAAGCCGTAGCTGCTAGTTTCAGGGGACCACAACCGAAGGGATCGCAATGTCCACCAAGATCGTCGACATTCGAGCCCGTGAGATCCTCGACAGCCGTGGGAACCCCACCGTAGAGGCCGACGTCCACCTCGCTGGCGGTGCGTTCGGCCGGGCGGCGGTCCCGAGCGGTGCGTCGACTGGGGCTCTCGAAGCCGTCGAGCTTCGAGATGGCGGAGACCGCTTTGGCGGCAAAGGGGTTTTGCAGGCAGTCGACAACGTGCGCAACACCATCACACCGCAGCTGTTGGGCATCGACGCAACCCGTCAGGAGCAGATCGACCAGATCATGCTCGACCTCGACGGGACGCCGAACAAGGAGAATCTGGGGGCGAACGCCATTCTCTCCGTCTCGCTCGCCACGGCGAGGGCCGCTGCTGCAGGCACCGGGCTTCCGCTCTTTCGGTATCTCGGCGGTCCTGCCGCCCGGGTCCTGCCGGTGCCGTGTCTGAACGTGCTCAACGGTGGCGCCCATGCCGCCAACTCCGTCGACATCCAGGAGTTCATGCTCGTCCCGGGGGGCTTCGCATCGTTCCGTGAGGCGTTCACGGCAGGCGTTGAGGTCTACCACGCGCTCAAGAAGGTGCTCGCCGGGCGCGGTCTGGCCACCAATGTCGGCGACGAGGGTGGTTTTGCTCCGAATCTGCCGACCAACCGGGCAGCACTCGAGCTGCTCTTCGAGGCCATCGAGTCTGCCGGCTACAAGCCCGGCGAGGAGGTGGCGCTCGCACTCGACGTGGCCGCATCGGAGATCTATCGGGAGGGCAGCTATCAGCTGGAAGGCCGCGAGCTGTCTACCGAAGAGATGGTCGCATACCTCGCCGAGCTCATCGACGAGTTCCCGCTCGTTTCCGTCGAGGACGGCATGGACGAGGGCGACTGGGCCGGGTGGACGCGTCTCACCGCCGAGGTCGGCTCCCGCACTCAGCTCGTCGGTGACGACCTGTTCGTCACCAACGAGGAGATCCTCAAACGTGGGATCGCCGAGAAGGCGGCGAACGCGGTTCTCATCAAGGTGAACCAGATCGGTTCGCTGTCGGAGACCCTGCATACGATGGAGACGGCCGAGAGAGCCAGCTTCGGTCGAATGATCAGTCACCGCTCCGGTGAGACCGAGGATTCGTTCATCGCCCATCTCGCCGTCGCAACCAACGCAGGGCAGATCAAGTCCGGTGCACCGGCTCGTGGCGAGCGGACCGCCAAGTACAACCAGCTGCT
>JAHEDH010000019.1 GCA_024641285.1 bacterium | reverse complement strand
CAAACACGAGCTCACACTGATCGTGGGCGGCTGACTCCGACCGTTTCACGTCTCCACGTCTCGCAAGACCCGGGTTGCTGGCTGCGGGCCGCAGGACACGCCAAGACGGGGTGCCATCAGGGGGTTCGAGGGGGATCGTCCCCCTCGATGTCACTGTTACTGTTCTGGCGGCCATGCGCATCGCTCGGGTCCGAGAAGGATCTACCACCCAGGCCGTCTTTCACGCCTGGCCCCTCTTCCTGGCGATGGCGCTCATCATGCTCGGCAACGGCCTCCAGGGGACGCTCATCGGGGTGCGGGCGACGTTGGAGGGTTTTCCTGCAGCGGTGACCGGATTCGTGATGTCGGGGTACTTCGTGGGTTTCCTGCTCGGATCGAGCCTCGCCCCGAAGCTGATGTGGCAGGTGGGCCACGTCCGGGTCTATGCGGGGCTGGCATCACTCGCCTCCACCGCCACCCTCGCCCACCTGATCGTCATCAATCCGCTCGCCTGGGGGCTCTTCCGTATCGTGACCGGCTTCTGTCTGGCCGGCCTCTACATCGTCGCCGAGAGCTGGCTGAACGGGGCGTCGTCGAACGCCAACCGAGGCAAGCTGCTCTCGGTCTACATGCTGACGTTCTCGCTGGCCATGGCCGGCAGCCAGGGCTTGTTGCGGTTCGACGATCCTGGCGGCTTCAAACTGTTCATCGTGGCGTCGGTGCTGGTGTCACTGGCGGTGGTTCCCATCTCGCTCACGCCGACCCGGGCCCCGGCATTCGAGGAGCCGTCCGGCGTGCCGATCCGCGAGCTCTTCCGCGCAGCACCGTTGGGGATGACCGCCGCTGCGGTGACTGGAATGTCGAATGGCGCACTCCTGTCGGGTGGTCCGGTCTACGGGCTCGAGGCCGGGATGACAGCCACCCGGGTCGGCACATTCATCGCGGTGACGCTGATCGGCCAGCTGATCTTCCAGTGGCCACTCGGGGCGCTGTCCGATCGGATCTCGCGCCGGCGTGTGATCCTCGGCGTGACGACGATTGCAGCCATCGCTGCGGTCATCGCCGCCGAGTTGAACCCTCTGGGCGGACCGTTCCTGCTGGTCGCCCTGGTCTTCGGCGGGATGACATATCCGATGTATTCGGTATCCATCAGTCACGTGAACGATGTGGTCCCCGACGACAAGCTCGTGGCCGCCAGTGCGGCGATGATCATGGTGAACGGGTTCGGCGCGATCTCGGGACCGATCGTGGCGACCGCTTCACTCGGTGTGCTCGGGGCGACCGGGTTCTGGATCGTGCTCGCAATCGTGCACGGCAGTCTGGGGCTCTTCGCCGGCTACCGGTTGGTCGCGAATCGCAACATCGAGATCACCCGTAAGCGGCATTTCCTGCCGATCCCATCACGGGCAACTGCGCCGGCCCATCGCCTGCTCCGGGAGAGCGACAGCTGACGTTCCCCGAAGGCGGGGAACCAAGCATCACACGGCAGCGCCCAACTCCTCACGGAACCGTTGCTCGATCGCCTCGTCGGCGTTCGAGTGGAAGAGCACTCCCGGAAACCTTCGCAGCTCGAGCACCACGGCGGTGACATCGTATGAATCCATCAGGACGAACAGCGCGGCCTCGCCCTTCCCGAGCTGTTCGCCCATCTCGCGCATCTGATCGTCGTCGATGCCGACGTCTCGCAGCTTGGCAAACAGGCCGCCGGCGGCGGCGCCGAGCGCTCCCCCGGCGATCATGCCGACGGGCCCGCCGATGATCCCGACCAGCGCGCCCACCCATCCACCAGAGGCGGCGCCCTGGCCGGGCATCACGTCTCGGGTCTGGCGGAGACGGATCTTGCCGTCTTCGTCCTTGGTGACGATGGCCGCGTCCTCCATTCCGACAGAGTCCCGCTTCACGAGACGGGCGAAGGCGAGCAGCATCTCCTGGGCGTAGAGGGGTTCGTCGAACTTGATCGCAATGAGTGTCGAGTCGGTCATGAACCCAAGCTATCCCGTTCCTGGGTCGGTTGACCACTCACAGCGGGATCAACCGACCCGAGAACGAATTCACCTGAGGGCTTCGATCAGGGCGGGGACGACCTCGTGGAGGTCGCCGACCACGGCGTAGTCTGCCTTCGACATCATGTTGGCCTCGGGGTCGGTGTTGATCGCCAGGATCTTCTTCGACGCCATCGCCCCCACCCAGTGCTGGATCGCCCCGGAGATGCCGCAGGCGATGTACAGGTCAGGAGCGATCCTGGTGCCGGTCTGCCCGACCTGGTCGGTGTGCGGCCGCCATCCGTTGTTGGTGACGACGCGGGAACAGCCGACGACTCCGCCCAACATCGCCGCGAGCTCTTCGAGCGGTGCGAATCCGTCTGCGGAGCCCACTCCCCTGCCGCCGCTGACGACCACCGGAGCGGTGGCCAGCGTGACGCCGGCGTTGAGCGTGACGCGATCGACGACCCGCGTCCGCGACGCCGTCTCGTCGAGCGTCGGTTCGAATCGCTCGATCACCGGCTCTGTCGATTCGGCCTGCTGCGGGGACTCCCACGAGTGCGGAGCGACCGTCATGAGCCGGAAGGGCGCTTCTAGCTCGACATGCTCGAAGAGGCTGCCTCCCCACCTGATCCGGCTGAGACGCCAGGGTTCGCCGGGCTCGGCGGTCGTGACGTTCGCGACCATCGGCTGGTCGAGGATCGCCCCGAGATGGGCGAGCACCTCGTTGCCGCGGTCGGTGCCGGTCGTGACGGCCACCTTGGCACCGGAAATCGCAACGAGCTGTGCCAGGGCGTCTCCCCAGGCCTCGGGTGCGAAGTCGGACAGGTGCTCGTGCACGATCAGGTGGACCCGATCCACGCCATACGGTCCCAGAGTTGCAGCGATCGGCTCGGCGTCGCCACCGATCAGAACCGCGTCGACGCCCTGCCCGAGCGACCGGGCGAAGGCGACGGCCTGAAGAGCGGTCTCAGAGAGGAGACCGCGGTCGTGGTCGAGGAGGACGAGTGTCGCCGTCATCGGATCCCCAGACCCTCGAGGACCTCCACGATCGCCGGCACCGCAGCGACACCCTCACCGAGCAGGACGGTCCTGCTCTCCTGCTCGGGCGGCGATTCGAACCTGACCATGCGCTGGCCGCCTGCGTCGGGATTGGCTTCGATCGAGTCGACCTCGGCCTTTCTCGATTTGAGCCTTCCTGGGAGCGTCGGGTAGCGAGGGAGGTTGAGACCCTCCCGCACTGCCAGGACCGCGGGAAGGTCGAGGCGATAAACCTCGAAGCCACTGGGGATCGCACGCTTGGCGACGATCTGGTCCCCGACGACCTCGATGTCCTTGATGCCGCTGACGATCGGCCGTTCCAGCGACCGGGCGACCCTGACGCCGACCTGGTACCCACCGGAATCGGCCGATTCGTTGCCGAACAGGATCACATCGAACCGCCCATCACGGTCTTCCAGAGTCGTGATCGCCGAGACGAGGCCACGGGCGGTCGCCTGGGGATCCAGGTCGGATCCGTCGGTGGGAACCAGCACAGCGGCATCGACCCCGACGGAGACGGCATAGCGAAGCTGCTCCTCGGATTCGTGAGGCCCCATCGTGACGACGGTCGAGGAGCCTCCGTGGTCGGCAACCAACTGGACGGCGGCCTCGACGGCGCATTCCTCGTGTGGCGACGTGGCGAATCCGAGGTTCTTGGTGTCGATCTCCTGGGCATCGGCGGTCAGCACGATCCGGGCGCCGGGCGCCGGGACTCGCTTGACGCAAACGAGCACCCGCATCGATCAGGCCTTCATCCGGGCGTCGTCGGGATCGAAGAGCGGCGTCGAACCGGCGACCGCAACGGTGATCGGGTACACCTCGTTCATGTACTTGACGCCGAACGATGCACCCTCGACGGCGAGTTCGGTCGGGAGGTAGCCCATCAGCAGGTACTTGCCGACCGATGGCCCCATGCCGGCTGTGGTGACGATCGAGATCCGCCCGCGGGCGTCGACGATGCGGTTCCCTTCCGAGTCGACGATCGGCTCGCCGCCGGTCATGTACCTCGGGATCCCGGCGACCGACATGTGGTCGTCGACAGTGAACGTGCAGAGCGTGGCCACCGGTCCGACATCGCGGGCCGTGAGATAGGCCTCCTTGCCGATGAAATCGGCCGACTTCACCCGGGGACGGGCCAGCCCGGCCTCGACCGGGGTGTACTCCGACTCGAGCTCGGCGCCCATCAGGCGATATCCCTTCTCGAGTCGGCCGGTCGTGCCGTACACGCCGCCTCCCACGGGAACCATGCCGTGTGGCCGGCCGGCTTCCCAGATCATGTCCCAGAGCGCAACGGCGTCGTCGACGCCGACATAGATCTCCCAGCCGAGCTCACCGACGTAGGAGATGCGGAGGAGACGGGCGGTGATCCCACCGAAGTCGACCTCGCTGGTGGTGCCGTACGGGAACCCGTCGTTCGACAGATCATCGTCGGTGATCGACGAGAGGACCGAGCGGGTGTGCGGGCCCCACACGCCGATGGTGACCATCGACCTGGAGGTGTCGGTGAAGGTGACCGATTCGTCGTCGGGGAGATGGCGCCGGAACCAGTATTCGTCCCGCGGACCGTCGAACGCCCCGGTGACGATTCGGAAGTGGTCCTCGCCCAGGCGCTTCACCGTCAGGTCGGACCGGAAGCCCCCGTGGTCGTTGAGCACCGGCGTGTAGATCGCCGATCCGATGGGCTTGTCCACCTGGTTCACCACCATGCGCTGCACGTAGTCGAGCGCTCCGGGACCGGTCACGTCGAAGGTCACGAAGGCGCTGAGGTCGACGATCCCCACCCGATCGCGCAGGGCGAGGTGTTCGGCGGTGCTGATCGGCGACCACCAGCGGGCATCCCATTCGTGCGGCCGCTCTGCAACGTCGTATTCGTCGACCAGTGCCTTGTTGGACTCGTACCACTGGGGCCGCTCGGTGACGCCGGCTTGGAAGTACACGGCGCCGAGGGCATCGGTGCGGCCCCGCAGCGGGGAGACGACGAGATCGCGGCGCGACTCCCACTGTTCACGAGGGTGGACGATCCCATAGGTCTTGTTGAAGTGCTCGGCGCAGCGAGCGAGCACGTGCTCTTCGGTTCGGTTGACGTCGTAGAAGCGAGCGATGTCGGAGTGGTGGGGATCGATCGACGGTGCGCCGTAGGTCATCCACTCGGCGATGAGCCTCCCCGTTCCGGGGCCTTCCTTGATCCAGATCGCCGCCGCCGACCACAGATTGCGCACCTCGACCGTCTCGCCGACGAGCGGCATCGCATCGGGGGTGAGCGACAGGAGCCCGTTGATGGCATATTTGATCTCGGCGGAGGAGAGGATCTCAGGCATCAATTCGAGCGCGTCTTCGAGCTGGGGGTCGAAGTCGTCCGCGGTGAACGGGAGCTCGGTCGGTGACAGCTTCGACTCCTCGATCGAGGGGATGTCGTCGGGGTGGTGGAAGATCGGCCGGTGGGCATACGAGCCGACCTCCATCGAGCCGGCGGATTGGCGTTCGTACATGAACGTGTCCATGTCCCTGACGATCGGGTAGGCGATCTCGTTGTTGGTCTCCACCAACACGTCGATCGGGCCGACGTCGATCATCTGGTGGACCGCCGGCGTCAGCGGGATCGTGGCGCCTGCCATTGCGGCGATGCGCGGGCTCCAGCACCCGCAGGCAACGACGACGTACTCCGCCTCGATCCGGCCTCGGTCGGTCACGACGGCATTCACGGCGCCGTGCTCCACTTCGATGTCGGTGACCTCGGTGTTCGGGAAGACGGACAGGGCGTTCTTGGCCTGGGCACGCTCACGGAAGATGGTCCCCGCCCGGAGCGAGTCGACCACCGAGACGCTCGGCGTGTAGAAGCCGCCGAGGATGACCGTGTCGTCGATGAAGGGGACCTTCTCCTTCACCTGCTCGGGCGTGAGCAGTTCGGCTTCGACTCCCCAGGCGGTGGCCGAGCTCATCCTGCGCCGCAGCTCCTCCATCCGCTCGGGAGTGCGGGCGACCTCGATGCCACCACATGGGGTGTTGACACCCATCTCTTCGTATTGACGCTGGCTGTCGAGGGTGAGCGCAGCCATCTCCTTGTTGTGGTCGACCGGGAAGATGAAGTTGGAGGCATGCCCCGTCGAGCCGCCCGGATTCGGGAGTGGGCCCTTGTCGATCTGGACGATGTCGGTCCAGCCGAGATCGGCGAGGTGTCCAACCACGGCGTTGCCGACGATGCCTGCGCCGATGACGACGACGTTGGCCTTGGAGGGAAGATCGCTCACCGCTGTGACTCCTGGCTAGTGACGTGTCGCAGATCGAGCCACGATGCCTCGAGCCACGATTGTGCAGACCGAGCCTTCACAGTCGGTCCACCATGCGGAACACAACCACATGGTGGCATCGACGATACCGCTCCTCGTCGATGCCGTCCACCGGAAATCGAGGTTTTCTGACCAGGCTTCAGTCCCTGTGCCCCTAGGGAATTCTCCCCGTTTTCTGTGGACAGGATGCCCTGCAAGCGATAGTGTTCCGGAAACCGGGCATGGTTCCACCATGCGGAACAATTCATAGGCCTGTTCCCGATCGACGGGAACCTCCCAGGAGCCGCGCATGAGCGACGACGATCTCGATCTCAGCAGCCTCGACGATGCCGAGTTGGTCGAGCAGATGCACGACGACCTGTACGACGGCATGGCGGATGAGATCGCCGAAGGGACGAGGATCCTGCTCGATCGATCGTGGGGCCCCGAGCGCGTCCTCAACGACGCATTGGTCGAAGGGATGCGCGTCGTCGGCGAGGATTTCCGGGACGGCATCCTCTTCGTGCCGGAGGTGCTGTTGGCGGCCAATGCCATGAAGGCCGGCATGGCGATCCTCCGGCCGTTGCTGGCCGAGACCGGGGCGGAGCAGGTGGGCAAGGTCGTCATGGGGACCGTCAAAGGCGACATCCACGACATCGGCAAGAACCTCGTCGGGATGATGCTGGAAGGCGCAGGATTCGAGGTGATCGACCTCGGCATCAACATCGATGTCGACACCTACCTGGCCGCCCTCGAAGAGCACAAGCCCGACATCCTGGGGATGTCTGCGCTGCTGACCACCACGATGCCCTACATGAAGGTGGTGATCGACACGATGGTCGAACGCGGGATCCGCGACGACTACATCGTGCTCGTAGGCGGGGCTCCGCTCAACGAGGAGTTCGGCGCCGCTGTCGGGGCCGACGCCTACTGTCGGGATGCCGCCGTGGCGGCCGAGACGGCGGAGGCGTTGGTGCTCGCCAGGCGGCTCGTCGGCGGGGAAGACTGAGCGTGCCGGCAGGCACAGAGGCGACACGTCGTGTCTGGATCCTGGGCTGCGGTGCCATCGCCGCCGAGCTGGCCAAGGTCCTCGGGCAACTCGAGGGCGTCGACATCACCCTCGACCACCTTCCCGGAATCCTGCACAACCGTCCCGACGAGATCCCTCCCGCTGTCGAAAAACGCCTCACGGACCGAGCCGGGGAGTTCGATCGCGTCATCCTCGGGTACGCCGACTGCGGCACCGGAGGGCGACTCGACGCGATCGTCGAGCGCTGGGACAACGTGACCCGGATCCCCGGCGCGCACTGCTACGAGTTCTTCGCAGGCAGCGAAGCCTTCGACGAGCTCAATGACCCCTACACGTTCTACCTCACCGACTACCTCGCCCGCCACTTCGACCTGTTCGTCTGGCGCGGGCTCGGGCTCGATCGCTGGCCGCATCTCCGCGACGACTACTTCCGGAACTACCGCCGCCTCGTCTACCTCTCACAGCAACCGACACACGAGCTGATGACTCGCGCCCGCGACGCCGCCGGGCGGCTCGGGCTCGAGTACGAGCACATCGATACCGGACTCGGCCCGTTCGCCGACGTCCTCGCCCGGATCGGCCTGATCGGACAGCCTCATGCCGGCTGAGCTCACAGTCATCTCGTGGCGGGACATCCCCGCCCAGGTGATCGCCCGATCGGGCCGCGTCAAGGCCCGAGCGGAGCTCCCCGCGCGGTTTCAGACCGCGATCGACCGGGCGGCGATGAACGCCGGGCTGTTCGGAAGCGACACCTATCTCGAGGAGTGGCGACGCGAGACCAGACCGTGCGGAGACGACCTCGACGCCGAGGTGGCAGCCGAAGTCGAGCGCATCCTCTCGAGTCATCCGCCCGAGCACCTCAGCCGGCTGATCGACGACAACGGCCAGGCCGGACCCCCCGACCGGGAGATCTCATGACAGACACCGTACTCAGCTCTCCGACCCGTGAGACCGTGATCGGGTTCGACCGACCGTTCGTGGTCATCGGAGAGCGCATCAACCCGACCGGCCGCAAGCTCCTCGCCGAGGAGATGAAGCAGGGCGACTTCTCGCGCGTCGAGTCGGATGCGCTCGCCCAGGTGGCGGCCGGAGCCCAGATGCTCGACGTCAACGCCGGCATCCCGCTGGCAGACGAACCCGCCATCCTGGCCCAAACGGTCCAACTCGTCCAGAGCCTCGTGGACGTGCCGCTCTCGATCGACTCGTCGATCGTCGAAGCTCTCGAGGCCGGTCTCTCCGTCTACCGGGGCAAGGCGCTCGTCAACTCCGTGACGGGCGAGGACGAGCAGATGGAACGGGTGCTTCCTCTGGTCGCCAGGCACGGGGCCGCGGTGGTGGCGATCACCAACGACGAGACCGGCATCTCTACCGATCCCGACGTCCGCTTCGAAGTCGCCAAGAAGATCGTCAACCGCGCCGCCGATCACGGCATCCCCTATTCCGACATCGTCGTCGACCCGCTCGTCATGCCGATCGGAGCGATGGGGACCGCCGGGCGACAGGTCTTCCACCTGGTGCGCCGGCTCCGAACCGAGCTCCAGGTGAACACCACCTGCGGGGCATCGAACGTGAGCTTCGGGCTGCCGAATCGACCGGCGATCAATGGGGCGTTCCTGGCGATGGCGATCGGAGCCGGCATGACCTCGGCGATCACCAACCCCCTCGAACCGGAGATCACCCGCAGCATCATGGCCGCCGACGTCCTCGCCGGTCACGACCAGGACTGTGCCGCCTGGATCAAGGCGAATCGCGTCCCGGCGGCGGAGGGCGAAGGCAGGCGCCGGTCGAACCGTCGTCGCCCCGTCGGCACCTGAGATGGCCGACGTCCTGGTCGTCTTCACTCCGTCCGGATTGCGGACCACGGTCCCGGAGGGCGCGGCGATCCTCGACGCCGCCCGCAAGATCGGCGTCGACCTCGATTCGATCTGCGCAGGCCGCGGCATCTGCGGCCGCTGCCAGGTCGAGGTCGGCAGCGTGGCCGGGATCGACGACCGGGCGGACCGCCTCTCTGCGCGTTCGGAGACCGAGACGGCGTATCGCGGGCGCAAGCCGCTGGTCGACGGCCGTCGGCTGGCATGCGCCGCCCGGGCCGTCGCCGACGTCGTGATCGAGGTGCCCGCCGACTCCATGGTCCACAAGCAGGTCATTCGCAAACGGCCCGAGATCGACAACCTGCCGATCGATCCGGTCGTGCGCCTGGTGTATGTGGAGGTCGAGGCGGCCACGCTCGACGGCGTGCCCGGCGACGCCGAGCGCCTGGCCACTGCGTTGGCAGATCAGTGGGATATGGTCGACATCGACATCTCTCCCACCACCCTCAGAGATCTCCAGCCGGCCCTCCGCGCCGGCGACCACGCTGTGACGCTCGCCATTCGCGATGCCACGTCGATCGTCGCCGTGTGGCCGGGCTTCCGGGACGTGGTCTTCGGCGTGGCATTCGACATCGGATCCACCACGATCGCCGCCCATCTGTGCAACCTGGTGACCGGTGACGTGCTCGCCTCGTCGGGCGCGATGAACCCTCAGATCCGGTTTGGCGAGGACCTGATGAGCCGGGTGTCTTACGTCATGATGAACCCCGACGGCGGGGTGGAGCGGTTGACCGAAGCTGTGCGCTTGGCGGCAGACGAGCTGATCGGGAGCCTGACCGCAGAAGCCGGCATCGAGCGATCGGACATCCTCGAGGTCGTCGCAGTCGGCAACCCGATCATGCACCACCTCCTCTTGGGCATCGACCCGACGCCCTTGGGCACCGCACCGTTCGCCCTCGCCACTGCTCGCAGCATCGAGATGGACGCCGCAGCAATCGGCCTCGTTGTCCACCCAGAGGCTCGGCTCTACACCCTCCCGCTGATCGCCGGTCACGTCGGCGCCGACACGACCGCCGCGATCCTGTCGGAAACGCCGTACCGGTCCGACGACATCCAGCTGCTGGTGGATGTCGGCACCAACGCCGAGATCGTGCTCGGCAACCGGAGCCGCCTGGTGGCGGCTTCCTCTCCGACCGGTCCGGCATTCGAGGGCGCTCAGATCTCGTCCGGGCAGCGGGCGGCTCCGGGCGCGATCGAGAGGGTCCGAATCGATCCCGAGACCCTCGACGTCAGATTCAGCGTGATCGGATGCGAACCGTGGTCCGATGGTGCGGACTTCGACGATGCGATCCGGTCGGTCGGCATCTCGGGGATCTGTGGGTCGGGGATCATCGAGGCGGTCGCCCAGCTCATGCTCGCCGGGGTCGTTTCCTCCGACGGCGTGATCGTCGACTCGGACCGGTCGGATCGAATCGTCCGGGACGGACGAACCCGGTCGTTCGTCCTGTACCGCGACTCCGACACCGAGATCAAGGTCACCCAGAACGACGTGCGGGCGATACAGCTCGCCAAGGCGGCGCTCTATGCGGGCATCCGGCTGCTCATGGACCACTTCGGCTCCGACCACGTCGACCAGATTCGGTTGGCGGGCGCGTTCGGAGCCCATATCGACCCTGCACACGCCGTGGCGCTGGGCATGATCCCCGACTGTGACATCGAACGGATCTCCGCGGCGGGAAACGCCGCCGGCACCGGGGCGATGATCGCGCTGCTGAGCGGCGAGGCCCGGCGCGAGATCGAGGCGGTGGCGGCGAGGGTCGAGAAGATCGAAACCGCCACCGAGCCACGCTTCCAGGAGCACTTCGTCGATGCGATGGCGATCCCTCACCGGACCGCCGAGTACCCACACCTGTCGAAGGTGATGACGCTTCCTCCCAGGAGCGCCACCATCAGACCGCCGCGCGGGCGGAGACAACGGACCACAAGGAGCGAACATGGCCAGACGTAGCGGAGGCCGCGATGCCCGTAGGGCAGCCAGAGCCGGTGCAGTCCTCCAGGCGGCGCCCTACCTGACACGCAACATACCGCCCAGGGTGATGATCTCCGCCGAGGGTCTCGAGATCATCGAACACAATGCCGACCGCATCCTGTCCGAAATCGGCGTCGAGATCCACCACGATGCGACCCTGAAGCGCTTCCGTGACGCCGGGGCCGCCGTCGATGGGACCAGGGCCCGCTTCGAGCCTGGGCTGTTGCGCTCACTCATCGCAACCGCCCCGTCGACGTTCATCCAGCATGCCCGCAATCCCGAGAGGAGCGCTCAGATCGGCGGCATGGCGACGGTGTTCGCTCCCTCGTATGGCTCGCCGTTCGTCCGCGATCTCGAAGGTGGGCGCCGATATGCCTCCATCGCCGACTTCGAGAACTTCGTCAAGCTGACGTATCTCCACCCCAACCTCCATCACTCGGGCGGCACGATCTGCGAGCCGGTCGATCTCCCCGTCAACAAGCGGCACTTCGACATGGTGGCCGCTCACCTCCGATACTCGGACAAGCCGTTCATGGGCTCGGTCACCGCCGGCGAGCGGGCCCAGGACACCGTCGACATGGCGAGGCTCGTGTTCGGCGAAGACGTCGGGGATCGGACGATTGTGATGAGCCTCATCAACGCCAGCTCTCCGCTGAGCTGGGACGCCACCATGCTCGCTGCAGCCGAGGTGTACGCCGCCAACAACCAGGCATGCGTCTTCACCCCGTTCATCCTCGCCGGGGCGATGAGCCCGGTCACACCGGCAGCGGTCACCGCTCAGATCCTCGCCGAGTCGATGGTGGGAATGGCCGCTGCCCAGCTGGTGCGGCCCGGCGCCCCCGTCGTCCTCGGCGCGTTCGTTTCCACCATGAACATGCAGTCGGGTGCGCCGACCTTCGGCACCCCCGAACCGGCTCTGATCATGAGTGCAGTGGGCGAGCTGGCCAGGCGGCTCGGCGTCCCGATGCGAACCGGCGGTCAGCTGTGTGCCTCGAAGGTTCCGGACGCCCAGGCGGCATACGAGTCGGCCGCGGTGATGGGGCCGACGATGGCGGCGGGAACCAACTTCGTGCTCCATGCAGCCGGTTGGCTCGAGGGTGGGCTCACGATCGGATACGAGAAGTTCATGCTCGACGCCGACCAGCTGGGGGCGTACGCCAAAGTGGAGCAAGGGTTCGACCTCTCAGAGAACGCTCAGGGAATGTCGGCGTTCCACGAGACCGAGCCGGGCAAACACCACCTCGGCTCCGCCCACACGTTGGCGAATTTCGAGACCGCCTTCTGGAAGAGCGACTTGGCGGATGCCAACAGCTTCGAACAGTGGGAGGCGGAGGGAGCAAGGGACGCCGAGGCACGAGCATCCGAGGCGTGGAAGGCGCTGCTCGCCACCTACGAGCAGCCTCCCCTCCCGGCGGGCACCGACGAAGCCCTGACCGAGTGGATCGATCGCCGCAAGTCCTCGTTCCCCGATTCGAACGTCTGAGGAGACCAATGAACGGACTGAAACGGCTGCTCGACAACTCGTCGTTCGAGTTGATACCGATGAAGACCACCTTCGAGAAGGCGGGTGCGCTCCCAGCGGGCACCAGGGTGAGCGTGACGGCCTCGCCGGCCAAGGGGATGGAGGCCACCGTGGAGCTGACCGAGCAACTGACAGCGATCGGACTCGACGTCGTCCCCCACATCTCGGCTCGGCTCACCAAGTCCAAGAGCGAGCTGGAGGGCATCGTCGAGCGCCTGGATGCGCTGGAGCTCGAGGAGATCTTCGTGGTCGGAGGCGATGCCGACGATCCCGGTGACTTCGTCGATGCGATGGACCTCATCCGCCACCTCGACACGCTCGATCACCCGTTCTCCCGCATCGGGGTCACGGGCTATCCGGAGGGCCATCCCGACATCTCCGATGAATTGCTGATGCGGGCGTTGGTCGACAAGCAGCCATATGCGTCGTCGGTGACCACCCAGATGTGTTTCGACCCCGACGCCATCAGAGACTGGGTCCTGGCGATCCGGGACCGCGGGATCGACCTGCCCGTGATCATCGGCATCCCCGGTGTCACCGAGCTCACCAAGCTGATCGGGATCTCCGCCCGGATCGGGGTCGGCACCTCGCTGCGTTTCCTTTCGAAGAACCGATCGCTGGCGTCGAAGCTCCTCAAGCCGTACGCCCCCGATGAGCTGGTCGATTCCCTTGCCGAGTTGGCCGACGACCCGGGACTCGGCATCGCCGGGCTCCACATCTACACGTTCAACCAGGTCGAGGCGACGTTCGGCTGGCACCGAGATCGGCGGACGTCGATCAGGTGAGATCCATCATGCGGCACGCTGTTTCACATCGTGGAACATCCACTCGTAGACTCTGAACCGAGGAGCACGAATGGCAACAGTCCAATCCGTCGTCAGGGCGTTCTCGATCCTCGAAGCCCTGAGCACCGGCCCGGCCGGCGTCAGCGAGATCAGCGCGCAGACCGACCTGCCGAAGTCGACGGTGTCGCGGCTGCTGTCGACGCTCGAGCACATCGGAGCGGTGGACCGCCTGATGGAAGGCACCAACTATCGACTCGGGTCGGGGCTCATCGAGATCCTCGGCACGAGCGGAGCACCCAAGACACTGGGCAGATCCGTCCAGCCGCACCTCGAACAGCTGGCGATCAAGTCCGGAGAGGCAGCCGGCCTGGCGGTTCCGGACAGCTACTCGGTCCAGTACGTCACCCAGGTCGAGAGCCCCGACCCCGTACAGGTCCGCGACTACTCGGGACTCTCGCTTCCCATGCACGTCGGCCCCAGTGGACTGGTGATCATGTCGAGGTGGCCCCTCGAGCTGCTCCAGCACTACCTGGTACGCCCGCTCGAGGCCTTCACCCGACACACGGTGATCGACCCGGTTGCGATCATCGAGCGCCTCGAGATGTTTCGAGCCGCCGGCTATGGATGGATCTACGAGGAGTTCGCCGAGGGGATCAACTCCGTGGCTGCTCCCCTGCTGGATCGGCGCGGCTCGCCGATCGGGGCGATCCACATCCACGGGCCGGCATTCCGCTTTCCCGGAACACGCGATCCGGCGGAGATCGGCGCCCTCCTGGTCGAGGAAGTTCGCAGGTACTCGCTGCGGGTCGACTCCAGCTGACGCCGTCCCGACTTCCGACGGCCATGGGTAACCTGCACCCATGCAGTGCGCCTGGTGCCGGCAACCGATGCGATACGTCCACGGCCATGCAGCCTGCGTGGACGGCGGATGCCCGATGTTCGGCCTCAACCAGGACGAATGCTGCTCGGGTGACACCGCCGGGACATGTCCCGCCCCGTCGGCTGCCGTCGCCGACCGGCGCGGAAACTGACCGGAGTCAGCCATGACCTCTCGCCCCTCTCGCCTCACCCCTGGACAACGTGGCGTCCTCATCGCGTTGACCGCAGCCGTGGCCATCGCGGCGCTCATCCTCGTCGCGGTGGTCGCGCTGACGGGTACCACGGACTCGGTCGCCGGAGTCACGACCACGATGGCTGGCCCACCAGAGACGACCACGACTTCGCCGCCTGACACCACGACCACCACCGTCCCGGAGACGACTACGACAGTCGAGGAGACCACGACCACCTCGGTCGATGAGACCACCACCACCACGACGACCGAGATCAGGGATTCGTTCGTCCTGCGTCCGGACGGCATCGATCGTCTCTTCTTCGGAGCCGACCCCGAGGACGTGATCTCCGAACTGACCGACCGACTCGGCGAGCCTTCACTGGACCCCGGTTGGGTCGATCAACAGGAGCGATTCGACGGCCTCTGCGGCGGCACGCAAGCCCGGTTCGTCACGTGGGAGACGCTCCAGGTGTTCTTCACCGATCGAGAGACGGCATGGGCCACCGAGGGCACTCCACACTTCGCCTCGTACTCGGTCGAGCAGGGAGCCGAAGACCTCGTCTTCGCAACGACTCGGGGCGTGGGCCTCGGATCCACCGTCGCAGAGATCGATGACGCCTACGGCGACGACGCCAACTTCGAGATCCATCCCGTCTACGAAACGGCGGTGTTCGAGATCGATCCCCCAGGTGACGGATACCTGATCGGGTTCCTGACCGGATTGAACGACGACGACACGGCGACCGAGATCGTCGGGGGCTTCAGCTGTGGTGAGTGACCTCGGCATGTCGGCCGACTCGTGGGTCGTCTGGGCGGGTCGACCGCAGGGAGGCGACGAGCCGCTCAACACGCCGATCGTGGCGGCCTCGAACTTCACCGATGCCTCGTCGTATGCCCGCAGCACCGGTACGCCCACCTGGGAGGCGTTCGAGGCCGTTCTCGGCGGGCTCGAAGGGGGATCTGCGATCGCCTTCTCGACGGGGATGGCCGCCGCATCGGCGGTCATCGATCTCGTTCCCGTCGGCGGGCACGTGGTCCTGCCGTCCGATTGCTACCAGGGAGTCGCCATGGTCGTCGCCGACGGCGTCGCAGCCGGGCGCTTCACCTCCGAACAGATCGCCGTCACCGAAACGACCCGCTGGATCGAGGCCATCTCTCGAGCCGATCTGGCGTGGGTGGAGTCACCGACCAATCCGCTGCTGGAGATCGCCGATCTCGCGGCGATCGCCTCCGCACCCCGGTCCGGGCTGCTGGCGGTCGACAACACGTTCGCCACTCCCCTGAATCAGCGACCGCTCCAATCGGGGGCCGACATCGCCGTTCATTCGGTGACGAAGTTCATCGGGGGCCACTCCGACCTGATGATGGGAGCGACGGTCGTCCGCGACGAGGGGCTCGGGGAACGGCTGTCGAGACGGCGCAGCCTGGGTGGCGCCACTCCCGGCGCCCTCGAGGCGTTTCTCGCCGCCCGAGGGGTGAGAACACTGGCGGTGCGGCTCGAGCGCAGCCAGGCAACGGCAGCGTCCCTCGCACGGCGTTTGGCAGCCGACGACCGGGTCGACGGTGTGCGATATCCCGGCCTCGAAACGCATCCGGGCCATGCCGTGGCGGCGGCCCAACTCCACGGATTCGGGGCGATGGTGTCCTTCGAGGTTCGGGGCGGCGCCGAGGCCGCGGACCGGGTGTGTCGGTCGATCCGCCTGGTCCACCACACGACGTCGCTGGGCGGGGTCGAATCGACGATGGAGCGAAGGGCCGCCGTTGCGGGCCAGGAGCACCTCCCCGCAGGCCTGATCCGCCTCTCCGTCGGCATCGAAGCCCCCGAAGACCTGTGGGCCGACCTGTCCCAGGCGCTCGGCTGACGGCGTTCTCACGCCACACGCCACACGCCACACGCCACACGCCGCACGCCGCACGCCGCACGCCGCACGCCGCACGCCGCACGCCGAAAGCCGAAAGCGGGTACCAACTCAACGCAACTGCGAGCGAGCGCCGAGCGAGAGCGCGGAACGTGGAGCGCGGAACGTGGAGCGTGGAACGTGGAACGTGGACCGCTATTGGTCGATCTGGTGGCGGAGCTCGGGGTCGATCTCGGGGATGGTTCTGGCGCCGACGCCGGAAACGGACATGACCACGTGGGTGGCGAGCACGTGGTCGGAGTCCCCGAAGTAGACGCCGCGCATCGGCAGCACGTCGTCGTAATCGCGGCCTTGGCCGACGGTGACGTGACGCTCTCCTGCCGCCTGGTCGTTGGTCGGATCGATCGCCCACCAGCCGAAACCCGGGACCCACACCTCGACCCAGGCATGGGTGTGGACGGTGATTTCCGGCGTCTCAGGCGTGCCGCCTCCCGACACATCGGTTGCGTAGAAATAGCCGGAGACGTATCGGGCCGGGATGGCCTGGCTACGCAGCATGGCGATCATCACGTGGGCGTAGTCCTGGCAGACGCCGGCACCCTGGGCCCACACCGCTTCGGGGGTGACGCCGATCTCGGTCGCTCCAGGTCGGTAGTCGAGGTGGCCGTTCACGATCGCCGCGATGTCTCGAATCGCGGAGACGAGATCGTCCGACCCCGCCGCCACCTCACCGGCGACGTCGACGATGGCCCCCTTCCACTCCGTGTGCCGACTGGAGTGGAGGAAGGTCCAAAGCCGCCCGTCACGGTTCTCCTCGTACAGATCGAGGAGCGTTGCACCGCCGGACGGCTGGAGGGGCTCGGTGGTCTCCACCGAGGTGGTGACGGTCACGACCAACTCGGTGTGGGGGTCGAGAACTCCGAAGGTGTCGACGCGGGTGCCCCACCGGTCGATGTACCACATGGCATCCGCTGCGGGCTCGACCTCGAGTTGATACGAGAGCCGCTTCTGACTCGGCGAGTCGATGGGGCACGCCCTGAGCAGGTTCTGTGACTCCCACACAGGCGTGGGGTAATCGAAGCGGGTCACATACCGGATGTCGAGGTGCATCAGAAGGTCTCGAACGCGTGCATCACGGCCGAACCCGGACGGAAGTACGCCCGATCGATCTCGATGCCGACACGCAGGATCTCCTGTTCGATGTGGGCCAGCAGCTCCGAGAGGCCGTGATGATCGAGCGTCGAGGGCTCGGAGAACTCGGCGGTGGAGCGGACCCGGCCGAGCAGCCGCCTCGCCGAGGCTCCGGTCTCACCGACGACCATCGGCATGAGGTTCTCCTCTGCGCCTCGCAGACAGAACACGGCGCTTCTCGGGAAATCGCTGGACTGCGTGAGGAAATCGATCACCCGGCCAGAGCTGATCTGCGCACGGTGGGTACGGAGATAGGCCTCGTGGCCGGAGACGGACTTCAGTAGTTTGACCCACTCGGCGTGGGCAGACGCAGCCGGATGGGTGCTCAGGCGCTGATTCCACACCTGGAGGGTTCGTACGGTCGTGACGGCTCGCTCCAGCATCTGGCCGATCTGGATGAACCGGAACCCGTCGCCTCGGGCCATCGTCGTGTACACGGCGCCCGAGAACGTCTGTGCCCACACTTTCGTCATCCGCAGCACGTCGTACGGTCGGTCGTCGTGGATCTCTGTCGAGGCCGACCGTTGGAGTTCGAGGTGGAGTGAGTTGACTGCCTCCCACACCTCGGCGGACACGAGCTCGCGGGTGCCTCGAGTGTTCTCTCGCGCCTTGGTCACCGTCGATCGGATCGAGAACGAGAGGGACGTGTCGAAGATCAGCGCGGGTCCACCACCGAGCCCTGCGCTCTCGTCTTCATCGAGCATCAGGATCGCATAGAGGTCACCCCACACTTCGTCAGCAGTCCGGTCCGAGCCTGCCTCGAGTGCGGAGTGATAGGTGACATCGAGCATCCGGGCGGTGTTTTCCGCCCGCTCCATGTAGCGGCCCACCCAGAAGAGGTCTTCGGCGTGGCGTGAGAGCATCATGTCTCGCCCACCAGCACCCAGGTGTCCTTAGACCCGCCACCCGCCGAGGAATTGACGACGAGGGACCCTTCACGGAGAGCGACCCTCGTCAGGCCTCCAGGAATCACTTCGATCTCGCCCCCGCCGGACAGAACGAATGGCCGCAGATCGATGTGACGCGGCCCGAGATGCCCATCGACGAACGTCGGATGGGTGCTCAACTGGACCACCTCCTGGGCGATGTAGCCACGCGGATCAGAGCGAAGTTGCTCGGCGGTGCGGCGCAGCGTCTCTTCGTCGGCTTGATGGCCGATCACGATCCCCTTGCCACCGGCCTCGGCCACGGGCTTGACCACGAGCTCGTCGAGCCGGGAGAGCACCTCGTCGAGTTGGTCCGGCTCCCATGGCAGGTAGGTCGTGACGTTGGGGAGGATCGGATCCTCATCGAGGAAGTACCGGATCATGTCCGGAACGAAGGGGTAGATGCCCTTGTCGTCGGCGACCCCGTTGCCGACGGCATTCGCCAACGTGACCGTCCCGGCGCGGACCGCAGACATCAGGCCCGGAACGCCGAGCACCGAATCGGGTCGGAAGACGACCGGATCGATGAATTCGTCGCCCACCCGCCGGTAGATGACGTCGACGTTTTGCAGCCCGTGAGTGGTGCGCATGTAGACGGAGTGATCCCGAACGACGAGGTCTCGACCCTCGACGAGTTGTGCGCCGAGTTGGCGGGCGAGAAAGGCGTGTTCGAAGTATGCCGAGTTGTACGAGCCGGGGGTGAGCACCACGATCACCGGGTCTGAGATCCCTGCCGGCGCCGACTGTCGCAGAGCTTTCGAGAGACTGGCTCCGTAGTGCCCGACAGGGCGCACGCGGTACTTCGAGAACGCCACAGGCAGCACCCGGGTCATGGCGATGCGGTTCTCGATCACGTAGGAGATGCCGCTCGGGACTCGGACGTTGTCCTCGAGTACGCGGTAGACACCCTGGTCGTCGCGCACGAGATCGATGCCGGAGATCCCACAGCGGGAGCCTTCGGGTACCTCGATGCCCTGGACTTCGGGTAGATAGCCGTCGGCGGACTCGGCCAGCCACCGCGGGACGATGCCCTCGTTGAGGGAAGCCTGCTCCCCCACGTACACATCGTCGAGAAAGGCGTTCAGTGCGCGGACCCGCTGCTTGAGCCCCGCCTCGACATGGAGCCATTCGTCCGCCGGGATGATGCGGGGGATCAGGTCGAGTGGCCATACGCGTTCGGCGCCTTCCTCGGCTCCGTAGACGGCGAACGTGATGCCTTGACGCTGGAAGGTCGTGTCGCACATGCGGACCCGGTCGGCGAACTCGTCGGGACCGAACTGTTCGAGCCGATCGATCAGCGGTGCGTAGTGAGGTCGAATCGCACCCGGCTCCCCGATCTCGGAGAACCCCTCTGACGAGTATCCATCGAACAAGCCCACACCGGGAATGTAGACCGACGGCGATGGGAACGGGAACACCGACCACCCTTTTCGCGCGCCCGCAAAATCGAACAGCCCGTGTCGCCGCCGGCCAGAGCTGCCGTCGGCTCTCGGTCATCTGGGATCACCTCGAGCCGATGACGGACGACGGATAGCGCATAGCTGACAGCATCTTCGATGCGATGCCGTCTGCCCTCGCGGTCACCCCGCCACGTTCCGCCGAAAGACGAGCGGCGGTCAACTCGGCGAGCCGAGTGCAACTCGCGTATGGTTGAGCGCATGATCGAGTTCGTGGTCCGGCTGGACAATCATCCGGGGGCGCTTTCGTCGCTGACGGACGTGCTCGGAGATGCCGGGATCAACATCGAGGCGATGAGCGCCTGGGGTGCAAACGGCAATGGCGTGGTGCGACTCATCACCGACAACGAGACGACCACCCGCCACGTCCTGGCAGAGGCGGGGCTGGTCAACACCGAGCATCGCGTGTTGACAGCCCATCTTTCCGACGAACCCGGGAGTCTCGCCCGTGTGACGAGGGAACTGGCGGAGGCCGGTGTCAACATCGAAGCGCTCTATGTGCTCCGCAGCTCGGCTGACGGGATCGAGTTCGCCATCGCCGTCGACGACCCGGATTCGGTTCCTGAAGACCTGCCAGTGGTCGGAGGCTTCGGACAGTCGTAGCGTCGAGCGCCGTCTCTCGGATTCCGTGGATCGACCTAGCATGACGGCGATGCGCCTCACCTCCCTCCTCTTGGTTGCTGCTCTCGCGCTCGCCGCCTGTTCGGGTGCCGATGCCGTCGAGAGCACGACCACGACGTTGGCTCCCACCACGACCGTCACGAGAGCCACGACCACCCTGCCGCCGACGACGACCACGACCGAGGCGCCGAGCACCGATGGCCCGACGTCGCCGATCAACGGCCTCGTCGTCGACGACGAGGCGCTGCTGGACCGCAGAGCCTTGGTCGTCAAGATCGACAACCACCCGAATGCTCGCCCTCAGACAGGGCTCTCCGAGGCCGACGCCGTCATCGAGCTGATGGTGGAGGGGACGACCCGTCTGGCGGCCGTTTTCCACACCGGAGAGGCAGAGACGGTCGGGCCGATCCGGTCCATGAGACCGACCGACGGCCAGCTGGCGAGGCTCTTCGACGCCCCGCTGGTCACGTCGGGCGGTCAGGACTGGGTCGCCTCGCTGGTCCGCGACACGGGAACCAAGATCATCGGCGAGGTCGGGCGACCACAGACGTTCCGATCCAGCTCGCGCAGCGCACCCCACAACCTCTACGGAAACACGCCGGCCATCCGGCAGCTCGCCGACTCACTCGGCTACGAGGACGCGCCGCCCCAGCCACTGTGGGCGTTCGGTGAGATGCCGAACGATGCCGATGCCGCCACCGAGATCACGCTCCCGTTCATCTCCGGTCTCGTCGTCCGCTGGGCGTGGGACGGCGAGAAGTACACCAAGACCACCAACGGAGTGACGCACAACTGGGTTCTTCCCGATGGGGAGCAGGAGCAGATGTGGGCAGAGACCATGGTCGTGCTCGAGATGCTCACCTACACCCAGAGCCCGCCCCCTGGCGGGGGGCCGGCGAAGGCCGTCGAGTCGGTCGGATCCGGCAACGCCTACGTGTTCGCCGATGGACGGGTGACGGTAGGCACGTGGGAACGGGACACGCTCGGAGACACATTCACTCTGACGAGCGACGGCGAGACGATGGTGGTGCCGCCTGGAAAGCTCTGGATCGGATTCTTCGACCGCGACCAGACCCCGTCGTGGAGCGAGTGAATCGATGCTCTCCGCCGCCCAGATCGTCGCCCAGCTGAGAAGGGATGAGCGCACGGTGAGGGACACGGTCCAGGGCAGCCTCATCACCACGGAAGGCCAGCAGGAACGGCTGAACACGACAACGCTGATCGACGCCGAGCGCGCCCTGTTGCGGGCGGACGAACTCGATGCGGCCGGCGACACGACCGGGCCGTTGGCCGGGGTCCCGATCGCACTCAAGGACATCATCGACCACGCCGGCCGCCCGACGACATGCGGCTCCAAGTTCTACTCGTCGATCCCCGACCGGTCGGCGACGGTGGTCGACCGGCTCGAAGCGGCCGGTGCAGTGATCGTCTCCCGCACGAACCTGCACGAGTTCGCGTACGGCTTCTCGTCGGAGAACCCCTGGTTCGGCCCGGTCCGGAACCCGCTCGACACCAGCACGTCGGCCGGTGGGTCCTCGGGTGGCTCGGCCGCCGCGGTCGCAGCGGGTCAGGTGCCGATCGCCATCGGGACGGATACGGGCGGCTCGGTCCGCGTGCCAGCCGCACTGTGCGGCGTCTACGGACTCAAGGTCACCCACGGGCGAATCCCGCTCACCGGCGTCTTCCCGCTGGCTGCGTCGCTCGACACCGTCGGCCCGATCGCAGCGACGGTCGGGGATCTCGCCGTCGCATACCAGGTGATGTCGGGGCACGATCCGTCCGACCCATGGTCGGCTCAGCGGCCGCAGACCTCACCTGGAGGTGCGCGTCCGGATCTCAACGGCGTCCGGATCGCCGTGCCCGTTCCCTGGATCGATGACGCGCCGACCTCCGAGGCGGTGGCCGCAGCGTTCGCCGAGGCGGTCACCAGGCTCGCCGCACTGGGTGCCACCGTCGAGACGGTAACCGACCCGGTCATCTCGCTTCCCGGCCACCTCGTCGACCTCAGCGCGGCAGAGGCGGCCTCCGTCCACCGAACCTGGTTCGAAGAGGGCAGGGAATACGGTGCCGACGTCCACAAGCGGCTGGAGTACGCCATGGGCCTCGGTAGCGACGACTACGTCGCGGCGCACGCCTGGCGATCGGAGATCAAGCGTCACTTCGAACAGCTCTTCGTCGCCCATGACCTGATCATCACCCCGGCCACCGGCGTGACTTCGAAGACGATCGGCGAAGACATGGTCCCGACGATCCGCGGGGATGTCTTCTATCGGTCGGCCCTGTCCTACTTCACGGCCCTGGTCAACGTCGCCGGATGTCCGGCGCTGGTGGGGCCGCTCGCCACCGAGGGCAACCCGCCGCCTGCGCTCCAGATCGTCGCACCCGACTGGTCCGAGCACCGACTGCTCGACGTCGCTGCCACACTCGTCGAGCACGGTGTGATGCGAGATCCTCAGATCTGAAGAGGCTCGGTGGCGACCCTCTCGGGGCCGAGCCGGCAAACCTGGGATTACGCGGCAATCGACGTACACTTTCTGATCGCTGGGCCGGGTGGGATGCCCCACCCCACGACGCCCACATCCAAACGCGACGAAAGTGACAAGCTGTGAGCGATGAGACCGCCACGCTCGATGTTCCCTCCGACACGGATGCGACCGAGGTCGACCGGGTAGTGATCCGCATGGCCGGGGACTCCGGCGACGGCATGCAGTTGGCCGGGTCGAGGTTCACCGATGCCTCGGCCGTGTTCGGCAACGACCTGGCGACCCTCCCGAGCTTCCCCGCCGAGATCAGGGCACCCGCCGGCACGCTGCCCGGCGTGAGCTCGTTCCAGATCCAGATCGCCCACGACGACATCCTCACGGCCGGCGACGACCCGGACTGTCTGGTGGCGATGAACCCGGCTGCGCTGAAGAAGCACCTGCCGGATCTCCGCAAGGGTGGAACCGTCATCCTCAACGAGGAGGCGTTCGTAGAGCGGAATCTCTCCAAGGCGGGCTACGAGTCGAATCCTCTCGAGGATGACACCCTGGTCGGGTTCAAGGTCATCAAGGTTCCGATGGAGTCACTGACCAAGGAGGCGGTCAAGGACACCGGCGTCTCGGGACGGGACGTGCTGCGCTCGAAGAACTTCTTTGCGCTCGGGCTGCTCAGCTGGCTCTTCAACCGCCCGACCGAGCCGACGGTCAAATGGGTGAACGACAAGTTCGCCAACAAAGCAGACGTCGCCGCCGCCAACATCGCCGCGCTCGAAGCCGGATACACCTTCGGGTTCGCCACCGAGGCGACCAGGTCGACGATCCTCGTCAAGCCCGCTCCGCTGCAACCCGGCACGTACACGAACGTGAACGGGAACACCGCTCTGGCGTGGGGACTGGTGGCGGCTGCCCAGCAGGCCAACCTGCCGCTGTTCTACGGCACCTATCCGATCACGCCTGCATCCGATGTTCTCCACGAGCTGTCGCGACACAAGAACTTCGGCGTCCGGACCTTCCAGGCAGAGGACGAGATCGCGGCCGTCGGATCCACCATCGGAGCGGCGTTCGGCGGCTCCCTCGCCGTGACCGGGTCATCCGGCCCCGGCATCGCCCTGAAGTCCGAGGCGATCTCGCTGGCGATGATGGCCGAGCTCCCGATGATCGTGGTCAACGTTCAACGGGCCGGACCCTCGACGGGGATGCCGACCAAACCCGAGCAGACCGATCTGTTGTTCTCGCTGTTCGGACGTCATGGTGAATCGCCGCTTCCGGTGGTCGCCGCCGCGTCGCCTTCGGACGCGTTCGACACCGCCATCGAGGCGGCCAGGATCGCCCTCAAGTACATGACACCGGTCATCCTGCTGTCCGACAACCAGGTCGCGAACGGCACCGAGCCATGGCGTCTGCCGAACGTCGAGGATCTGCCCGATCTGAGCGTGCGTTTCGCCACACAGCCCAACGGCCCGGACGGCAAGTTCCTGCCGTACCTGCGAGACGTCCACACGTTTGCCCGCCCGTGGGCCGTTCCCGGCACGCCCGGGCTGGAACACCGCCTCGGTGGGCTCGAGAAGGACTCGATCACCGGCAACGTGTCCTACGACCCGAACAACCACCAACTGATGACCGACACCCGGAGCTGGAAGATCGACAACATCGCCAACGACATCCCCCCGGTGGAGATCGACGGCGATGAGGACGCCGACATCCTCGTGATCGGATGGGGCTCGACCCACGGCCCGATCACTGCGGCCGCCAGGAACCTGAGGAAACGAGGCGAGAAGGTGGCGACCACCCACCTGCGCCACCTCCACCCGTTCCCGGCCAACCTCGGTGAGGTCCTCGATCGGTTCGAGAAGGTGTTGGTTCCCGAGATGAACTCGGGTCAGCTCCGGTTCCTGCTGCGGGCGGAGTTCCTGTCGACTGCCGTCGGTCTCGACAAGGTCGCCGGCGAACCGTTCAAAGTGTCCGAGATCGAAGACAAGATCATGGAGATGATCTCAGAATGACCACACCCACATACACACGCGCAGATTTCCAGACGGACCAAGAGGTTCGCTGGTGCCCCGGTTGCGGGGACTACACGATCCTCGCCTCCGTTCAGGGGTTCATGGCCGAGCTGGGGGTGAAGCGCGAGGAGATCGTGTTCATCTCCGGCATCGGCTGTTCATCCCGTTTCCCCTACTACATGAACACCTACGGGATGCACACCATCCACGGGCGTGCGCCGGCCATCGCCAGCGGCCTGAGTGCGAGCCGGCCCGATCTCTCGGTGTGGGTGATCACCGGCGACGGTGACGCCCTGTCGATCGGCGGCAACCACCTGATCCACGCCCTCCGGCGCAACATGAACATCAAGATCCTGCTGTTCAACAACCAGATCTACGGGCTCACGAAGGGCCAGTATTCCCCCACCTCCGAAGTGGGCAAACGGACGAAGTCGACGCCGATGGGCTCGATCGACTTCCCGTTCAATCCGGTTTCGCTCGCGTTGGGCGCAGAAGCGTCGTTCGTGGGCCGCACGCTGGACATGGACCGCAATCACACGCAGTCCCTGCTCCAGGCCGCCTATGACCACCAGGGCTCCGCACTGATCGAGATCTATCAGAACTGCAACGTCTTCAACGACAAGGCCTTCATCGCGCTCACCGGCAAGGGAGAACGCGAGCACAACCGGATCAACCTCGAGGCCGGCAAGCCGATCATCTTCGGGGCCGAGGACGAGAAAGCCGTCGTGTTCCGTGATGGCCGTTGCCAGGTCGTCGACAGAGCTGCGGTGGATCCCTCCGAGATCCTCGTGCACGACCCGGCGCGTCAGGACCCGACGATCGCCTTCTCGCTGAGTCGGTTGAGCCACCACCCCGACGGCATGACCCCCTTGGGCATCTTCCGCAATGTCCAGCGCCCCACCTACGAGTCTGCGATGTCGGCCCAACTGGTCGAGGCACAATCCAAGCGCGGTCCCGGCGATCTGGCTTCGCTCCTCGCATCCCAAGGAACCTGGACCGTCGACTGACCGACCGGTGACACATCCGGACAAAGCATGTGCGGTGTGCGGCCGCCGGATCGAGTGGCGCAAGAAATGGGAGCGGGACTGGGAGGACGTCCGCTACTGCTCGGACGCTTGTCGGCGGCGCAAGCTCGTCGAGCGTGACAGAGACCTGGAGAAGGCGATTCTCGATCTTCTGCAAACGGGCACGATCTGCCCGTCGGACGCAGCCCGTGCTGTTGAGCCCGTCGATTGGCGCGACCTGATGGAGGACACCCGGATGGCGGCGCGCCGACTCGTGGCGTCGGGCCAAGTGGAGATCACCCAGAACGGTCGGGTCGTGGATCCGTCGACGGCGACAGGCCCGATCAGAATCCGCAAGGTGCGCGCCGATCGGTGAACCGGCACCGGGCAACCCGAGTGACTCCGCTCCTGGCCCGGGACGCATGTTCGAAGACGGCCCCGGCCGCGGGCGACCCAAGGGTCGCCCCTACGCGACCCCCCGGGGTCCGAGAAACGGCGGCGCAATCGAGCATTGCATCGCCCGCAACCCAGCACATCGACTCCTCGAGCCCAGCGGCAGGCGCCTCAGGCGAATGGCCATTCGGCGAACCCCCTCGGTTGGAACAGGAAGGCCAGACTCCCCTGCGTGTCGACATGGCGCCACGTATCGATCGGGAGATCTATGCCGATCACAGTCGCCGTCTTCACGGTCACGTACCCACCGGTCAGGTGGTGAGTCAGCTCGCTCCAGGTGGGTTCGTGCCCGACGAGCATGAGGGTCGAAACCCCAGGCGGAACATCGGAAGCGACCTCGAGCGCCCCGGCCGTCGTCGCCCCGTAGAGCCCGTCGGCCACCGAGATCGCGCACGACCAGTCCCCGGCGGTGCTCGCCAACTCCAAAGTGTTCCTCGCCCGAACGGCGGAGGAAGTGATAGCGAGGTCAGGCACCAGACCGGCTCGTGCGAGGACTCGCCCCATCGTCTCGGCGGCGCCGATTCCCCGCCGGCTCAGTGGCCGCTCGTGATCGGATCCATAGGGCGCGTGCCAATCGGACTTGCCGTGGCGGAGGAGAATCAGACGTCGCATCGATTCAGGATTGCATGCTCAGAGGTACTTGGTCGCCTCCCGCAGACTGAGACCCGACAGGTCGCTGCGATGCCGCTCGACGAAATCGCGAACTGCGTCGGGGTCGGTCTTGGAGTGTTGGCGCAGCGCCCACCCGATCGCCTTGCGAATGAAGAACTCCGTCTCGTGGGCGGTGCGCACGCAGGCATCGAAGAGCAGACGGGTGTCCGTACGCTCCTTCGACTTCAGCTGGCAGAGGATGACCGTACGCCGAAGCCAGAGGTCGTCGCCGGTCAGCCATCTCTCGAGGATCGGACCCATCGCCTCCATGTCGTCTCGGACGACCTCACCAATGATGTTGGCGGCGACGTCATCCACGAGATCCCACCAGGCGCCTTCGACGACCATCCGCTCGTACAGATCGATGTTGTCCATGGAGACGAAGCGCCGGTGCCGACGAGCCCAGTCGACTGCGAGATACCTCTCCTCGCGATGCGGCCGCTCCCAGAGGCCGGCGACCTGCATCCGATACTCCTCGTTGGTGGCGGGGGCGTGAGCGCCGGCCAGCGTCCTCGAGATCTGGCGGCGAGCGGGCGCGGAGACTCCATAGAAGGCCATGTCGGTCTTGAGGTACGCGGCCATCGCCGGTGCCTTGCCTGGATCAGCTGCCGCCTCGAGCAGCGAGGCAGCAGCTTCGTTCAGCTCCATGGTTCGAAGCTACCTCACCACCTTCGGATGGGCCCGCCCAGACAAGGCTCGCACACGTTTGATTCATCGGACCAGGAAGACATCTGCCCAGCCGGGGCGGGCGGGAGCATCGCCGCCGTCGAGCATGGCCCTCCACTCCTCGTCGGTCAGCCGGTCCGAGGGGTCTTGCCAGAACTCGTAGAACGAGTAGACCCCACCGCGGGCGATCTGGAAGCCGCCGCTGTCACCAGGAACGATCACGTAGATCCAGTCGATCCTGCCGGTAGCGAGCTCGAGGGCTCCCTCGGTGGCGGATTCGAAGATGTCGGCGACGAGCGCCGACTCCTCATCCGGCCCACCGTCGACTCCCACGAGGTCCAGATCGCTGGTGTAGAGCCAGATGCTCTCCAGCCATGACCCGACGTGCTGCAGCCTCAGGTTGTCCTCTTCGGAGATCGGCTCGGCCGCCAGCTCCGACCTCGCACTCCGAGACAAGAGACTCATCTCGTCTTCGATCTCGACGAGGACTCCCTTCATCTGCGCGTCGATCAAGTTGCGGGAGGTCAAGCCCTCACGGAGCAGCACTGCGGCCGCGGCAATCCTCTCGTAGACGACCGGATCAGGCTCGACCCAGTGTCTGGGCGGCGGTGGCAGCTCTGCGCCGTTGCCGCCTTCAGCGATGGCCTGCTTCGAATAGAGGATGGTGTCGTGCTTCAGCTCGGTGTAGGAGCCGAATCCGGTCTGGTGTGCTTTCGCCTCCCAGGGCTCTGTCTGCATGAAGTCCGGGAAAGCAGCCCCGCGGGTCGCCCAGGTGGCATCGAGGGCATAGAGCCAGGCGTCGTACACCGTCCTGGACCAATCCTCGGCCGTTCGCCCGCCGATCTGCGCTCGCAGCCCCTGGAGCTGTTCGCGGTAGCCGTCGTACGCGGCGTATCCGTCGGCCTCCATCGTGGCGAGGGCCCAATCGGAGCCGAAGGCCGCGGCGACATCCCGAGCCGACGCCACGAATCGATCGACGTTCGGATACACGAGCTGGTCGATGACGTACGAATCGAGTGTCAATCGCACACCCATCAGGCGGACCGAGCCGCCCTCGGGATTGATCTCAACGGGCCGCAATGCTCTCAAACCGTTGGCTATCTCCTCCAACACGACCGGATCGGAGAGTTCGACCGGCGCGACGACACCATCCGGCGTGACGTCTGCGGCGACAGTCGCCAACTCGAACGGCGTGTAGTCGTCGGCCGCCCCCACGAGGAACGCCGATGGTTCGTAGATCAGCTGCCAGTCGCGGGTCGAGGACTCGTCTGTCACGAGAGGTCGGACAACCATGATGCCCACGGTCAGCGAATCCGGATCGAGCGTGATCGGGGCGTTGCCGAGAAGTGACATCGCTCGGAAGAACCGTTCGAGATCAGGAGATCGCGTGTAGTGACCTCGAGGTTTGAAGAGCGCATATCGGACACAGCTCGCGGGAGAGTCGGGCGAGCACGGACTGGTGCCAATCGTGGGTGAGGCGGCCACCGAGTCGTGGGCGAGCGCCAGGGCAACCTCATCGGATGCCAATGCGCCAATCGGGCCGACGTCCAGCTCGAGCAAGGTTGCGGCCGCCTCATAGAACTGGGCTGCCCTGTCGGCGGCATCGGCCATAGTCGTGTCTGCGTACTCGACCCGCTGGGCGCGTGCCGCTTCGACGAGTCTCGTCACGAGTCGCTCGAGGACTGGCAGCAACTCGCGTTCCTCTGCATCACGCAGAACTTTGTCGAAGACGAGATGCCAGGAATTGAACGCCGCATCTGTGGTCACGAACACCGGATAGGGCTCGTATTCGCTGACGCCGTAGGTGTGGTGGAACAGCAGAGCGTCACCCGGGACGACTGCGAACCCGAGCTCCTCCAGGCGACTTCTCAGAGCCGGATCGGAGAGTTCGTCGATCAGCGGTGCTGCTTGGACGACGTCGTTCATCGATCTCGGCGTGGCCGGTCCCGCATAGGGCAACTCGTTCGACAGCAGGGGAATCTCGGCGAACGAGGCGAAGGGCTCCAGTGCCAGGTCGGAGGGCCCGGGCGGCGTGGTCAGCGTCGTCGAGGATGCGGGCCCTGTTGTGCTCGTCGTCTCGGGGGCACCGGTGGTGGTGGATGGCTCGGTGGCCGAAGTGCACGAGCCGATGGCAAGCGCCAGCGCAAGCAGTGGAATCGACAACCGCCTCATGAGAGAGTCTCCCTTTTCGATCGATCAAGTCCTCGGCCGACGCTACGACTCCCGCCCTGGGGCGCCCAGAGCACTACGGCTCATCCGTTGTCGACGGCCCGACCACGGGATCCTCCGCACCGCCACCGTCGACGTCGCGGCAGCCCATCGTGCGGAGACCTCGTAGATCGGACGCCTCGTCCCAACCGAAGCCGTTCCACTCCCACGCGCCGGTTCCCGTAGCGGCGTCATCGTCGAGGCTCGTGTAGGTGACGGCGATGCTCCCATCGCACACGACGATCTCCGCTATGGGCCGCACCATTGCCGACGCCACCCAGACTGGCGAGAGATCGCTCGGCTCGAACACCCCGAGGTGGGCGGACCGTCCGGCGGCGTCGGTCCACCGCACATGAGCCAACAGCTGGTTGAGCGGAGCGGCCCGGAACGGTCGCCAGAACGAAACGACCAACTCGGAGTCTCCGTCCCGGTCCACATCGCCTTCGGCCGCGAACACGACGTCGCCCTGCTCGAATCCGCTCAGATCGCGCTCGGTCGGGGATGGCGCGGTGGGTGGCGAGACATCAGTCAACCCCCACCAGTCTCCGGCGAGCAGGGCAGCAGGACCATCCGGAAGCTGCCAGCCGGTGAACGAGACCCGCCCACCGGCAATCTCGGTGTCTCCGATTCGATAGGCGACGACCCCGACGTTGCTCGCCATCACTTCGAACAACATCCCACGATCGGTTCCGAGTCTCGACTGATCGAACACGAGGTTCCCGAGGCTCGACGCAGCAACGGTGACCCGGCCGTTGCCGTCCGGGTCGATGACGCTGACGTCGTGCACGACATGCGGTCCGTGCCCCCAGACCACATCCACGTCGAGTTCGGCGAGCTTCGAGACGATGCCGCGAATGGTGGCGTCGCTCGTGACGAGGTATTCCGCACCGCCGTGGATCGACACCACCAGGACATCGACGCGTTCTCGCATGTGGGCAACGAGCACCGGTGAGGCCACATCGTCCCACCGTGCCACGCCTGGCGAGTCGTCATCCGCCTCGGGCCCGAGCCCGGTTGCGTCGAACGCCAACACCCCGATACTCGTCGTGCCGATCGTTCGGGCGGCCGCGGCCAGTGCGTCGTCGGAATCGGTGCCTCCTCCGACGGCCCCGATGCCTGCATCAGTGAGTGCACCCACCGTGTCCAGCACGGTCATGGGCCCGGCATCGCCGGCGTGGTTGTTCGCGACCGAGACGAGATCTATGCCGACGCCGGACAGCGTTTCGGCAGCAGCCGGATCTGCTCGCAGGTCGTACTGGATGTCCTCCACTGCCGGTCGCGTGGTGAGCGGGGACTCCAGGTTGACCATGGCCAGATCGGCGGAGGCCAGCTCCATCTCGACACCAGCGAGGATGCTGTGGGGATCACGCTGGACCAGGGCACCGATTGCGCGCCCGAGCATCACGTCGCCGCCCATCACGATTCGCACCGTTTCGGGTTCGATCGTTGTCTGCCCTGCCCCACAGCCGGCGAAGGTCAGGGAGAGGATCAACCCGGAGAAGGCTGCCCGATGTCTCACGCCGCATTGTCCATCTCGGACTCCGATCATCCCAGGGTCCCTCGTCCCGGTCACGGCCTCGTTGGTGGGTGCCGCTCGACCGGGGCCCCGACATCGCTTCAGAGCGCTTTCCTACGCTGAAGCGGATGGCTCCGTTCACCATCCAGTTCTACAAGTATCCCGACCGCCTCCACTGGCGACACGACATGGTGAGGCTCGGAGCGGACGAACACGGGGTGTGGGTCGGACCGAGGAGCGGTGGCACCGTCCAGCGCGGCGGTGACCCGTGCGAAGAAGCACCCTCACGATCTGGTCTCGGTGATCACTGATGGTTCATTCCGATCTTCAGCCCGACGGATCCGAGGTTCAGCGTCTATGTCGACATCTCGACGCCACCAACGTGGAAGGGGCCGGATCGCGTCGAGGCGTTCGACCTCGACCAGGACGTGGTCGTCGGTCAGGACGGCGAGGTGTCCGTCCTCGATGAAGACGGGTTCGAAGAGCATCGAGCTCTGTACGACTATCCAGACGAGCTGGTGGTCGACGCTGAAGCGGTGACCCAGCATGTGCTGAAGGCGATCGAGTTCGGCCACGGGCCTTTCGACGGAGGCACCGACGAATGGTTCCGCCTGCTCTGATGGACGATCGGTATGATCCGTTTCGCTCGCTCGACTACGACGAAGGGTGCGTGGCTGTGGACCAGGTCATCGAACGGCTGACACGGGTGTTGAAGCTCGACTCGGCCGTCTTCAAGGAGATTGCAGAGGACGAGACCGCCACCGGCGTGGCCGTGGGCGTTTCGGCGCTGGCGGCGGCGATCAGCGGCATCTCGGGTGATACCGGGGTCGTGAGCGGAATCATCTTCGGGGCGATCTTCGGCGCAATCGGCCTGTTCGTGTGGACCGGGATCGTGTTCCTGGTCGGGAAGATGTTCGGTGGCAAGGCCCCGTACATCCAGCTGGTACGCCCGATGGGATTCGCCGCTGCGCCGTTTGCGCTGGGGCTCGTGCCGATCCTGGGTCTCGTGGGGCTCGTCTATTCGCTGGTCATCCAGATCCGGGCGGTCCGCGAAGTCAACGAGGTCGGTGACGGCAGTGCGGTCGCAACGGTGCTCCTGCCGTTCGGGGTGCTGTTCATCATTGCGATCCTGCTCGCCGTGCTCGCCGGCCTCGCCCTGATGGCGGCGTTCAGCTGATCTCAGGCGACTCGCCGTCGGCTGCACGGTCCCGGCGACCTCAAGCGAGGGCGATCAACTCGAGCATGGACTCGTCGAAGTAGTGCATCGAGCCCTCGGGCATCATGATCGCCCGATCGGGGGCGAGCTCTGCGACGAAATCGGTGTCGTGCGACACGAGGATGATGGTGCCCTGGTACTGCAGCAGCGCGCCCAAGAGGGCCTCTTTCGCCTGCGGGTCGAGGTTGTTGGTCGGCTCGTCGAGCAGCAGCACGTTGGGGCGCGACGTCATCAACATGGCCAGCGCCAGCTTGGTCTTCTCACCGCCCGACAAGGTGGATCCGTCCTGGTCGACCTTGTCGGCGAGTAGGAAGTGACCTAGCAGGCTGCGGAGCTGGAGATCGGGCAGGCCTGACACGCGTCGCATGTGCTCCAGTACGGTCTCGCCGGCATGGATCTGCTCGTGTTCCTGGGCGTAGTAACCGAGCGTCGTCTGGTACCCGACCGTGATGTCGCCGAGGTCGGCGGTCTCCTCACCGGCGAGGATTCTGAGCAGCGTCGTCTTACCGGCCCCGTTGAGGCCCATGATCATCACGTGCTCGCCACGTTCGACGGCGACGTCGACGTCGACGAACACCACGTTGTCGCCGTATGCCTTGGCGACGCCGGTCGCTTCGAGCGGAACCCGGCCGGACTTCTGGGGTTGGGGAAACTGCACCTTGACGTTCCGGCCGCGCTTTTGGACTTCAACGAGCTCGGTCTTCATCCGCTCGACCCGGGTCTCCATCGACTTGGCCACCCGTGCCATCTTCTCCGACGAGCCCTTGAAACGGCGGACGTTCTCTTCGAGTCGGGCGATCTCGGCGTCCTGCTGTCGACGCTCGCGTTCCCGCTGCGCGCGGCGAGCGTCACGCTCGACCAGGTAGGACGAGTAGTTCCCCCGGTACGTCTCGATGGTCTGGTGCTCGAGCGCCAGCACCGATGTGATGCCCTCGTCGAGGAGGGGGAGGTCGTGTGAGATGACCAGCAACGCGCCCTTGTAGCCGATCAGGTAGTCCACCAGCCAGGCCTTGGCGTCGAGGTCGAGGTGGTTCGTGGGCTCGTCCAACAGCATGACGTCGGTCTCGGAGAACAGGATCCTCGCAAGCTCGACCCGGCGGCGCTGACCGCCGGACATCGTCGCGACCGGCTGGGAGAGATCCTCGTTGTCGATCCCGAGGTTCGCCGCCGTCCGTTTCGCCTCGGCCTCGGCGACATATCCACCCTTGGCCTCGAATTCGTCCTGCAGGCGGGCGAACCGGTGGATCATGCGATCACGTTCGGCTCCGGTGGAGGCCTCCATCTTCTTGCGGGTCTCTTCGATCCGGTGTTGCATGGCTCCGATGTCCCGGGCAGCCAGGATGCGCTCGAGCGCGGTCATGCCGGCGTGCTCGAGCCCTGGGAGGACGGCCTCCTGGGAGAAGTACCCGACCCGTCCGGTTCGCGTCACGGTGCCGGCGCTCGGTTGAGTCTCCCCGACGAGGGTCCGCATCAGCGTGGTCTTGCCGGCGCCGTTGCGGCCGACGAGCCCCATCCGATCGCCGGGTTGCACGCTGAAGCTGGCCCCGTCGATGAGGACGCGGGGCCCGGTCTCGATCTTGAGATCGCGCACGATGAGCACGTCGAGGTTCCTCCGGGTGGGAACGGTTGGGGCGGGGAGTGGCGCTGTCGGCTTTCAGCCGTCGGCTGTCGGCCGCGGAATCGGCATTACGAAGGCTAACTCAGCCCCGGCCCGACGGCCAGCTCATCGAGACGCTCGAATCACCACCGTCGCGAAACGGGTGGGGTCGGCGCCGACGCGGAGGAGGCCGTCCTCCTCGATCACCAGCGGCTCCAGGATCGGGCGCAGGGAAGCTCGCTCGGCCTTCGGCACGACCAGGCGCCGGCCGTAGTAGTCGGTGAGTTCCTCCCAGCTCTCGTACCAGACGTGCCCCTGCCGCTCCCAATGATGGACTTCCGGCTCGGTGCCGGTCATCTCGAAGATGACAGCGACGAGATCCTCGGCGGTTGGGCCATCGGGGCGGTCGAGGCCGTGGATTTGGCGATACAGAGGCGCCAGGTGCGCCCACGGATGCCGATCGGTGATCTCGAGCACGGCGGCGACCCGAGCATGGTCGAGCATCGCCTGTATGAACGGAACGATGTCGGCGACGTTGTACGCGACGTTCGCCGACATGACGACGTCGGCAGCAGGCACCCTGGCGGCGATGTCGGGCCAGCGCCCCTCGTAGGTCTCGACGGTCATCGACCGGTTCCGTGCATCTTCGGCGAACCCGGCGAGCATCTCGAGGCTCTCGTCGACACCTGTCAGCCGGCAGCGGCCTTCGGCGATCGGCAGCGATGCCCTGCCGCGCCCGACACCGATATCGAGCAGCGTGCACTGCTCCGGCATGAGGTCGGAGACGATCCGGACCGTCTCGGAGGGTTCGGTGGAATGCGCCACTGCACTTCGCCTCTTCCACAGGCTCTGTGACCAGCCGTATGGGGACTCTTCGGCGGTGCTCAACAAACCGTCTGGCAGCGCCCACGCTTCGAGCTGTTCCCGCCAATGTGAGGCGGCGGACATGTCAGCGCAGCCCGGTGAAGAGATCCGTCTCCTGCGCAGGAGCACCAACGCGATCGAAGATCTTGACGAACGACTCCCTGCCCAGCAGTTGCGGCTTCATCTCTTCAGGGATGTTGAGCAGGAACCAGTCCTCGGGGATCTGCGTGCGATGAGCCCGCAGTGCCTTCTCCTTGACATCGAGCACGTCGGACACGTCCATGAAGGCCGAGATGTGCTCGTCGGGAGTGCCTGCGTGCTGCATCCTCACATGGTCCTCCGCATCGATCATGCCCGCTTCCAGCCTGAGGTCGGCGAAGGCGCGCGCCCGGCTGCGCGGCCAGGTCGTCCAGTACAGCTTCTGGGGTTGCCAGTCGGTCTCACCCTCCTGAAGCGGGAAGCGAGACAGGTCGGGGGCGCCAACATAGGCCGCCATCCCGATCCGGTGGACGTTGATGTGGTCGGGGTGGCCGTATCCGCCGAAGGGGTCATAGATCGTCATGACTTCCGGCGTGTACTTGCGGATCAGCCAAACGAGCTTCTCGGTCGCCTCCATGAGGTCGGCGTTCCAGAAGGCCTCGGGATGCTGGTTTGCGGGCTCTCCCATCATGCCGGAGTCGCGGTACCCGAGGAACTCCTGGTGCTCGACGCCGAGGATCGACATGGCCGCCCCCATCTCCTCTCTCCGCATCTCGGCCAGGCGCGGCTTGAGCGACTCGGGATCCTCGTAGTTGTGGATCTCGCCCTCGGCGCCGTCCGTAGCGGTGATCACGACGACCTGTTCACCCCGATT
>JAHEDH010000215.1 GCA_024641285.1 bacterium | reverse complement strand
GTCGAAGGTGGCGATGACGTTGGCGTGCGGCGACTCGGTGATGGCGTCCATCAGTTCCTTCTCGCCGCTGATGAGCACCATCGGCTCGGTCCATGGCCTGCTGCGGGCATAGGCCCGATGAGCGAGACCAAGCAGGAACATTGTCGTGAGCGAGATCCCGATGAACAGACGCGAGAAGTAGAAGTTCTCCGAGCGGAGGAAGACGATCGCCAGCGCAGTGACACTCAGCGTCGTAGAAGCGATGGTGACGGCACGCCCATAGCTCGGACGGGGCACTCCGGTCCCCCACGATCGCATCGATATGTACGAGCCGATCGCCAGACCGGTGAACAACGAGCCGAGCAGTGGGAAGACCGAACCTCGAACCAGCGAGGCCGGCGCCAGCCACGGGAGTGGGGTCTCTAGCGCAATCAGCGAAGCGACGACCATACCGGCTGCCAGCGACAGCAGGTCGAGGAGAAAGATCAGGGCGAAGACTCGCCTACGCATGCGCCCAGCCTAGGAGCGCCGACCGCTCCGAGCGGTCAACCGATGCCGAGTAGCTCTTCGACCGGTGCGCGACCGAGAAAGGCCACGGCGAGCACGGTCAGCGTCGCCAAGTACGACAGCCCGGTTGCCGCCATCACCCCTTCGTATCCCTTCTCTCGGAGCGAATACCAGACCCCGACCGCCAGGAGAACCGAGGTGATCGCCAGCGCCAGGTAGGCGAATCCGAACAGGTCGGTCGGAGGCCGGAGCGTGCCTCTGGATGCCGCAACGACGATCTCGGCGACAACGCCGACCCCTCCGGCGATGTCGAGTCGGCGCAGCGCCCAGCGCGGGAGTTGAGGATCGATGAGGAACCAATGTCCCAACAGCATCTCGCCGGTGATGCCACCGAGAGCCATAGATCCTGCGATTGCGGCCGGCCACCCGTCGAACCCGGCAGCGACAGCCAGAAACACGAGCCCGGCGCCGGTGAACGCCACGGCCGATGCGACCCGTCGTGCCGCAGCTGAGATCCCGATCACAGTGAAGGCCACGGCGATGACACCCGGGGTCGAATCGAACGCCGTGGCGAGTCCTATCACGGCGGCGGTTGCACCGGTCAGCCAGAGGTAGCCGCGGCCGACGATGTCCCACCACGCCACGACCGCAGCGGTCAGTGCGAGGCCGGCTGCCCACATCGAAAGCAGGAGAAGCGGCTCGAACGTCATCGAACCGTGACCTGAGTTCCACAGCAATTGTGGTCACGAACCCTGGGTTGCGGAATCAGGCGAGCCATGCGGCGATCTTGGCGGCAACGGCCGTCGGGGTGAACCCGAACTGCTCGGCGAGGACGTCGTCGGGAGCGGAGGCGCCGAATCGGTCGAGGCCGATGTTGAGGCCGCCGGTTCCCGTGATCGCCTGCCATCCGAATGTCGAAGCCGCTTCGAGCGAGGCGATCGGGCCATCCCCGAGAACACTGGACCGGTAGGCCGCATCCTGTTCGAAGAACACCTCCCAGCACGGCAGACTCACCACCCGAAGCGACACTCCGGTCGCCTCGAGTTCCTCGGCAGCAGCAACGCCCACGTGGACCTCGGAGCCGGTGGCGACCAGCGTCGCATCGGACCCCTCTCGCACCACGTAGCCACCGCGCTTCGCCTCGGACGCCGATGTCCCACTCAGAGTCGGAACGTTTTGGCGGCTGAGCACGAGCGCCGTCGGCCCGACCGGGTGGTTCAGGGCCATCTCCCAACCGGCCACGACTTCGATGGCGTCGGCCGGCCGGATCACCCGCAAGTTCGGCATCGCCCGGAGCGATGCAAGATGCTCGATCGGCTGATGGGTGGGCCCGTCCTCACCGAGGAAGATGGAGTCATGGGTCCACACCCAGATCGACGACGCCTTCATCAGCGCAGAGAGCCGGACCGCCGGGCGCATGTAGTCGCTGAACACGAAGAACGTGGCTCCGTACGGGCGCAGGCCGCCGTGGACCGCCATCCCGTTGACGATGGTCCCCATGGCGTGCTCGCGAATCCCGAAGGCGATGTCACGGGCGCCGCGATCGCCCTTCGAGAAGAGTCGATCGGGATCGATCACCGTCTTCGTCGAACCGACCAGATCGGCGGCCCCGCCGATCACGTTCTGGGCCTTCTCGGCGATCTGGCTGAACAGCTTGCCGGACGAGGCACGGGTCGCCATCGATGAGCCGACCTCGAATCCCGGATCATCGAAGATGACGGGGTCGTCCCCGTAGAAGGCGTTCCACGTGTCCGCCACCGCCGAATCCATCAGTGCCTCGTTGCGGCGAACCAACCAGGCGTCGTGGGCGTCGCGGCCCCGCCGCATCGCCCCGGCGAAGAACTGATAGATCCCTTCGGGGACGAAGAAGTCCTGTTCGGGTGGGAGCCCAATCACCTCTTTGGTGAGTCGGATCTCCTCCTCGCCCAGCGGCGAGCCGTGGGCCGACGCGGTGTTCGCCTTGTGGGGAGACCCGTCTCCGATCACCGTCCGGCAGATGACGAGTGATGGCCGCTCGTTGTCGGCCAATGCGGCCTCGGTGGCTTCAGCGATGGCGGCGTGGTCATGCCCGTCGGCATCGGAGACCTGCCATCCCACGGCCTCGAACCGTTTGCGGACATCCTCCGAGAACGTGATGTCGGTGCTGCCGTCGATCGAGATGTCGTTGTCGTCGTAGTAGTAGACGAGCTTGCCGAGCCCGAGATGGCCCGCCAGTGAGGCCGTCTCGGCGCTGATGCCCTCCATGAGGTCACCGTCGGAGACGAACCCGAAGGTGCGATGGTCGACCAGGGGAGCGCCGAGCCGGGCCCGAAGGTGCTCTTCGGCGATAGCCATGCCAACGCCTGTTCCGAAACCCTGGCCCAGTGGACCGGTGGTCATCTCGATCCCCAGTTCTTGATCGATCTCGGGGTGGCCTGCGGTATCCGATCCCCACTGGCGGAAGTTCTTCAAATCGTCCATCGTGATCGGGAAGCCCGAGAGGTGGA
>JAHEDH010000115.1 GCA_024641285.1 bacterium | reverse complement strand
CAACGCTCGCCGGTAGACGGGTATCGATCAGCTGTCGACATCCTCTGACACGGAATCCTCGGAGACGGAATCCTCGGAGACGGAATCCTCGTAGTCCTCCATCGACTCGTCCTCGACATCGGAGTCGTCGTCGGGGTCGAGAGACGGGCTCAGGCCGGCCTCGTCATAGACGTGCGCCTGCAATTGCATGGCGATCTCCGGGTTCTCACGGAGGAATCGCTTGGCGTTCTCACGCCCCTGCCCGAGTTGCTCGGACTCGAACGTGAACCACGCTCCACTCTTACGAACGATGCCCAGGTCGACCGCCACATCGAGCAGACTGCCCTCTCTCGAGATGCCCTCACCGAACATGATGTCGAACTCGGCCTGACGGAACGGCGGGGCCATCTTGTTCTTGACGATCTTGACCCGACAACGGTTCCCGACGTTCTCGCCACCGTCCTTGAGAGACTCGATACGACGGATGTCGATACGGACCGACGAGTAGAACTTGAGCGCACGACCACCTGGAGTGGTTTCCGGCGAGCCGAACATGACACCGATCTTCTCCCGGAGCTGGTTGATGAAGATGCACGTCGTCTTCGAGCGGTTGAGGTTGGCGGTCAGCTTGCGAAGGGCTTGAGACATCAGTCGGGCCTGGAGGCCGACATGGGTGTCGCCCATCTCGCCCTCGATCTCTGCACGGGGAACCAGAGCGGCCACCGAGTCGATCACGACGACGTCCAGTGCACCCGAACGCACCAGCATGTCGGCGATCTCGAGCGCCTGCTCGCCCGTGTCGGGCTGGGAGATCAACAACTCGTCCACATCGACACCGAGCGCCTTGGCGTAGATCGGATCGAGCGCATGCTCGGCGTCGATGAAGGCCGCGATCCCCCCGTTGCGCTGGGCTTCGGCGACGATGTGCAGCGACAGGGTGGTCTTGCCCGACGACTCCGGCCCGTAGATCTCCACGACCCGCCCTCGCGGGACGCCACCGATCCCGAGTGCGAGGTCCACGGCGAGCGCGCCCGTGGAGATCACTTCCGCCTTCACGAGGGCTGCATCGCCCATCTTCATGATCGAGCCCTTGCCGAACTGCCGCTCGATCTGTGACATCGCCATGTCGAGCGCCTTCTCCCGCTCGGGGCCGCCTCGGCCGACATTGACCACTGGATCCTGATTCTGTCGCTTCGCCACGGTGTTCGCCTTTCTCAGTTTCTCGCCCGATACCCGATCGGCTGGTTCCTCTGGGCCTGTTCTCCCGACCCGTGCGGACACCGTACGGACCGTCTATGACACATCTTCACAGACACGAATCACATCTGTGTGAGACGCAACGCTACACGAACACCTGTTCGATGCCAAGCACCTCGGCGAGAATCTCCCTCAGTGACGATCGACACCGCTCAGAGGTCGATCCGATCGATCGGCACGTACTGCGGCCGCCCGCTCCCCTGCCGGGATTCGAACACGGTCACTTGCTTCACCGGGACGACGATCGGCGGAACGTCGACGGAGCCGATCAGACCGCTGACATCGACCGGAGGTCGGATCCGGGCCAGAGTGACATGTCCGACGAAGGGGCGCTCCTCGAGTCCATGCCCGATGCCGTCGACGACCTCATCGACGGCATCGGCGAGATCGGCGAGGCGGCTCGATCCGAGCCCGACCCACAGCACCGTCGCCCTGTCGGGGGCGGGAAAGGCGCCGAGACCGGTCGTCCGAACGACGAACGCCCCGGGGAGGTCCGCCTCGTCGAGGCCGCCGATGAGTCGGTCGACTGTCACCTCGTCGACGGCGCCCAGATATCGGAGGGTGACGTGCCAGTTCTCCGGCGGGCTCGGCTTTCCGGGGATGTCGGCATCGGCCAGCACCGTCGCCAGCGCCGCTCGTGCGTCATCCGACAACTCGATGCCCACGAAGACCTTCATCACAGGATCAAGCGCCCCACCATTCGCCGGTGAGCGCCAACCGGAGCAGGTGAACGGCCGAAGTGACCGTGTAGGTGCGCACCCGCTCCCGATCGCCGGGAAGTCGAAGGGTCCTGGCGCGGGCATCTTCGGGGGTGGCGATCGCGACGACCATCGTGCCAGGCTCGTCACCGGAAGGACCGGCGAATCCGGTGACGGCGACCGCGACATCGACACCCAGTCGCTCTCGAGCCCCCATCGCCATGGCGAGCGCGGTGGGCTCTGTCACCACCCCGGCTCCCAGCGTCGCCTCGTCGACCGCGAGGAGGCTGCGCTTGAGGTCGGTCGCATAGGCGACGATCGAGCCGCGGAACACCTCCGACGATCCAGCGACCGACGTGAGTCGACCGGCAACCAGACCACCGGTCGCAGACTCGGCGGTGCCGATCGTCCAGCCCTTCGAGCGGGCGAGCTCGATCAGGATCGCCTCGATCGTGTCGTCGTCGCGCCCGAACACGAGCGAGCCGAGCCGAGCTTCGACCTGACGCTGGACCGGTGCGATCAGAGCCTCGGCTTCGGCGACGGTCCCGGCCTTGGCAGTCAGCCTGACCTTGATCTCGCCGTTCGACGCCAGAAACGCCATCGACGGATTCACCGACGAGTCGAACAGGTCGGAGAGTTGCTCTGCAACGGCCGACTCACCCTTCCCCCACGTCTTGATCACTCGCGAGACCAGGACCTCGTCGATGCCGGCCTTCGCCCGGATCCGGGGAAGGACGTGGTCGTCGAGGAGCAGGTGCATCTCCGGTGGAACGCCCGGAAGCGCGAAGATCAGCTTCCCGTCGTGCTCGAGAGCGATGCCGGGGGCGGTCCCCTTCGGATTGGGCAGGAGCTCGGCACCCTCGGGATACTCGGCCTGGCGGAGGTTCGACTCGGGCATCTCTCTCGCCCATCTGGCGTACCGTTCCCGGAGAGCCTGGGCGTACTCGTCCGAGAACTCCATCTTCCGCCCGGTCGCCGCACAGATGGCCTCTCGGGTGATGTCGTCCTGGGTGGGGCCGATGCCACCGGTGATGATGACGGCATCGGCACGGCCCAACGCGGTCCTGATGGCCGTCTCCATCCGTGCGAGGTTGTCACCGACCGTCTGCTGGTAATGCGCATCCAGGCCGAGATCGGCGATCCGACCGCCGATGTGTGCCACGTTCGTGTTGACGATCTGGCCGAGCAGCAGCTCGGTCCCGACGGCGATGACCTCGACGATCATGGTGACACTCCAGGCGATTCCGGAACCTTGACCTGAATTCCACACCCATTGTGGTGAGGAACCCTGGGTTGCGGCGTGTCAGCCACGGACGGTGCCCTCGAGGTCGGTGCCGACGACGGCGGTGATGGTGGCGTCGACCCAATCGCCCGGCTCGCCGGCATCCAACGTGATCACGCCGTCGATCTCGGGAGCTTCGCGCCACGAGCGCCCGACGGCGACCTCGTCCTCGATCTGGTCGACCAGCACCGCCACCGTGGTCCCGACCATCGCCGAGTTCGCCTCGTAGGTGATGTCCTCCTGGATCGACTGGAGGTACCGGAGCCGCTCGTTGATCTCGTCGCGGTCGATACGGCCATCCAGCTCGGCAGCCGGGGTGCCCGGCTCCGGCGAGTACGGGAAGAACCCGGCCCAGTCGAGTCGGGCGACTTCGAGGAACTCGGCCAGCTCTTCGACCTGGGCATCCGTCTCGCCAGGGAACCCAACGATGAACGAGCTGCGCGTCGCAGCGTCGGGTGCAGCATCCCGGATCTGGGCGAGCAGCTCGACGTAGCGTTCGGACCCGCCAGGACGACGCATGGCGCGAAGCAGGTCGACCGAGGCGTGCTGCAGCGAGAGATCGAAGTAGGTCGCGACCTTCGGGTTCGCTGCGATCTCCTCGATCAGCGCGGGCCTGATCTCCTTCGGGTACAGATACAGCAGGCGAAGCACGTCGAGACCCTCGACGTCGGAGCAGAACCTCAGCAGATCGACGATGCCGGCGCCGGGGGCGTCGATGTCGCGACCGTATGCGGCCAGGTCCTGGGCGACCAGCACGATCTCCTTGACACCGGCCGACACGAGACCCGACACCTCGTCTCGGATCTCGGTGGGGCGCCTCGACCGCTGCTTCCCCCTGATGAGCGGAATCGCACAGAACGTGCACGGCTTGTCGCAGCCCTCGGCCACCTTGACGTAGGCGTACGGGAACTCGGGCGCCGGTCGATGCACGACGTTGAGGATGTCCATCTTGGGTCGTCGACGGATGTCGCTGCCCAGATGAACCGTGCCGCCGGCGGCCTCGCCGCCGAAGCCGGTGAGCCGGTCCAGCGTCCCCACCAACTCGCCGTAGCGGTCGAGCCCGAGGATGGCATCCACCTCGGGGAGCGCCTCGGCCACGTCGGTGCCGAAACGTTGCGCCATGCACCCGATCACGATCGTGTGGGCGTCGCTCCGCTTCGTCTCCTGCATCTCGAGGATGGTGTCGACCGACTCCTCCCTCGCCTCCTCGATGAACGCGCACGTGTTGACCATCACCACATCGGCGGATTCGGGTGAATCGGCGAGCCGGTACCCGGCTTCTCCGAGCATCACTTCGACCTTCTCGGAGTCGACCTGGTTCTTGGCGCAGCCGAGCGTGGTCAGCCAGACGGTTGGGGTGGAGGGCATCGCCGGGAAGTGTAGGACCGCCCCGACGCCACATCACACGGCCGAAACCGGTATCAGGCGCCCGCCGTGCGAATCGGTTCGACAATCGAAGGGGAGACAGACCAATGCCATCACGACCTGGGACAAACCGACCAATCGGACACGCCGAGGTGAGCCTGCTCGGCCTGGAGCAGGCTCGTCGCGACTTCGACCGGAGGCGTCCGTCTCCTGGAGCCGCCCGAACCGCCGTGCGGCGCCTCATGGCCGTCCTGACCGCCGACGATCGCCCGGCGCGGCCGAGCGGACTCAGCCGCCGTGCGACGAGCCCAGGTCGCTGAGGAAGCCATCGATCGCCTCCGCGACGACCCGACGTTGTTCGGCGGGGTCGATCGACGCGACGCCGTCGCGGGGCTGGCGCCCGTATGAACCGAACTGGGCGTGGTTGCCGCCCTTGATCTCCACGAAGACGGCATCTGCCGGGAGCCGCTCTGCGGCGCCGAGGACCTCGATCGGGGTGGCGAGCAGATCAGCCGCGGCGTAGATCGACAGGACGTCGAGGTCGCTGTCGGAGAGATCGAGAGCGTCCTCGGGGTACGCCGCCAACAGGACGAGCCCATCGACGGCGTCCGCCTCCGCCGCGAATCTCGCTGCAATCGCCCCTCCGAGTGAGTGACCGCCCACCGCCCAGGAGTCCACCCGGGGGAACCCGTCGATCGACGCCTGCGCCATGTCGGAGTCGAAGATCGCCAGGTCGAGCGTGGCGCGCTGAATCGTGACCATGAACCCGGACTCGGCGACGGCCGCAGCCAGCGGGGCGTAGGCGGCGGGCTCCACCCCGGCGCCCGGGTAGAGGATCAGCCCGACGGAGGCGGCATCGGGCCCGAATGCGAAGGCGCACGGGCCGGGGCACGACCGTCCTCGCGATTCGGCGATCAAGACGGCCGCCGGATCGGCTTCCAGCGAAAAATACACCTCCCACATGGTCACGACGGCTGCCACCAGCACGCCGGCGATCAGGATGGCGATCGATCGCCGGCTCACAGCGCGGTCGGTGTCCGCCGCCGGCGATCGAATGAGAGGCGCGAGACGTAACCGGCCGCACGCGCAGACGACACCACTTCGGCATGGCCCCAGCCCGCCTGCTCGGGGATGTGCCCATCCGAGGCCAGCGTGATGGGAACGCCGGCATCGTGGAACATCTGGAGGAACTGGGGCGACGGATACACCTCCGCCGCCGGGTTCCGCAGCCCTTGACTGGAGACCTCCACGGCGGTCCCGGTACGGGCCGCTGCCTCGACGACGGCGGCGTACATGTCGATGGGCTCGCGTTCGGGCCGGTATCCGTACTTCTTGCAGACGTCGACGTGGGCGAGGACGTCGACGGTCCCTGATGCAGCCAGCGCCTCGACCAACTCGAAATAGTCGGACCAGGCCTGATCGACACCCCTCCGGTCGAACTCCCATGCGACCTCCGACGAGTCGATGGCCCACGGACCGATCCAGTGCACCGAACCGATGAGGAAGTCCCATGGATACGGTTCGATCAACTCGAGGACCGCATCGATCGACTCGGGGAAGAAGTCGATCTCCAGTCCGAGTTGCACGGGCAGACCCTTCGCCTTGGCCTGTTCGACGACCTGCACGTAGGCCTCGAGCGAGAGGGTGCGGTCCGCTTTCACGAAGGCCTCGGAGTGGGCACTCAGCTCGGGATGGCCCGGTACGTCCCAGAACCGCCCGAGGGCGCTCTCGGCTTCGACACAGCGATAGAGGTGCTCGGTGAACCCGAGCTCGCCGACACCGGCTTCGGCAGCACGCTCGACGTACTCCTCGATCAGGCCATCGCGATACTCGGCCGGAGGGTGGCTCGTGCCCGGCTCGTTGTGCGCGTGGAGATGGAGGTGGTGGTCGGACACCGGTCAGCGGACCTGCTCAACCAGGCCCTGGAGGGGCCCCGGTCCCACGGCATCGGCGACCACGTTCCAGGTCGCCGAGGAGATCTCGCCGTCGGTCTCGAGCTCCGATGCCGCCAGATACACGGCATCGGCGAGACTGGCGAACAGTCCGACCTGATCCCGCTCGACGGCAGTGGCGACTGCACTCCGCGCCGCTGCGGAGTCTTTCCGCCCGAGTGCCTCGATCGCCCGCTCCGCTGCGGTGAGGGCCTGACGCTGCGCCTGTCCATCCATTTCGGGAACGGTACCCGACCGAATGGCGTTCCGTGATCGGCGGGCGACCCGACTCCCGTGATCCGAGAGACGGCTCCGGTAGCGTGTGTGCGATGGAATCGTCTGTTCCCCGCTGGTTGCAGTCGACGGCGGCCATCGGATGGCGGCTGCTGATCCTCGGCGCCGTCATCTGGGGCGCGACCATCGTGCTCGCCGAACTGCGTGTGCTCGTGATCCCTGCGATCCTCAGTCTCTTCGTCGGATGCCTCGCGACCCCAGTGAGCCACCGGCTCCGAGCCCGCGGATTCGGACGCCTTCCGACCACTCTCACCGTCTTCGTCGCCACCGCCCTGCTGTTCACCGGCGTCGTCTGGTTCATCTCCGCCCAGATCGCCAACAGCGTCGACGAGATCAACGAGTCGATCGACGAGGCGACCGTGCAGATCACCGACTGGCTGGGTGACGGCCCGTTCGGGCTCACCGAGGCCAGGATCGACGAGCTGGTCGACCAGGCGCGTCAGGCGATCACCGACAACTCCGACGGCCTGATCGGTGGCCTCGCCGGCGGCGCGGCCACGGTCTTGGAGGTCATCACGGGGTTCCTGCTCATGCTGGTGTTTGCGTTCTTCATCATCAAGGACGGGGACCGGTTCTGGAGCTGGCTCGTCGAGTTCGTACGCGAAGGCGAACATCGCGAACGCGTGGAGCGGATCGGGCAGCGCTCGTGGTCCACATTGCGCAACTACCTCGGCGGCACGGCGCTGGTCGGTCTCGCCGACGCAGTGCTCATCGGCATCGGTCTCCCGATCCTCGGCGTGCCGCTCGTGGTGCCGCTGGCACTGCTCGTGTTCTTCGGAGCCTTCTTCCCGCTGATCGGAGCCACTCTGTCAGGGGCGGTTGCCGTGCTCGTGGCGCTGGCAACGGTCGGCGTCGCCCAGGCGCTCATCCTGTTCGGCATCGTCCTGGCCGTGCAGCGGCTCGAGGGCGACATCCTGATGCCGATCCTGATCGGAAAGGCCGTCGACATGCATCCGCTGTTGATCATCGTCGCGCTGACGATCGGATTCATCGTCGCAGGGCTCATCGGGGGCTTTCTCGCCGTGCCGATCCTCGCCGTCGGAATCGTGATCGTCAAGGATTACGCCGTGCCGCCGGGCGGCGTCGAACTGTCGGATCCCGAGGCGATCTCGGACTGAACCCGACTTTGTCTCGCGCCTGCTGGTGGATTCGGCGATGAGACGGGATGCGCCGCGGGCGAGGCAAGCCTCGCCCGCACCTGCAACGTGAAACGTGGAAGCTCTAGACCTCGTTGTAGAGATACGGCCGCAACACGTCCAGCCGTTCCTCCATCGAGTCCTCGTCGATCAGTCGCAGCGTCGCAGCGACCGTCGACAGCAGCGGGTTGCCGTCCTGGGGCGTGAAGCAGAACCCCACGAGCTCGTTGCCTCCCCGGACCGCCAGTGTCTCGAGCGACACCACCGCCTGATCGAGGATGCGTCCGTAGTAGCCGTGGTCACGGCCGAACGAGAACACCTCGTTCGCCGACCGCTTGAGCGTCACGGCGATACGGGTGTTGGCGTTGAGCCGGTCGATCGCCTCGTCGACGGTGATCTCTCGGTCGAGCGTCAGCGAGAAGTGGATCGAGTGCATGTATTGGGTGTTCAGTTTGAGCGCCGACGAGAACACGTTCAGGTCGTATCCCATCGTCTCGAACAACCCGTGGGCGTCCCGGGCGTGATGGGTCCCGAATCGCTGGTCCTTGTGTGTCTCCACGGTCGGGCTGGGCACGAAGCCGGAGCTCTGGCTGATGTCGTTCGACCGACGCATGCACAGGAAGCGCCCGTCTTCGAGATGTGACGAACCGTCGAGGTCCATCGCCAACGTCTTGATGAGGGCGGCGATGTTGTGGGTGTTGCACGAGACGATGTGGAGGAACCGGTCGTCGACGGATACCGCCGAGTCGTTGATCCCCCGGGCATACATCTTCCCGAATCCGAACTCCGAGCCCTGCGCCATGAACCCCAGCGGCCCGTCGGCATGGTCGTAGAAATCGGCTTTCATCTGGTTGCCGACCGGGGTGCAGTCGATCACGACGGTGGCGCGCTCGATGGCCTCGATCGCCCCGTACTTCGGGGCATGACCGATCTCTTCGAAGGCGGTCCGGCGGTCGTCGTCGACCGCCAGGACCGCCCCACGCCGAACCAGGTCGTTGACCTTCGCCCGCTCGATCGGCAACGGCGTCCTCTTGTGAAAGGTCACCTCATCGATGCCGAAGTCGTCCCGGTGGTCGGCCAGCATGCCGATCAGGGGCTCACCGATGGTGCCGGTGCCGATCACGTGGACGATGGACATGGTCGTCTCCTCAGAACTGCTCTTCCTCTGTGCTTCCGACCAGGGCCAGCGTCGATGCGTTACCTCCCGAGATCACATTCGACACCTGGTCGAAGTAGCCGGCGCCCACCTCGCGCTGGTGCCTGGTCGCCGTGTAGCCGTCTTCCTCCATGGCGAACTCACGCTGTTGCAGTCTGACATACGCGGTCATGCCTTCGTCGGCATATCCGCTGGCGAGTTCGAACATCGAGGCGTTGAGGGCATGGAAACCTGCCAGCGTGATGAACTGGAACTTGTGGCCCATCCCCGCCAACTCCTGCTGGAACCTGGCGATCGTGTCGTCGCCGAGGTGCTGTCTCCAGTTGAACGACGGAGAGCAGTTGTAGGCGAGCATCTTGCCGGGGAACTCGGCATGGATGGCATCTGCGAACCGCCGGGCCTCGTCGAGGTCGGGCTTGGAGGTCTCGCACCAGATGAGATCTGCATACGGGGCATAGGCGAGCCCGCGTGCGATCGCCTGGTCGAGACCCGCATCCACCCGGAAGAAGCCCTCCTGGGTGCGGTCACCGGTGCAGAACGGCCGGTCGCGCGGATCGATGTCGGAGGTCAGCAGGTTGGCGGCGTTGGCATCGGTCCGAGCCACGACGATCGTCGGCACGCCGAGCACGTCGGCTGCGAGCCTGGCAGCGGTGAGCGCCCGGATGTGCTGGCTGGTGGGGACCAGGACCTTGCCTCCCATGTGTCCGCACTTCTTCTCCGAGGCGAGTTGGTCCTCGAAATGCACGCCCGCCGCCCCGGCGGCGATGAAGCTCTTGGTCAGCTCGAACACGTTGAGCGCCCCGCCGAATCCGGCCTCGCCGTCGGCGACGATGGGAGCGAAGCTTCTCGCCTCGATGTCGCCTTCCGACCAGGCGATCTGATCGGCGCGACGGAAGGCGTTGTTGATCCGCTCGACGAGCGCCGGCGCGGAGTTCGCCGGGTACAGCGACTGGTCCGGATACACCTGACCCGACAGGTTGGCGTCTCCGGCCACCTGCCAGCCAGACAGATAGATCGCCTGCAGCCCAGCCTTCACCATCTGGACGGCCTGCCCACCCGACATGGCACCGAGGGCGTTCACGTAGTCGGTGGTCGTCATCAGCTCCCACAGCCGCTCCGACATCGACTTGGCGACGGTGTACGACTCGCGCATGCTCCCGCGCAGCCTGACGACCTCCTCGGCGCTGTACGGACGGGTGATCCCCTGCCACCGAGTGTCGGTGGCCCAGTTGTGCTCGAGTTCGGCGACCTGCTGGGCGAATGTCATCGTGTCCATGTGTTTCTCCTGTTCGGTGATCTCGGGTGCGTCTCGGCGACGCTTCAGTCGATGTGGTCGTAGGCGACGAGTGTCAGGAACTCGGCGAAATCGGGATTGAGGGCCACGTCGAGGAACACCTCGACGGCGACCGGGTCGACGTCGAGCCCTTCGATCTCCTCGGTGGCGAGCCTCCGAACGAGCTCGGCGTCGATCTCCCCGAGCTCGACGGTTCCCACGCCGTGGTTCACCCACTGCCAGATCTGGCTTCGGGAGATCTCGGCGGTGGCGACATCCTCCATGAGGTTGTCGATGCCGGCCGCTCCCGAGCCCGCCAGCCACGAGTCGAGGTAGCGGATCCCGACGCTGATGTTGGTGCGCAACCCGGCCTCGGTCACCGACGCCCCG
>JAHEDH010000214.1 GCA_024641285.1 bacterium | reverse complement strand
TGGGCCGTCTCGGTCGAAGATCCGCTGGACCCCCGGCGTGACATCGCCGTGCTGCATCTCCCAGCGGGTGGCATCGCCACCAGCACTGCACGGCATGGACGTTGGCTCACGCCGGAGGGTCCGGCGCCCCATGTCATCGACCCGGCATCGGGAGCGTTTGTGACGTCGAACGTCGTCTCGGTGACGGTCGTCGCCGAAGACGCTGCGACCGCCGAGATGGTGGCCACGGCGGCGCTGGTCGCCGGCAGGGAAGACGGTCTGGCTCTCATCGACCGTCTCGGCCTTCACGGTCTCCTGACCGATGGCAGCGGCGAGGTCCACCAGAGCTCCCGCCTCGAGGTGCCGGCATGAAGCTGTGGTGGTACGTGGCCCGGGCCTCGGGCATCGTCGCGTGGGTGATGCTGGCGGCCGCCGTCATCTGGGGAATCCTGGTCGCGACCCGGATCCTCGGCCGCAAGCCGCGCCCTGCCTGGGTCCTCGATCTGCATCGCTGGCTGGGCGGTCTCGCAGTGACGTTCACCGCCGTCCATCTGGTCGGTTTGGTGTTGGACGACTACGTCGAGTTCGGGCTGCGCGAGTTGTTGGTGCCCTTCGCCTCGAAATGGCGTCCGTCCGCGGTCGCCTGGGGCGTGGTCGCCTTCTATGTCCTCATGGCCGTCCAACTCACCTCGCTCGCGATGAAACGTCTACCCCGCAGACTGTGGAAATGGGTTCACCTGTCGAGCTTCGGGCTGTTCTTCGCAGCCACGATGCACGCCGGCATGGCCGGCACCGACGTCACGAACTGGCTCTATCGGGGCGTGGTCGGCTGCTCGGTGGCAGGTGTCGTGTTCTTCTCGATCTACCGCATCCTGCACAAGCTGTCGGTCGCCGAGGCACCACCTCGCCGATCGACGGAGAAACTCGGGCCGGTTCCCGAACGGGTCTGAGCTGTCGGACGGGGTGTCGGCGCCTCAGCGCTTCCTTCCGAAGCGGTCGAAGTGACTCTCGAGATCCACGCCCGACGCGAGCGCGGCGTGCACGATCGGTTCCGCGTTCAGTGGTTGGTGGGGTGGGAGCGGCGTTTCGGTGGCGCTCCCGATGTCGGCGATCGACCACTGGGCGGGAGTGACCGACTCGAGGAGCGTCCACGGAATCGGCGTCGCCACCGGAGCGCCCGCCCTCGCTCGGACCGACCACGGCGAGGCGATCGACGATCCCCATCCGTTCCGAAGCCAGTCGACGAAGACCCGGCCCGCCCGGTCCTCCTTGAGGAATTCCGTCGTTGCAAGACCATCTCGGGCGTCGACCAGGCCCGCGATTGCCCGGGCGACGGTTCCCACGACATCGAAGCCGTGCGCCGCTGCGATGGGCACCCAGATGTGGAATCCCTTCGAGCCGCTGGTGGCCAGCATCGACTCGAGCCCGAACCCGTCGAGGATGCCGTGGGCGGTGTCGGCGACAGATCGGACGCCGTCGATGTCGCCTTCGGTCGGGTCGAGGTCCAGAACCAGGAAGTCGGGCTTGTCGAGATGGGGCAGCCGCGACGTCCACGGATGGAAGGTGATCGTGCCCTGATTGGCGAGGTATGCGAGACCGTCGACGGAGTCGACCGTTGGATACAGGGTCGTGCCGCCGTCCGCCTTGTCGATCTCCACCCGCCCGATGTGATCGGGGAAGTGATCCGAGGCGTTCTTCTGCCGGAACCCCTTCTTGTCGATTCCATTCGGGTATCGCTCCAACGTCATCGGCGAGTTCGCCACGAACGGAAGCATCCGCTCGCCGAAACGTTCATAGTGCCCGACCAGATCGGCCTTGGTCACCCCGACATCCGGGAAGAGCACCTTGTCGGGATTCGAGACCTCCACCCACACAACTTATCCGAACGGGGTCGATTCGAATGCGTGAGTACCCTTGCTCTTCACATGGCATACGACCACCAAGAGATCGAACGACGTTGGCAACAGCAATGGGAGGCCGAAGGGCTGTACCGCTCGAAGGTGGACTGGGATCGGCCCAAGCACTACGCACTGACGATGCTGCCCTACCCGTCCGGCGACCTGCACATGGGTCACTGGTACGCCATGACGCCCTCTGATGCCCGCGCCCGCTACATGCGGATGAAGGGCTTCAACGTGCTGTTCCCTATGGGGTTTGACGCCTTTGGTCTGCCCGCCGAGAACGCCGCCGTCCAGCGCGGTGTTCATCCAGCCAAATGGACCTATGAGAACATCGAGCGGATGCGCGGCCAGCTGCGGTCGATGGGAGCGATGTTCGATTGGGAGCGCGAGGCCGTCTCGTGCGAACCCGATTACTACAAGTGGACCGAGTGGTTCTTCTCCCAGATGTTCGAGCACGGAATCGCTTACCGGGGAGAGGCGGTCGTCAACTGGTCGCCGACGTTGCAGACCGTTCTGGCCAACGAGCAGGTGATCGACGGCAAGGACGAGCGTACCGGCCAACCGGTCGTCCAGAAGATGATGGAGCAGTGGTTCTTCAAGATCACCGACTACGTCGACGAGCTCCTCCAGTTCGAGGGGATCGACTGGCCCGAAGCGATTCGGTCGATGCAGACCAACTGGATCGGGCGGTCCGAGGGGGCCGAAGTCGACTTCGCAACCGCAGTCGGCGAGCCGATCCGGGTGTTCACCACGCGGCCGGACACGCTGTGGGGCGCAACGTTCATGGTCCTCGCCCCCGAACACCACCTGGTCGAGGCGCTGACCTCCGACGAGAGGCGAGATGCCGTCGAGGCGTACCGCTCGCAGGCGGCGTCGAAGACCGAGCTGGAACGTCTCGAGGACGACAAGGAGAAGACCGGCGTCTTCACCGGCGGGTACGCTCTCAATCCGGTCAACGGCGAGCAGATCCCGGTCTGGATCGCCGACTACGTGCTGTCCTCGTACGGGACCGGGGCGATCATGGCGGTCCCTGCCCACGACGAGCGGGACTTCGCATTCGCCCGCCGCTACGACCTGGACATCGTCCCGGTGATCCAGCCCGAGGGTGAGGGTCGGCTCGTCGCCGACGAGATGCA
>JAHEDH010000018.1 GCA_024641285.1 bacterium | reverse complement strand
ATCTTCATCGGGACGTTCTTCATGCCGGACGGCACCGGCACCGGGTTCCTGCGCGCGTTCGCCGAGGCCGGGATGATCGGCGGACTGGCCGACTGGTTCGCCGTCGTGGCGCTCTTCCGCCACCCCCTGGGGATCCCGATTCCGCACACGGCGATCATCCCGAACTCGAAACAGGGCCTCGGACGCAACCTCGCCACGTTCATCGTCCAGAACTTCCTCGATCCGGCATTGATCGTCGAGCGGCTCACCCAGGCCGATCCGGCCCGTTCGCTCGGCCGTTGGTTGACCGATCCGGAGAACGCCCGCGCCGTGTCCGGTCAGGTGGCGGCCGTCGCCGCCGGGCTGGCGGAGGGTCTCGCAAGCGACGAGATCCGTACCGATCTCGAGCGAGTCCTGAAGCCCCAGCTCGGCCGGCTGCCGTACGCCCAGATCGGCTCCCGGATCCTGGAGACGACGGTGCACGGAGGCCATCATCGGCCGGTGATCGACGCCGGGATCCGTGGGATCGTCGATGCGATGGTCGCCAATCGCAGCGTGCTCCGACAGCGGCTGGGTGACGAGTCGCCGTGGTGGGTGCCCGAGCAGCTCGATGACGCCGTCTTCGACCGAGCGTTCTCGGCGCTCGTCACCTTCCTGCTCGAGGTCGCCGCCGACGCCGGGCACCCGCTCAGACAGACGATCGAATCTCAGCTCGAGGCCCTGGCCGGGCGTCTGCAGTCGGATGAAGAGCTCAATCAGCAGATCGCCGTGCGAATGGGGGAGTTGATCGACACCCCCGAGGTGGGCGACTTCATCGACGCGCAATGGCGCGCCGTCGCCCGGGCGGTTGCCGATGCGGCGGAACGGCCCGAGTCCGAGTTGCGGGAGTCGATCGCCGTGGCGCTGACCGGCTTCGGCCAGCGCCTGGGTGCGGATCGCGAGCTGGCAGATCGGGTCGACGGGTGGATCGTCTCGGTGGCCGGCCCGGTGGCCGGCGCCGCTCGTCGCGAGATCGGCGCGCTGATCGAGGTGACGGTGGATCGATGGGACACCGACGACGCCAGTCGCCGACTCGAGATCTGGATGGGAAGAGATCTGCAGTTCGTGAGAGTCAACGGGACGCTCGTCGGCGGACTCGCGGGCATCGTCATCCACGCCGCCGTCCTCGCATTCGGAGGATGACCCCCCTCCAGCCTCCGCCGAGGGCCAGAAACGCGTCGTCGCGAGCCAGATTCGGCTGCTGAGGCCGGAAGCAGGCAGCCGGTAGCCGGTAGCCTTCCCGGAAGTGCAGCCAGCTCTCGTGTTCTCTTCGGTTTCGAAGGCCTTCGGTGACGTACGGGCCATCGACGGTCTCGAACTCGAGGTGCCGGTCGGATCGGTCACCGTGATCCTCGGCCCGAACGGTGCAGGCAAGACGACCACCATCAGGCTGTCGACCGGGGTGCTGGCCGCCGATCGCGGCTCGGTGCGGACCTTCGGGCTCGACCCGCGGGAATCCGGGGCCGAGGTTCGGGGTCGAACCGGCGTGGTCCCGCCGAAACCGGCGATGTACGAGCGACTCAGTGGGCTCGACAACCTCCGCTACGCCGCCAAGCTCTACGGGTTGACGGATCCGCCGATCTTCGACCTCGCCGACCGGTTCGGCATCCTGCATGCCCTCGGTCAGGACGTCGCCGGCTACTCGACGGGGATGCGAACCCGACTGGCGCTGGCCCGATCCCTGCTCCATGACCCCGAGTTGCTCCTGCTGGACGAGCCAACCGCCGGTCTCGACCCCGAAAGCGCGTACTCCGTGAGAGAGCTGATCTTCGAGATGGCGAAGGCCGGCAAGACGGTGGTCATGTCGACCCACCTGCTGCACGAGGCGGACGGAACGGCCGACCAGATCGTCATGATGAACGGCGGAAGCGCCTGGGAGAAGGGTTCGCCTCGTGACCTGGTCTCCCGGTACTGGCAACGTCTCGAGGTGCGACTCGAGTCCGAGGACCACGCGGCGCTCCTCGCCGCCGTCCGCGACATGTCCCCGAGGGTCGATGAGCTCGAAGCCGTCACCGTGTCGCTGCACGATTCCTCGGAGATCCCCGGGCTGATCGGCCGGCTCGTCGCCGGCGGGGTGCCGTTGACGCGGGTGGAGCCGGTGACGCCGACGCTCGAGCGTCTGTACTTCGCCATGCGGAAACAGGTGGGCGAAGCGGCGCCGCGTCTCGATGCGGGGGAGACGTCGTGAATCGGACCGTTGTCTGGGCTGTGGCCACCAACGAGCTCAAGCAAGTGGTCCGAAGCCGCGACTATTTGCTCCCCCTCGGGGCGCTCGGATTGCTGTTCTTCTTCTTCGTTCCCGTCCTGTTGTTGGGAACGGTCACGAACGCAACCGGGAACGAGGCCGCGGAAGCCGTCGGAGCGGTGATCAACACGCTCCCCGACACCGCCCAGCAGAACATCAAGGGTGACAGCGAGCCGGTTCGCGCCTCGTACGCCGTGGCCGTGTACCTCCTTGCGCCCATCGCCATCGTGGTCCCGCTCACGATCTCCACCGCGGTTGGCGCCACCGCCGTCGTGGGCGAGCGGGAGAAGGGAACCGGCGAGTTCCTGGCGCACACCCCGGCGAGCGAGCGGGACATCTACGTCGGCAAGCTGATCGCCAGTCTGATTCCCGGCTACGTCGCCACCGTCGTCGGCTTCACGATCTACTCGCTCGTCGTGAATGTGATCGTGGGGCCGGGTGTCGGCGGCTGGTTCTTCCCCACGCCGGACTGGTTCATACTGATCGTCTGGGTGGTCCCCCCGTTCATCGCGCTGGCCCTTTCGATCATCGTGGCGATCTCGGCGAGGGTGAAGACTGCCGCCGCCGCCCAGCAGGCGAGCCAGTTGGTGACCCTCCCGGTGATCCTCAGCGCCTATGGTGTCGCCACCGGGCTGCTGTTCAATTCCTCTGTTGCCGCAATCGTGATCGGCGCCATCGCCTGGATCGCCGCTCTGATCGGCCTCACTCGCGGCGCCAAGAGCGTCAAACGCGAGAATCTGATCGGGTGAGGCCGGCTGCCAGCCGTCGGGTCCCGGCTCTGTAGTGATGTGCTGATGAGCGCAGGGTCCCGAACGACTTGGATCACGGTCGGACGACGGTTGAACCCAAGAACCGAAGTCGCGTCGCTGGGAGGTCGGGCGCCATTGCTTCGTTTGGCACCTCCGACTTCGGGCACTTGGTAAGCCGGTAGCCGGTAGCCGGAAGCAGTCCGCCTACCAGGCGCCTCCGCCTCCACCTCCGCCGCCTCCGCCGCCTCCGCCGCCGAAGCCGCCGCCTCCTCCGGTGGAGGTGGAGCTGGGGGGAGCGAAAGCGCCGCGCAGGCTGGATTGCAGACCGGAGAATGCGTTCTGGGTTCCACCGCCGGTGAATCCGTTGTTGCCGTACCAGTAGACCCGGGAGGCATCCTGGAGCTCGGCGGGAGCGCGCAGACGGGCCGCCTCGAGGACCTCTTCAGCTACGCCGAACGAGAGCGCGTAGACGAGGTAGCGGTCCCACAGCGCCAGTGAGATGGCCGGTGCCTCATCCAGACGAGAGAAGTCGCTGAGGTAACGGCTGAACGCCTCCCATCGGGCGGACTCGAGGGCGCCTTCGTTCGTTCGACGGGTGTAGGCCTTCCGCCGGCCGACGGCCAGGGCGAACAACACGAGATTCCCGCCGATCAGGACCACCATGAGGATGCCGAACGCCGACCCGCTGCCGACGGTGGCCGCAACCATGATCGCGAGAAACAGGAGGAGGAAGCCGGGGGCGAGAATCCACCCCATCTGTCTCCGCCCGGCGGTGTCCAGCAGCTGCTTCCTGGTCAGCATGCGGGCGGCGTCGGATCGAAAGCTGTTGTAGCTGGAGGCGTTGGCGGAAGCGTCGTCCCTGATCCGATTGCGGAGGTCGTTGATGGTCGAGGGGCCGTCGTCGAGGATGCGGTGCATGATCTCCATGACCTCCTCCTCGTGATCGGCGAGCGGATCGGCGGTCGATCCGATCGAGAGCTCGAGATCGTTGATGGTCTCGGTTCGCATTCCCATCCACGTCGACTCGTCGTAGGTGACCGGCCGGGCGTCGAGGTGGCCTCGGCGGATCAGATCGAACAGGGTGGCGACGAAGTCGCGCTCGGTCGTCGCCCCCTGGCTCACGAGCGCGCTCACCTCGGCGGGGCTGAGATCCGACGGGGGCTCCTGCTCGTACTCACGGTCGTAGGCCACTTTCGGCTCGCGACCGAACCGCCGGTAGAAGAGCCACCCTGCGACCAGACCGGGGATCGTGCCACCGAACAGGCCGATCAGGATGAGCGTTCTGAGGCGTGCGGCCTCGTACTGCTCCTGTTCGGCGAAGCGGGCCTCCTCGGCGAGGACGTTTCCGAGGCCATCACCCTCGCGAACCTGCGCCCCCGAGACGGATGTGAGTAGCGACCGCGGAAAGGTGACCCGTATCTCGACCCACTGGCCGGCGGGGATGTCTCGCGCCGTCAGTGTGGGGGAGACCCGGTCATCTCCGAGCGAGGTGGTCCCGGCCACCGAGTCGGGGTGACCCCAGACCCGCACCTCGTCGGCAACCGCCCCAGGCGGGATGAAGACGTTGGCCCGCAGGTCGTCGAGTCTCACTGTCCACTCGTCGCCCCAGACCTTCCAGTTGAGGTCGACGATGTCGTCGTATGCGATCGCCGCGCCGTCGACCACATACGACAGGACGAATGTCCGGTCGACGTCTGCGGCGGCGTAGTGCCAGACGACGCGCGTCCGTCCTCCGAGGTCGGTAACACCGAACGTTCCCTGCGGTGACGAGCACCCCAGATCGGTGCAGCCGCCGGGGGCGTAATTGCCGTACTGGACGTCGACGACCGCCACGTCCCGGATCGATTCGCCCGATTGCAGCGGGATCTCGCGGTAGGCGCCGGAGAAGGATCCGTCGAACCGGTAGGTGATCTCCTCGGTGACCGATATGGATCCGTCGGATTGGACGGTGATCGTGACGTTGGTGTCGGGGAGCGTGTAGCTCTTGGCGAGCGCGACGAGCGGGAACGCAACGACCGCGCAGAGGGCGGCCGCTCCAGCGATCGCCAGGCGGTGTTTCAGAATTCGACCTTTGGCGCCTCGTCGGCCGCCTCGGGTGCATCGAAGTACTCGCGGATCTTGAAGTTGGCGAGATTCGCCACGATGTTCGACGGGACGGTCTGAACGCGGTTGTTGTAGGTGAGGACCGTGTCGTTGTAGATCTGACGGCTGACCGAGACCTTGTTCTCGGTGTCGGACAGCGAGTCCTGCAGTTGGCTGAAGTTGGTCGACGCCTTCAGTTCCGGGTACGCCTCGGCGAGGGCGAACAACTGTCGGAGCGCCCCGGTGAGGATGTTGTCTGCCTGCGCAGCCTCGGCCGGGCCGCTGGCGGCCTGCGCCTGGTTGCGCGCTGCGATGACCCGTTCGAAGGTCTCCTTCTCATGGCTGGCGTAGCCCTTGACGGTCTCGACGAGGTTTGGGATGAGGTCGTATCTCCGTTGCAGTTGGACATCGACCTGTCCCCAGGCGTTCTCGGATCGATTCCGTGACTTGACGAGATTGTTGTAGGTGAGGAAGAACCACCCCACGAGGGCGACGACGATGACGAGCAGTGCGAGCAAGAACCATTCCATGTGATCCATCATACGAAGCGCGAACGGTCCGTGACTGCCGCGGCATACTCGGGCCGATGGATGCCTATTTCACCGTCTCCCACGACGGCACCTTTCACCCGTCTGCGTACACCCGGGGACCGTGGGACGCCGATGCCTGCCACGCCGGTCCGCCGACCGGCCTGATGGCGCGGGCTTCCGAGCTGTTGGTGGGCGACAAACCGTTGATCCGGCTGTTGGTCGAGATCACACGCCCGATCCCGATGAGCGGCTTTCGCATCGGGGCGACCATCTCCCGGACGGGTCGTACTGTGACCACCACCTCGATCGAGCTTCATGACGACGATCGATCGTATGCCATTGCTCGCGGGTTGCACCTGGCCGAAGCCGACATCGGCCCCGTCCCCTCGCATCACGTGGAGTTCACCGGGCCGGCCGACGCCGTTCCGGGCCCGTTTCCGATCAGCCCGACGCACGGCCTGGCGAGCTTCGCCGATTCCCTGAACGTCCGCTACGTTCCCGGGCTCTCGTATGGCGCCGGCGGCGAGACGTTCATGTGGGCGGAGGCGAAGGTCCCTTTGCTCGCCGACGAGGAGCCTTCGCCGTTCCAGATGCTGTGCCCGCTCGCCGATTGTGGCAATGGCATCAGCTATCACGCGAGCACCGACGACATGGCGTTCGTCAACGCCGATCTGGTGGTGTCGCTGCACCGGCCGCCACACGGGTCCTGGATCGGCTCCCATGCCGTGTCATTCTGGGAGCCGAACGGCATCGGGCGCGCCGATGCCGAGTTGTTCGACGACACGGGATCGGTTGGTCGCGCCATGCAGAGCGTGGTGCTCCGGCGACCGAAGTGACGGGCTCTTCGATCGAGCCACCAGACCTCGTATCGTCGGCGGGCATGAAACGAGCATTCTTGATCTTCGCACTCGCATCTCTGGTACTCGGCGCGTGCACGACCGCGGACACCGATCCAGAGCCCGACGCAGCCGGCGCCTGTCTCGCCGAGGCGCCGGACTGCGAGGACACGGTTGCCTCCGAAACCGACCTGCCTGCAGTCGAGCCCGAGCGCGGGGTGTCGGTCGCCGATGCGGTGACGCAGGGCATCGACGGCCCCTTCGAGGTGCGCGGCTTCTTCTTCGTCGATTCCGCCGGTGCACGGATCTGCGAACTGCTGCTGGAGTCGTTCCCGCCCCAGTGCGGCGGGGCTTCTCTCCCCGTCGGCGACTTCGACGTGGACCTCGCTCTGAACTCCGAGTCCGGCGTGAGTTGGACCGACCAGGTGGTCTACCTCGAGGGTGAGATCATCGGAGGGATCTTCCAGCCGTTGAGGTGAGCCCGGCCGGCGATTCAGGCCTTGGCGAGCGTCAGCGTGAATCTCGTGACGCCGTCGGTCCGCTGGTAGGTGACGTCGCCGGACATCAACCGGGCGAGGCGGCGTGAGATCGCCAACCCGAGCCCGAGCGCCTGCGGCTGGTCCCGCTTGGCGTGTGCCGAGACGTAGGGCTCGAAGATCTTCTTCGACAGGTCGTCGGGCACGCCGTCCCCGTCGTCGCACACCGAGATCGCCACCGAGGCGGGCCCGTCCTCCAGTTCGACCCAGATCGTCGGACCGCCATAGCGGGTGGCGTTCGTCAGCAGGTTGCGCATGATCTGGCGGAACCGGGTCGGATCGGCCATGGCGAGGCTGGCGTTTCCCTTCACCGCCGTCTCGCCCGGGAGGTCCTCGAGCGTCGCTACGAGCGCCGCCACCTCTGACGCGGGATCGAGAGGGTGCGTCTCGATCGACTCCGTGGCGGAGTCGCCGCGAGCGGCGACGAGCAGGTCGTCGACGATCTCGGTGAGCTCCTGGCTGTTCTTGCGGATCAGGTCGACCAGGACCCTACGGTTCTCCGGGCTGAGATCGGCCATCCGGCCCTCGAGGGTCGCGGCTGCGGACACGACGGTGGACAACGGGCTCCGGACCTCGTGGCTGACCGCTGCGAGCACCTCGTTGCGGGATTCGACGACCTGTGACAACGCTGCGACCTCGCCGCCGAGGCGCTCGTTCTCGATGATCGGGCCGACCTGTCCCGCCAAGGTCTCCAACAGGCTGAGGTCGGATGCGTCGAAGCTGGCGACGTCCGACAGCGGGTTGACCACGACGACGTAACCGACGGGGCCGTCCTCGCCGTCGATCGAAGCGACCATTCCGGTGTTCGGGATCACCGTTCCGTCGTTGAGGTAGGGGTGGAGGCTCGAGCCCTTCAGGAGGAGTGCTTCACCGGTGCGTACCTTCCCGGCGGGCCCGCCTTCGCGATACACCTCGATGTCGCCGCCTGCGACGGAGTGCCCGCGGAGCCCGTCGCGCTCCTCCGACGCAAAGATGGCGACCTCGGCGAGCTCTGCCTCGAACATGCTCCGCGCCTGCTCGGATGCCACGCCGGCGACGTCGGTCAGCGTGTGGGCGCGCAGCAGTGCCTGGGCCGTCGTCTGGAGCGCTTCGACCCTGGCCTGCTGGGCTCGTTGCAGCGTGTACGCCAGATAGGCGAGATACAACATGACCGGCGGGGCGAGGGCGAGAATCGCTGCGGCGGGCTGGGTGGACCAGACGAGCACGATCACGACCCCGAGGATGGTGTTCATGAAGGCCGCGCCGGTGGTGAGCCAGCGCACGGTCCACGCTTCGCTCCGTGAGAGTGAGCCTCCCGCCATCCTGATGGCAGCGTTGACCGAGGCATCCGAGACCGCGAATGCAGCGAGGTTCCCGGCGAGCGCAGCGAGCCATCCCCGAGGGGCGAACGGGTCGCCGTCGCCGAGCACGACGTGGAAGGCGATGATCGCGGCGCCGACTTGAACGGTGAATTGCGCCAGGTTGAAGACGAGCTTCACCGGAGGCTGGCGGCGGTTGGCGATCAGTGCGACGGCGTTGCCGACGAACTGCCCGATCAGCATCGCCGTGGGGGTGGCGAAGAAGAGCCCCACCGTGATGGCGATCTCGCTCATCGAGAAGCTCTGGGCGTCCCTCCGGAATCTGAGGTGGAGGACGGCGATCTCGGCCAGGTAGAACCCGAGCGCGACGATCGGCCATGCCAGCCGCGGCGAGGCGGTCGGTGCATCGAATTCGACGGCGAAGGGGATGATGGCGATCGCCACCACAGCAAGAGCCCCGCTGAGAAACCAGACGGGGCTTATGCGTTGGAGCCTGCGGATCACCGCCGGGCTCCGGATCGAGATGTCCGGCGACTCAGGACCAGGAACGGCCAAGAGTCGTGTAGCTGCTGGTGGAGACATGGGTGACGGTCGGCGCATCGTCGACCGATACGCGTTGCCCGTTCCAGGCGCTCGCCGGGGCTGCGAGTGTCATCACGGAGATGACGACCGCAACGATGAGTGATGACCGACGACGTTTTGCGCCATCGAGGCTGAGTCCGCGCTTCTTCATGATGATCTTCCCTGGCTAGATGTCTCTCGGAGCATCCATCGACCGGATTGGGGCGCGACTTGAGCGATTTCTGGGGGTCAGATCCGCCGCTGTCGAACGAACTAGTGCCTCGAGGGCCGTGCGCGGCCGACCGCACGTTCGGATCTGATCGATAGGGGACCACCCAGCCAGGAGTCATCGGAGGACTGATCTTATGACTGCGTTCCCTGCGGTGGCGGGATTACGCCGCGTCAGGCGGGTCGAACACCGGTGATCTCTACTGCATCTCATGGTCGCAGTTCGGCGATGAAGGGTGCGATGAGCTCGATGACGTTCTCCGGCTTGGTAGTGCTCCGGCTTCGTCTCCGGATGTTGCAGGTAGACCATGGCGGGCCAATCGACGCCGCGATGTCGCAGGCGAACATGCCACAGCGAGAAATCCTCAATGGGGACGTCGGGATGCCAGCGAACGACTCGGAACAGATGCGACGGTTCGCCGAGTGTGATCGGTGTGTCGACGCGCACGTTGATCGGTCCTGGGTGGAATCCGGTCAGGTCTACGCTGAGGAACTCGAAGATCGGGAACTGGAGCCCGAGGGTGCCATCGGGAAAGCGCTGGTCGCTCGAGCGGCCTGAGGTGACGCCTGACCGCTCACGACGATGCCGGCGCGGTGGCGGACATCGGACATCAGCGGCCATGAGGGCACGGTGCGCGGCCCGTCGGTGCGCCAGATACAATTTGAATCACCGCTCAGATTCTGGAGGAGATCCATGACAACCCCGAGCCCTCGAGATCGACGAGTCGCCATCGTCGACGGCCTCCGAACGCCGTTCGCGAAATCCGGAACAGACCTCAAGAGCGTCTCGGCCTACGAGCTCGGTGCGCGCGTCGTCACCGAGCTCGTGAATCGGTCGCGTGTCCCGGCCACCGAGATCGACCGGCTCGTGTTCGGCTCTGTCGTCCAGGACGTGAACTCGCCGAACATCGCCCGCGAGATCGTCCTGGCCTCGCCGCTCCCAGACACCACAGACGCCCACTCGGTGACCAAGGCCTGCGCGACATCAACGCAGTCGTTCATCGACGGTGCGATGGCGATCCTCACCGGGGACGCCGATGTCGTGATCACGGGCGGCGCCGACTCGCTCTCCCGTCCGCCAGTTCTCTTCACCGACGAGTTCGTCGAGGTGATGCAGGCCGCTCAGAAGGCCAAGGACTTCGGATCTCGTGCCAAGGCGTTCGCTGCGCTCCGCCCTGCCGACCTGACGCCACAGCCGCCGGCGATCGCCGACCGGTCGACCGGCGAGTCGATGGGCGACGGCGCCGAGAGGATGGCGAAGATGAACGCCATCACCCGTGAGGCACAGGACGCCTACACGCTCGAATCGCATCAGAAGGCCGTCGAGGCGTGGGAGAAAGGCGTATACGACTCCGAGGTGATGCCGTTCCCGGTCGGGCCCAAGTATCAAACGACCGTCGTCCGGGACAACATCCCTCGGGCGGACACGTCGTTGGAGAAGCTGGCCTCGCTCAGGCCGGTGTTCGATCGTTCCTACGGGACGGTGACCGCAGGGAACTCCTCTCCGCTCACCGATGGCGCCGCCGCCCTGCTGCTGATGGAGGAGCAGACCGCAAATCGCCTCGGCTACGTCCCGCGGGCCTACCTCAAGTCGTGGGGCTTCGCTGCGGTCGATCCCAACTGGCAGCTCCTGATCGGCCCGGTGTTCGCCACGCCGAAAGCCCTCGACCGCGCCGGGATGCAACTCGCCGACATCGATGTCGTCGACATCCACGAGGCATTCGCCGCGCAGATGCTCTCGGTGCTCGACGCCTTCGCCTCCGACGAATTCTCCAGGGAGCATCTCGGCCGCGATGCGGCGGTCGGCGAGGTCGATCCCGGGCGGCTCAACCTGTACGGAGGTTCGATCAGCCTCGGACACCCATTCGCTGCGACCGGTGCCCGGCAGATACTGACCATGGCCAATGAGTTGGTTCGCCGGGACGCCGGCACCGCTCTCATCACCCAATGTGCCGCCGGCGGACTCGGCGCCGCAGTCATCCTGGAGCGCTGAACATGACGACCACGACCACCACGCTGACCCACTTCTCGATCCGGATGGATCGCCACACGGCCGTCGTGACGATGGACCTCCAGGGCGAGGCGATGAACACCCTCGGCCCGAGGCTCATCGATGACTTCGAGACGGTTCTCACCAGGCTCGAGACCGATCCCGACATCAGGGCGGTCGTCATCACTTCCGCCAAGCGCGACTTCCTGGTCGGCGCCGACATCCGGTTCCTCGACCAACTCACCACAACGAGCGCAGCCGAAGAGGCGATCAAGACGACACACGAGCTGTTCGCCCGCCTCGAACGCATCCGCACCCGGCTCGGAAAGCCCGTCGTGGCTGCGATCGACGGCAACGCACTGGGTGGTGGCCTCGAGCTCGCCTTGGCTTGCTCGATGCGCATCGCCACCGACTCACCGCGCACCCAGCTCGGTCAGCCGGAGACACAGCTCGGTGTCATCCCGGCGGGTGGAGGAACCCAGCGCCTTCCCAAGGTGATCGGAATCGCCAACGCATTGGACATGATCCTGGCCGGCAAGAACGTGCGTGTGAAGAAGGCGAAGGCGCTCGGACTGGTCGACGAGATCGTCCCGACGGAGATGCTCACCGAGATCGCCGTCGACCGTGCCCGAAAGGCGGTCGGGTCGGTCGATGGTAAGAGCCCCGGCCTCGATCTGTCCCCGTCGGGGCTGCAGAAGGCGGCCCTCGAGACCAATCCGATCGGCCGCAGCATCCTGTTCAAGCAGGCCCGTCAGAAGCTCCTCACCCAGACCAAGGGCAACTACCCCGCGCCGGAACGCGCCCTCGAGGCGATTCGCATCGGCGTCGAGGAGGGCCCCGACGCCGGGTATGCCGCCGAAGCCAGGTTCTTCGGTGAGCTGGTGGTCTCGCCCGAATCGGCGGCGTTGCGGTCGATCTTCTTCGGTCAGCGGTCCGTCGATCATGAGACATGGGTCGATGCCGAGCCCATCGATGTCAAGCGGGTCGCGATGATCGGCGGCGGGCTGATGGGGGGTGGGATCTCCGCCGTCTCGGCCCTGAAGGCGGGCGCCCAGGTGCGAATCAAGGAGGTCGATCACGCAGGCGTGGGACGAGCCCTGGCCTACGTCCGGAATGTGGTCGACACGGGCGTCAAGCGTCGCCACATGCGGCCGTTCGAGGGAGAGAAGGTCATGCTGGCGGTGAGCGGCTCGGTGGATTGGACCGGTTTCGCCGACACCGATCTGGTGATCGAAGCGGTCTTCGAGAGCCTCGACCTGAAACGCTCGATCATCGCTGAGGTCGAGGCGGTGACCGGGGATCGCACCGTGTTCGCTTCGAACACCTCCTCGCTGCCGATCACTTCGATCGCCGAGGGTGCCTCCCGTCCGGAGGCGATCCTCGGGATGCACTACTTCTCGCCGGTGGAGAAGATGCCGCTGCTCGAGGTGATCGTCACCGAGCAGACTGCCGACTGGGCGCTGGCTACGGCGGTGGCATTCGGCAAGCGCCAGGGCAAGACGGTGATCGTCGTCAACGACGGCCCCGGCTTCTACACGAGTCGCGTCCTCGGTCCATATGGCGTCGAGGCCTTCCACCTGCTCGCCGAGGGGGCGACGGTCGAGGCGATCGACGCCGCCATCGAGCAGTGGGGGATGCCGGTGGGGCCGATGCGGCTGGCGGACGAGGTCGGTCTCGATGTCCAGGCCAAGATCGGGCGGATCATGATCGATGCGTTCGGTGATCGGATGGCGGCCCCGGACGGGATCGCCGGACTCGAGGCATCGGGTCGCAAGGGCCGCAAGAACGGGCGCGGGTTCTACTCATACGACGCCGGCGGCGAGCGGGGTGGGGTCGACGAGACGGTGTATGCCGATCTCGGTCTGGGCCCTCGTCACGAGTTCGATGCACAGGAGATCCAGGAGCGCATCACGCTCGCCTTCGTGAACGAGGCGGCACGCTGTCTCGAAGAGGGGGTTCTGCGTTCTGCGAGGGACGGTGACATCGGCGCCGTGTTCGGGCTCGGATTCCCGCCGTTCCGGGGCGGTCCGTTCTTCTGGGTCGACCAGGTCGGGGCAGCCGAGATCGTTGCTCGGCTCGACCGGCTCCGGGACACCCACGGATCCCGGTTCGAGGCGGCGCAGATTCTGCGCACCCACGCCGAGTCCGGAGAGCCCTTCAGGTCGTAGTTCGCTGAGGATGCGCGTCGGCTGACAGTCCATCGGGCACAGGTGGCCCGTTCGCTGTCAGCCTCCGACCGCGAGGCTCATCCCGCTATGTGTCGATCGCAAATGTCACCATCAGGTCGACGCTCACCGTCTCCTGTCCGGGCTGGATCGGTGTCGCGACATCACCTGCGGCCATCTCGGCCCTTGCATAGAGCGGCACCGGCACGCTCCCGACGGTCTCAGAGATCGTCACGGGCGTCCCCAAGGTCACGCCTGCGAGGTCGGCCAGTTGCTCGGCTTTGGCCTTGGCGTCTTCCCACGCCGCGGCGCGGGCGGCGACCAGCAGTGCATCGTTGTCCTCGAGGATGAACGACACGCCGTTGACTCGCACCTCGTCACCGGCGGCGGTCGTCGCGGCATCGAGGACCTCGCCGGCACGGTCGAGGTCACGGATCTTGACGTTGAGCGTGTTGTCCACCCGGTAGCCGGTGATTCGCGGTGTCTGGTTCTCCCGATAGTCGTATTCGGGGTAGATCGAGTAGTTGCTCGTCTGGATGTCCGCCTCGGCCACGCCGGCACTCTGCAGCGCATCGATGAGATCGGTTGCGCGGCCGGCGGCGATGTCGACCGCCTCGCTCACGGTCGATCTGCCGACGGATATCCCGATCGTCACCGTGAGCGTATCGGGGGTCCCGAAGACCTCTCCGCGTCCGGACACGCTGATGCCGTTCATGGATGTCATGGTTCCTTCCTGAGCTGCGAAAGCCATTGGTGTCTCCTCGACGTCTCCGCATGCGGCGAGCGTGAGCGCCGAGGCGAGAATCACCAGTCCGAGTCGAGAGATGCGCACGATTCCTCCTTGTCTCCACATGAGACGCCGACGGCCGGTTACCGGTTCCCGGGCGGCCGCTCTCGAGCCGCTTCGATCTGCAGGACGTGGAGCTAAGCGCGGTCGATCGAGACGAGCTCGATCTCGAACGTGAGTGCCTGGCCGGCCAGTGGATGGTTGGCGTCGATCTTGACGAACTCGTCGGTGATCTCGAGGACCGTTCCCCGACCACCGTTGCCGAGCGTCACCGCGTCGCCCACCTGCAGCCCTTCGGGTGCCGAGTCTGCCGGGAAGTCGATGATGGCCTCCTCGGTGTATTCGCCGTAGGCGTCTTCGGGCTCGATGCGGACCGTGCGCGATTCTCCGACGGCGAGCCCTCTCACGGCATCGTCGAAGCCGGCGATGACCTGGCCGGACCCGACTACGAACGTCAGCGGGTCCCGGCCCTCGGACGAGTCGAACTCGGTGCCATCGTCGAGGGTCCCGCGGTAGCGAACCGCAACGGTGTCTCCATCGGCTGCCGTCTGGTCTCCTGTCACTTCATCCGCTTCCGTCGTCGTGGTCGATTCCGTCCCGGCGGCCGTCGTGGAGGTCACCGTGGCGGGCTCATCCCCGACCACAGACTCCGGTCCCGACGAGCAGGCCGCGACGACGAGCGTCAATGCAACGAGTCCGCTGAGTGCTTTCATCGAGACGAGGTTACGGGCCATCTCCACATACCGAGCAATCGTCACAGTGCGATCGGGGCAGCCAGCACCGGATCGGGGATCCCGAACGAATCGACCAACCAGCGTGCTTCGGAGGCGAGGGCGGCCGACCGCGCGGTTACCTCGCTCCGGATCGCCGCTGCGGTCGCAGTCGTCACCACCCCGTGCTGAAGGAACCAACCGAGGTCCGACTCGACCATCGCCAGCACGGCGAGTGTCCGTACTTCGGCGAGAAGCCGGGCCGCCTCAGGCGAGGATTCTTCTGCGGTGATGAGCGAGTCGAGCACGAGTCGCTCCACGTGGGCGCGTGCAGCGACGATCACGTGCGGCTGTACGGACACGAACGCGGCCGAGGGATCCATTCCCTGGGCGATGCGGTTGGTGATCCTCGAGGCGAGCGTTTCGAGCACGTGCTGTTCGCGCCGTTCGAGCATCGCCCGCTGGGTTGCGACGTCGCTCAGATCGCCGGCAACGGTTCCGACCCTCGGGATGGTCTCTGCGACCGCGGCTGCGATCCGGGATCCGACGAACTCGGCCTTGCGGAAGAGCCCCATGTTCTCGAATCCGGCGCGGAAGTCCGTGAGCAGGGACTTGGTGACGAGTTGGGCGAGGACGGTGTTGTCGCCCTCGAACGTGGTGAAGACGTCCGCGTCGGCGCGGATCGCCGCGATCCGGTTCTCCGACAGATATCCCTGACCTCCACACGCCTCCCTGCATTCGCCGATGACGTCGCTGGCGTGCCAGGTCCCGAACGCCTTGAGCCCGGCAGCCCTGGCTTCGAGCGCTCGGTGGTCGGCGTTGCCGCCGCCGTCGCCTGACTCGAGACGGACGTACTCGTCGGCGAGATCGGCGCATGCCAGGTGATATCCGACGGTGGCTGCCAGTCGTGGCATCAGCCGGCGCTGGTGCGACGGGTAGTCGATCAGGCGGATCTCGCCGTCGGCGGTGCTCCCGAACTGCCTCCGGCGTGTGGCGTACCGGACGGCGATCGTCAGTGCGGTTTCGGCCGCCGAGATCGCAGCCGACGCGACGCTGACTCGACCGCCGACGAGCGTTCCGAGCGTCGTGAAGAAGCGACGCGAGGGGCTGGTGATCGAGCTCTCGTAGCTGCCATCGGGATGGACGGTTGCGAACCTGTCGAGCATCGACTCGCGCGAGATTCGCACCCGGTCGAACCTGAGCCGTCCGTTGTCGACGCCGTTGAGGCCCGCCTTGTGGCCGACGTCCTCGATTTCGACCCCGGGCAGGGGCTCGCCGGTCTCCGATCTGAGCGGGACGAGGAAGGCGTGGACACCGTGTTCGAGCTGACCGGATACGAGTTGGGCGAACACGACGGCGATTCGCCCGTGGAGCGCGGCATTGCCGATGTAGTCCTTCCTGGCGAGGTCGTTCGGCGTGTGGAGCTCGAACTCCTCGGTTTCCGGCAGGTAGGTGGCCGTGGTCTCGATGTCTGCGACGTTCGAGCCGTGTCCCGTCTCGGACATGGCGAAACAGCCCGGCAACTCGAGGGTGAGGGCTCGAGGGAGGATCTGGCGGTGGTGCCGCTCGGTGCCGAGGCGGTAGACGGAGCCGGCGAACAGGCCGAATTGAACCCCGAACTTGGTGAGCAGGCTGATGTCGTGACGGGCGAGCTCGGTGAACGCGGCGATGAATCCCCCGGGGTCCCCTGAGCCGCCGAGCCGCTCGGGGAATCCGAGCGCACCGATCCCGTCGTCGGCCAGCTCACGGGTCCATGCGAGCACGAGCTCGCGGTACTCGTCGCCCGGGAGGTCCGTGACCGGGGCGAAGGCGGGCCGGCTCAGGATCTGCCTGACCCTCGATCTGACGGCGGCGTGCCGACCGTCGAGCAATCGGGCGAGCTCGAGGTGTGCGCTCGGTGGCGGTCCCGGGTCGGGGAGTGGGTTCATGGTGATCGACGGTGTCGAGACGTCCTGCACGAGTCGTCGGGATGTTTCGACGGTGAATCCGCCGGCAGCGGCATCGGCGCGGGCGAGCAGTTCGGTGATCGTGTCGTCGAGGGAGCCGGCGAGTCGAAGTCCGATCTCGGAGGGTCGATTCTCGATCGCGAGCTCTGGGGAGACGCGGCGGATATGGGTCTCGAGCAATGCGAGGTCGGGTGCCTTCGGAGGGGCGTCGGGCCGGAGCCAGGCACTGATCGCGACGCGTTCGCCGGGACTCAGCCGCTCGAACGAGAGCAGCTCGTTCTCGAGGGCTCTCAGCTCCGACGGTTCGAGTTCGCCGTCCAGCCACGCCGAGTAGATGAGCGGCAGCATCGGTGCCAACCGCTTCGATGAGAGGACTGCTGTCAGTTGCTCGTCCATGTCGACCTCGAGCCTACGCCAGATCTGAGCGTACGTTCAAAAAGAGACGTTCCGTGCCTTCCATCAGGCGGAGCGTCCCGGGGTCGCCGGCTTTCGGTACACCCCATTCGCCCGCGTCATCAACCCGGTCTCGACCATCATCCGTCGGAAGTAGGCCGAGTCGATGTGGTGCTGCTTGATGATCTCGTTGACTTCCCTCTCGGGGTAGTCCCGGCCTTCTTCGAACTTGGCAGCGATCCATCGCACGAGGACCATTCGCTTCTTCTCGCCGGCGGGGATCTGGACGACGGTCTCCCCGTCGAGAAACACCGAGAGCACCTTCTGCTCCCACGCCTCCAGCGTCTCGTCGTCGGAGAACGCCGACAGCCCCCGCTCCTCGCTCAGGCTCCGGCGCGCCTCGTCGAGGCCGCTGGGCAGAAACGAATAGATCCGCGTGGTCCCGCGCCGCTCGGCGGTCACCAGGCCGGCACCGCCGAGCACCGACAGGTGATGGGAGACCGTCGGTGGACGGAGGTCGGTCAGTTCGGCCAGATCGGTCACCGAGGCGGGCTCCGCACTGAGATGCGCCAGGATCTTGAGTCTGCTCTCGTCGGCGATCGCCTTGAAGATGGTGACGATGGCATCGGTGGGTGTCGGGGCGTCGTCGGTCATCCCGACATGTTGACAGATATCTACGTAGATGTTTATCGAAATACGCTGCACGCTGCACGCTGCACTGAGACGAGGCGTGAGGCGTGAGGCGTGAGGCGTGAGGCGTGAGGCGTGAGGCGTGAGGCGTCAGTAGCATCGTGGCGACCTCACGACTTTGGAGTTTCCGTGTCTCAACCCACCATCGCCCCGGCACGCGGCCGGCTGGGCATCCTCACACCCGGCATGGGCGCCGTCGCCACGACGTTGTATGCCGGTGTGCTCGCCACCCGAGCCGGCCAGGCGACCCCGATCGGCTCACTCACACAGATGGGCCACATTCGCCTCGGCAAGCGCACAGAGAACCGCAATCCGCTGATTCGCGAGTTCGTTCCGCTCGCCGATCTCGACGACGTCGTCTTCGGCGGATGGGATCCCTATTCCGACGATGCATACGCGGCCGCCATGCGTGCCGGCGTCCTGCGACCCGAGCACATCGAAGGAGTCGGCGAGGAGATGCGTGCCATCACACCGATGTCGGCGATCTTTTCCCACGACTGGGTGACACGCCTCGAAGGCACCGACAACGTCGCTTCGGACGGGCTGACGAAGTGGGAACAGGTGGAGAAACTCGTCGAGGACATCGAGACGTTCCGCAAGGAGAACGACTGCGACCGCCTGTCGATGGTGTGGTGCGGGTCGACCGAGGCCTACCACGAGCCGGTCGACATCCATCAGAGCCTGGACCTGTTCGAGGCGGCGCTGAAGGACAACGACCAACGGATCGCGCCTTCCCAGGTCTACGCCTATGCCGCCCTCATCACCGGCACCCCGTTCGCGAACGGCGCACCAAACGTCACGCTCGACTTCCCGGCGATGATCCAACTGGCCGCAAGAGAGGGAGTGCCAATCAGTGGCAAGGACTTCAAGACCGGTCAGACGCTGATCAAGACGATCGTCGCACCGGGTCTCAAGGCCCGCATGCTCGGCATCGACGGCTGGTTCTCCACCAACATCCTGGGAAACCGCGACGGCGAGGTGCTGGACGCTCCGGAGAACTTCCGGGCCAAGGAGGTCAGCAAGCTCGGGGTACTCGAGCAGATCCTCCAGCCCGACGCCTATCCGGAGTTGTACGGGAACATGTACCACAAGGTCCGGATCAACTACTACCCGCCCCGCGGCGACGACAAGGAGGGGTGGGACAACATCGACATCTTCGGATGGCTCGGCTACAAGATGCAGATCAAGATCGACTTCCTGTGCAAGGACTCGATCCTCGCTGCGCCCCTGGTGCTCGATCTCGCCCTGTTCATGGACCTGGCCGCCCGGGCCGGCAGAACCGGGATCCAGGAATGGCTTTCGTTCTACTTCAAGGCACCGCAGGCCGCCCCCGGCCTCTACGCCGAGAACGACATCTTCATCCAGCTCAAGAAGCTCAAGAACAACCTGCGCGACATGATGGGTGAAGACCTCATCACCCACCTCGGAACCGAGTACTACGAGGAGGGGTGAGCAGATGATGGACGTAGTGGTGCTTCTCGACGGCAAGATCGGCCGCTCGGCCGAGCTGTTCGACATGCTCGAGGGTGCCGGGATCGACGTGAAGGCGTCGTGTGTCTTTCCCCGGCTCGGGGGTCGGGTCGCCCACATCGCAGTCGACCTCGAACAGTACGACGCAGTCGAGGATCTGCTCACCGATCGCATGGGCGGCGTCGCCGACCAGCGCCCGTGCATCGTCGTGCCTCCCGGTTATCCCGGCGGGATCGGGGAGATCGCCCGCAAGATCGCCGATGCCCAGATCGTGGTGAGCGTGTCGTACTACGGCGAACGAGGTGAGCTCGTCCTCGCGACCAGCGACGGCGAGAGGACCCGCGAAGTCCTCGGCCTCTGACGTTCCGGGCCGGCTCCCCGAACGACTCTCCGTCGGCGCGGAGAGCCCCGACGCCTGGGGCGTTCGGAGCCGGGTGACCGGCCGGCGTTCGCCGCCCTAGGCCGGAGGCGGCAGGAAGGCGTGGATCTGCGCGACTTCACCCGAGCGAGCAAAGATCTTGGCGCTGATCCGGTCATCCAGGCGCGGCCCCGACGACTCGCTCGTCGCGCCATCGGTGAAGAAGACCTCGATGCTCGGCTCGCCCGATGTCAACGTGACCACGACGGGCACCTGGCAGATGGTCATGCCGAGTGATTGGGCAGGCAGGTCGATCTCGTGCTGTTTCAGATCGACGTCGTACACCGGCCACGTCTCCGGCGATTGCAACAGCTCGCCGTCTCGGAGGAGGATCGGGTCGAAGTGGATCTCGCCATCCTCGACCCGGACACCGACCTCGAGCGGCCTCGTGAGCAGCTCTTCCTTCACCAGCCCGGTCATGCCCGGTTGCTGCGCACCTGCGTGCGCTGGTGTGTGGGAGTACGGGTCGAGTGGCATGGCTCCGAACTCCTCTGCGGTCTTGTTGAAACCGAGACCGGACCTGACCCGCCAGTAGCCGTCGATGAGCCGTCCGGTCGTCTCGGCAGGCGCACCGTGTCGGACTGCGTCGAGCACCGACCCCTGCACCGCCACCAGGAGCTTGGCGACCATGTGCCAGTAGATCGAGCCGATCCCCTCGTAGCCGTACATCGACCCGGACCGACCGGTGTAGGCATGGTGGTCGAACACCTGCTCGTAGCTGTCCAGCGTGGCGACGCGGTGATCGCGTACGAGCTCGCTCCACGTCTCGTCGAGGGCGTCCAGTGCCTCGTCGAGGTCTCGAGCGTTGGAGAAGTCCGGGCTGAATCGGAACAGCCCTCCCTCGTCGACCATCACGATCGAGCGGTCACCGCGGTCGAGCAGTCCTCGCAGCAGCGCATTGCCTTCGATGGCCTCGGCGGGTACCACGTTCTTCTCGAGGAACGGCGGAAGGTGGCGGACCGGGTACAGCATGAAGCTGCCCTGGTCGGCCCGATACATCGGACTCGAGAACAGCGCATCGACAACGTCTGCGCGCTCTGAGGGGCTCAGCACGCCGGAGTCGAGGACCGCGACCTGCCCTTCGAGCATCTCGAAGAGGTGCTCGACGGCCGCCGCAGTCGCATTCTCGGTGAAACGGACCACGTTGTAGGAGTGGTAGAGCCCGTCGCTTCGACGGTTGGCTCGGATCGTCGCGTCGAGGTGGGCCATCGAGATACTGCAGAGCGCGGCGAGCTCATCGACGGTGACGGCCGCAGTCCCCGAGAAGCCCGACGCATAGATGGTCGATCGGTACGCATCGAACGCTGCGCCGAGGTCGTCCATCAGCTCCTTGCGGCCACGGTCGTCGGAATCGGTGACTTCGGGGCCGGAGCGGTGCAGCGTCGACGAGACGGCGCGCAGCCAGTCGGCGACCTCTGTCGACATCGGGAACGCTGGGGATGCCGCCGTGCCGAGCAGTGCGCTGAGGTGTTCGAGGTAGCGCCGCAGCTGATAGAGGGTCACCATCGACAGGCCGTACCCGACGAGCGCGTTGTTGGCGTCGTTCCACTCGGGCCGCTCCGTGTTCATCCAGATGCCGCCTCCCGGCACGAAATTGGAGAGTTTCGCAAGGGTCGGCACGAGGAGCTTCTCGGCGAGGGTCGCGAGGTAGACCTCTCCCGAGTCGTCCGTGACCAGTTTTCCGTCGCCCCCGAGTGCGTTGACGCGGGCCGCCGAGCGCGCTGCCGCCTCCTCGTCGTAGTGGATGGTCGCCTTCGGGTCGCGCACCAGGTCGTCGTACGGGGCGATCCGATACGGCACGTCGGCATACGAGTACAGCCGCTCGCCGAGGAGCGCGCCCACCCGGCCGGGCAGGTAGCGATCGCTCGCCTCGAGCAGACGGAGGAGATACACGATCTGGTGATCGCCCCAGTAGCCGATGCCGCTCCACGGGTCGTCGGGGTCGGGGACCTCCCAGTCGATGCCGTCGCGGGTGATGCGGTAGGGGTTGAACCCGTCCGGCGTCGAGGCGTCGACGAACACGGAGATGACGCTCGGGAGGAACTCGGGAAAGCTCATGCACAGCGCCTCCCAGTTCTGGAAGATGTCGCGCCAGTTGCCCTCGTAGTAGAGCACCGGCCTGCCGTCGTCGTCCCGCGTGCGGATGGAGAATGCGTTCCACGGCCGGCTGGGATCGCCGTGCCGGCGGGCGAAGCTGAACGGGAGGTACTCCTGTCCGAGTCGGACGAGCTGTGGGTCGCCCGCCTGGTCGATCCGATCGAGGAGCTCGTGACGGTCGATCGTCTCCGGGAATGCTTTCAGCCAATCCTCGTGGCGGTCCGCAACGTTCCTGTTCCGGGTCCGGAGGAATCGCATGAAGTCCCAGGTCGAAATCCGGTAGCCGTTGAGCGGCACACCTCCTCGCATCACGTTGTATGTCACATTGGCGAACTGGTGGGCAGTCGCCACGCGGTCCCCGGTCCGCTGTAGGGCGTCTGCGGGCGCCATGATCTCGACGAGCGACCGGGAGGACCGCTGGATCTCCGAGGCAAGGGCGCCAGGGAGGTTCGGCTCGGTCGAGACCAGTCTCAGAAGCGCAGTGACGTCCACCTGGTCCTGGGCCACGTCCGCCACGATGTGCCACCGCGTGTCGGAACCGGGATCGAGATCGACGGACCCTTGGAGGAGGTACGCACCGGGACGCCCGGTCGAGAGGTGCGCGACGGCATGGCTCGCTGCCCCGTCGAAGTCGCTCAGCGCGTCCGGGGAGACGGTGAGTGCTGCGCCGTCGAGACCCACCGACCAGGCCACGGTGCCGCGGAGCACCTCGGCCGGCTCCGGCCGATCCACGATGCCGGCCTCGAGGGAGAACACGGCGAAACGCGTTGCGGCATCGATGACCTCGCTCCGCTTGTAGGCGTTGGTGAGGTTGCTCAGGCGCTGATACACCGACGGGTCGAGACCGTAGGGCAGCAGATGCAACAGCCCGTCGACGAGTTCGGCGTGGACGGGGGCGTCGCCCTCATTGGCGAGCGTCGCCGTCCTGATGAAGCCGAATCGGTCGCTCGTGGACCAGCGGTATCGGAAGCGGAGGTTCAATCGCGAATGCCGCTCTTCGAAGATGACCGAGTCACCGACCACCGACTTGTACAGCGCCCGGCTGACATGCTCGTCCGGGATTCGGCGGAACGGGCGCCAGATCTCGTCACTGGCGTCGCCGACCACCCGGATGGCCGTCACGGGGCCGACCGAGCCCGCCTCGTCGTGGAGTCGGTCGTCGGTCACGTACGGGAACAGGGCCTTGGAGGAATTCGCCCGACCGGCGGTCAGCCCGCCGGTGCTCGACACGAACATCCAGCGGTCGCCGTCGCTCACGACGCTCATCAGAAACGGTGGAATGCGATGGACGTCGGGGATGCAGTAGAAACCCTCGCCATTCACCTCGACGAGTCCCTCGGAGTCCGAGCCCGTGAGCTCATCGCTGTGTGCGAGCGTCATCTTCGATCCCTTCTCATCGTTCGACCGCCGTTCGAGCGGCCCCCGCCGGCGATTGCTCGGCGGTCATCGCCACCTGTGCCGTGTGAAGGCCGTGGCCGGTCGGGTACAGAGGCGGTGCCTCAGGCTGTCCCAGGTCTTCGAGCGACCCCGGCCATGGCTGCGAGGTGTGGGCCTCGAACGGGAACCTACCGGTCAACACGTCGGCGAGTGCTCCGGCTTCGCTTCCCGGGAGCCAGGCGGCCACGACCGCATCGGCCTGTTCTATGAGGTCGGCGACGGCAAGCGGTCGTCCCGAATAGATGACGAGGACCAGCTTCTCGCAGTCCCGGCGCATCTTCGCGAAGACCTTGCGATCGGCTTCGGACGCATCAGGTGCGGCACAGTCGCCAGGCCCCTCGGCATACGGGCGCTCTGCGATGCAGACGATGCCGAGGTCGGCGCGGGCCGCGTCGACGAATCGGCCGGCGGGCTCGAAGGCGACGTCGGCGTGGCCGAGGGCCTGCAGACCCTCGAGCAGCGTCGTTCCCGACGTGGTCCGCCCGGTGCCACCCTGCCACCCGACGGTCCAACCACCGCATTGCAGCCCGATGTCGTCTGCCGCCTCGCCTGCGATGCGGAGCGAATCGACCACCGGGGCGATTGGGAGGGCGCCATCGTTCTTCAGCAGGACGGCACTGCGTCTGACTGCCTCGGCGGCGAGTGCCCGGTGGTCGGCCGAGCCGATCACTTCGAGCGGTGGGCGTTCGAGCCCGTCGGCGAACAGTCCGGCGGCGGTCTTGGCCCGCAGGATTCTGCGGACGGCGTCGTCGATTCGTGACATCGGAATCAGACCCGTCGTCACCGCTTCCGTCATGGCTGCGATGAACCGGCGGTACTCGTCGGGGACCATGACCATGTCGATCCCGGCGTTGATGGCGGTGGCGACGCCCGTCCCATAACTCGGATCGATCTGATCGACGCCCATCCAGTCCGACACGACAAAGCCTGCGAAGCCGAGCTCGCCCTTGAGCACGTCGGTGAGCAGTCCTCGATGGGCATGCAGTTTCGCACCGTTCCACGAGTTGTAGGAGGCCATCACGGTCATCACGCCCGCCTGGATCGCAGCGATGTACGGACGCAGATGGATCGATCGGAGCTCCACCTCTGAAATGCGGGCGTCGCCCTGGTCGATCTGCCATCCGTCGCCCCAACCATCCCACCAGTCGACGAAGTCGAACCGTGGCGCCGTACCCCAGCTGGTTGCGCCATCGCCCACGAAGTGCTTGGCGCAGGCAAGCGCTCGCGGTCTGCCGGGCTCGGACCGCTGCAGGCCGGTGATCAGGGCCGCCCCCATCGCAGAGACCAGCGAGGGATCACGACCGTATCCCTCGTAGGTTCGTCCCCACCTGATGTCCTGGGGAACGGCGATCGTCGGCGCGAACGCCCATCCCACGCCGGTTGCCAGCATCTCGGCGGCGGTTGCCTCACCGATCCTCAGCACCAGCTCGTCGTCGCCTGCGGCTCCCAGGCCGATGTTGTGGGGGAAGACGGTTGCACCGCCGACGTTGCTGTGCCCGTGGACGGCATCCACCCCGTAAAGCAACGGCACACCGAGACGCGTCCGAGTGGCAGCTTCGGCGTAGGAGCCGACCATGTCGGACCAGACTTCGGGCGTGTTCGGTTCCGGATTGCCATTGCCGCCACTCAACACCGAGCCGATGGCATGGTCCGACACCTCGGCAGGAGTGATGCTCTCGTTGGACACCTGCGTCATCTGCCCGATCTTCTCGGACAGCGTCATCTCCGAGATCGTGTGATCGATAGGCGGGCGGATCACGTCGCGACGCCGATCACGGCCCGCGCTCGACGGGCGGACGGCCTCGCTGCCGCGCATTCCACCTCGGGGTGGCCCTGCAGATCTCTCGTCATACAGAGGCCCTAATCGGTTCGCGGTCGGGATGATGCAAGCATCGCTCCACACGACTCGCGGACGACCAACTCCACCGGAAAGACCTCGACGACGGGCGACGTGGCGGCCCCGGTGACGAGATCGTTGAGCATCTGTACGGCGCGAGCTCCGGTGTCGGTGACGGGCTGGCGGACAGTCGTCAGCGCAGGGTTGGACTTCTCTGAGGCGGGGAGCCCGTCGAATCCCATCAGAGCGACATCGTGCGGTACGCGGAGACCGGCCTCTTGGAGCGCCCACAGCGCCCCCACCGCCATCGTGTCGGAGGCCGCGAAGACGGCGTCGGGCCGGTGGGGGATGAGCCGGCGCATCGCCTGGTACCCGCTCTCCTCGGAGAAGTCGCCGTCGGCGCGGAGGTCGGGGTGCAAGGGCATCCCGCGTAGCGCCAGACCCTCCACGAACCCGTTCAGGCGATCCACTCCCGCCGTGGTCGAGGTCGGCGCGCTGACGATTCCGATTCGCTGGTAGCCGAGATCGACGAGGTGGCCGGCCGCGAGCATTGCACCCCCGTGGTTGTCCACATCGACGTAGCTGATCCCGTCGACGTCGGGCCGCCCGACGATCACCAGCGGGATCTCACCGACCGCCATCCGGGCCAGGAGCGGGTCGGCCATGCGTGTCGCGGTGAGGATCAACCCGTCGAGGACTCCTGACGTCACGACCCGCGGATAGAGAGCGCTCTCCTCTTCCTCGTTCTGGAACAGGAACAGCGAGAGCGTGTTCCCCGCCCGGTTGCTGGCTGCGCTGATGCCCTGGATGAGCCGGGAGAAGTAGGGGTCCTCGAAGAGGCTGTGTACCCGACTGGGGATGACGAGACCGATGACGCCGGTCCTGCCGGACACCAGTGATCGAGCGACGACGTTCGGCGTGTACCCGGTCCGCTGAATCACTTCCTGAACCCGCGATCTCACGCTCGGGTTGACGTTCGCCTGACCGTTGATCACGCGGGACACCGTTGAACGGGACACGCCCGCCAACCTTCCGATATCCTCGAGTGTGAGATTCTCTGCCATATTGCGCCGCGCGGATCGAGAGAGCGCTCTCAGACACTACAACCTGACGAATATGCAAGTCAACACTTGACGAGTTCTTAATCTGCCGGTTATAGTCCGAGAGCGCTCCCAGAAATCTGGGAGCGCTCCCAGCGGGAGGAAGACACGATGAACCGAAGCGACATCGCCGGAATCATGCTCAGCGTGAACCGTGCGTGGTCGCTTTCGGGAGCGTCCTCCCGGAGAGAGCCATCGATGCGTGTGGGACAATCCACCACGTACACCGAGGAGGAGAACCAATCGTGATCAACAAGAGAAGCTGGGTGCTGTCGCTTCTCGTCGTCTTTGCGCTGCTCGTGGCAGCCTGCGGAGACGGCGACAGCGGTGACACCACCGAAACGACCGCAGGCGATTCGACTGCGACCACCAGCGGAGGCGACGCACCGGCGACCACCAGCGGTGGAACTGCCGAAGAGGTCACCCTCCGGGTCCTCATCCATCAGAACCCGGCGTTCACCGAGTACATGGACGCATTCAACGCCGACTTCGAAGCGGCCAACCCCGGAGTGACCGTGGACATGTCCATCGTCGCCCCCGGTGACATGGCGACATCCATTCAGACCCGCCTGTCGGCGAACGACGTCGACGTCATCGACTACTGCGTGGCACCGTGCGCCGGCTTCTCGAACGCGATTCAGCCGTACATGACCGGTGTCGAGAAGCCCGCTTGGCAGCAGCTGATCGAGGCGAACCTCATCATGGACCTGACCGATGAACCCTTCATCCAGAACTTCGACGAGGCGACCGTCCGTGACGCCGTTTCGTTCGATGGCAAGGTCTACGGCATCAACATGGGACGCAACGCGTTCAGCGGCATGTTCACCAACGTCGATCTGCTCGCCGAGCTCGGCGTCGACATCCCAACGACCTGGGACGAGCTGATCGCAGCCTGCGACACCATCAATGCATCCGGCAACGCCTGCATGACGCAGGGCGGTGGCGACACGTGGCCGATCTTCGTGGGCTCCTACGGTCTGCTCGGTGCCGAATTCCCGGATCAGGCAGCGCTTTCGGAGGGTCTGTGGACCGGCGCGATCAAGTGGAACGAGGGCAAGGCCCTCGAGACGATCGAGCGGTTCCAGGTCTATGCCACCGAAATGCTCGAGTCGGGTGTCACCGGTCTCAGCCACGACGAGGCGACGGCCCGCTACGCCGCAGGCGACGTCGCCTTCCTTCCCACAGGAACGTGGCAGGGTGCGAACCTCGAAGGGTTCGAGCCCGACTTCGAGTGGACGTACGCGCCGTTCCCGGGCAGCGACAACGCCGCCGACAACCAGTACCTGTTCGGCAAATACGACCTCAGCTTCCTGATCGCCGAGGACACGCCGAACCCCGACGTTGCCAAGGCCTACCTGGCAGCACTCTCGGATCCTGACAACTACCAGGCGTTCGTGGATGCAACCGGCTTCCTGCCGACGCAGCCCACGGCAACGCTGGACAGCGTTCTGGGCAATGCGGTGTCACCGCTGCTGGCCAACTACCGGAACGCCTTCGAGCAGATCTGGGTCGCACCCACCGGTGCGGGTCAGTGGGCCAACGCATGGCAGGCGGCGGCGTGGTTCGCTCCATACAACGAGTGGACCGACGCCAAGGCGCTCGCCGATCAGGCACAGGCCGACCTCGAAGCCGGTCTCGGCGGGTAAGTAAGAAAAAACCGAATATCTGGAGCGGGTCCTCGTCTCAGCGACGAGGATCCGCTCCGACAAAACCGAACGGAGGGCGAGACGCTCGTGGCGATCATGAACAAGAACTACCTGTTCGGCAGCACGAGCGGATGGAAGCGGTACGCGCCGATCCTGCTGCTCGCTCCGGGCGTCTTTCTCTACATCCTGATCGCCCTCGGCCCGTCACTCGCAACGGCCGTGTACTCGTTCACCGACGCCAGTGGCCTGCGTGGCGCACCCGTCAACTGGATCGGGCTGGACAACTACGACGAGTTCCTCTTCCAGGGGTTGGCCTCGAGGGACAACATCGATGCCACCCTGCGCACGCTGAAGTTCTCGGTCATCGTCACCTTCGTGCAGTTCACCCTCGGACTGATCCTCGCATTGCTCCTCAACCAGAAGCTGAGGGGACGCACGGTCTTCCGCACCCTCTTCTTCATCCCGGTGATCCTCGGCGTCGTGATCCAGGGTCTGATGTGGAAGCTGTTCCTCCAACCCCGCGGCGGTCCGATGGCGACGATGTTCGACTGGTTCGGCGCCCAGTCCGAGTTCCTCGGCGGTCTTCCCGGACCGGCATTCAACTGGGTCATCGTCGTTCAGATCTGGGCCAACGTCGGCGTCACGATGGTCATCTTCCTCGCCGGTATGCAGACGATCAACACCGACCTCTACGAGGCGGCGCGAATCGACGGCGCAAGCGGTTGGGAGCTGTTCCGTAGCATCACCTGGCCACAGCTGACACCGGCGATCAACACCAACTTCCTGTTGAACATCGTCGGGTCGCTGCAGGCGTGGCAGCTGTTCCTGGTGTTGCTCGGGTACAAACCGGGCACCCAGGTGCTCGGATATCTGGTGTTCGCCGAGGGCTTCGGCCAGGGCACCTCACCCACGTTCAGGCAGGGTTTCGCCGCCGCTGCATCGATCGTGCTGTTCTTCCTGGTGCTGATCATCGGATTCGTGGCCAACAGATACGTGACCTGGAGAGAAGCGAGGTACATGGGATGACGAGCCAGACGAATCGCATGGCCAAGGACATGAACCCCGATGCTCCCCGAGCATTGGCCGAGCCCAAGAGCAACATCGTCCGCTCGCGCCAGGTGAAAGCTCTGTCCTATCTGATCCTCTCGATCTTCTCGGTGTTCTACATCTGGCCGTTGTTCATGCTGATCAACACGTCGCTGAAGACGTTCACGGACTATCTGAAGGATCCGGCCGGACTGGCGTCCTCACCCAGCCTGGCGAACTTCGGCGATGCGTGGGAGCTGGCGAATTTCCCGCAGTACATGCTCAACTCGGCGATCTACACCGCCACCGCCACCATCATCTTCATCATCACATCGTTGTTCGTGGCGTTTCCGATCGCCCGCGGCTACTTCAAGGGCAGCGGCGCGATCCTGACGATGTACGTGGTGGCGCTGTTCCTTCCGCCGGCACTGATTCCTCAGTTCCAGCTGATCCTCAACCTGGGCCTGTACAACTCCCGGGCCGGTTTCATCCTGCTGTTCCTGATCAACCCGATCGGGATGATCATCCTGGTCAACTACATCAAGTCGATACCCAAGGAACTCGATGAGTCGGCGGCCGTGGACGGCGCCGGCTACATCACGTTCGTGACGAGGGTCATCTTCCCCCTGATCCGTCCGGCAGTCGCCACCGTCACGGTGCTTCACGCCATCGGCATCTGGAACGAGCTGATCCTTCCCACGATCTATCTGACCAACGAGGACCTGTATCCGATCACGCGAGGTCTGATCGTGTTCGAGGGTGTCTACGGAAGCAACTGGCCTGGGATCGCCGCTGCCGTGCTCATGCTGATGTTGCCGATTCTCATCCTCTTCATGTTCCTGCAGCGGTACATCATCGGCGGGTTGACCGCCGGTGCGGTCAAGGGCTAGGTCGCTCGCCTTGGCGTTCGGTTGATGGGTTCGTCCCGCGTCACGATCGAAGACGTTCGGCCGATCCTGACGCAACCAGGCGGATCGCGCCTGGTCGTGGTCAAGGTCCTCACCTCCGAACCGGGGCTGTACGGTGTCGGCTGCGCCACGTTCACCCAGCGGGTGTTCGCGGTCGAGGCTGCGATCGAACGCCATCTCAAGCCGTTCCTCGTCGGCCGCGACGTCGACCGGATCGAGGAGATCTGGCAGATGTCGATGGTGCACGGCTATTGGCGCAACGGCCCGGTCCTGAACAACGCCGTCTCCGGAGTCGACCAGGCACTGTGGGACATCAAGGGCAAACGGGCGGGCATGCCCGTATATCAGCTCTTCGGTGGGAAGAGCCGTGAGGCGGCCGCCGTCTACGTCCATGCCAACGGGCGCAGCAAGGAAGAGGTCGCCGACAGCGCCGAGCAGCTTCATGAGAAGGGGTTCCGCCACATTCGGGTGCAGATGGGCGGATACGGCGGCGCCGCGCCGGAGATGCACACTCCCGAAGGCGCCCTTCCCGGCAACTACTTCGACCCTCGTTCCTACGGGCGGGCGATGCTCGGCATGATCGAGCACGTCCGCGAGCGGATGGGCGACGAAGTCGAGCTGCTCCACGACGTCCACGAGCGGCTTCATCCCATCGATGCCGTCCAGTTCGCCAAGGACGTCGAGCAGTACCGGCTCTTCTTTCTCGAGGACCTCCTCGCCCCCGAGGACAACGAGTGGTTCGAGACGATCCGCGACCAATGCGCCACCCCGCTTGCCATGGGCGAGCTGTTCAACAACCCCCACGAGTGGCGCAGGCTGGTCTCCGATCGACTCGTCGACTTCATTCGGATGCACGTCAGTCAGATCGGCGGGCTGACGCCGGCGCGCAAGGCCGCGACCTTCTCCGACGTCTTCGGCGTCCGCACTGCATGGCACGGTCCCGGCGACACGTCACCGGTCGGCCATGCCGCCAACCTCCACCTCGACGTGTGGGCGCCGAACTTCGGGATCCAGGAGTGGTATCAGCCCTCGGAACTCGACTACGAGATGTTCCCCGGACTGCCGGAGGTCCGAGACGGCTATTTGTATCCGAACGAGCTTCCCGGTCTCGGCATCGACATCGACGAAGCACTCGCCGCCGAGCATCCCTGCGAGGAGATCGTCGAGCAGTGGACGCAGACCCGTCGACCCGACGGCAGCGCAGCTCGGCCATGAAGCACACCGGTCGGTACCCCGAGCTGGTGGGCCGTGTCGCCGTCGTCACGGGAGCGGCCAAGGGAATAGGACGAGGTATCGCCGACAGGCTGATGGGCGAAGGCATGTCGGTCGTGGCGGCCGACATCGATGGTGCATCATTGAACGTCACGGTCGACTCGTTCCGTGACGCCGGCGCCGAAATCCTGCCTTTCATCGGCGACCTCAGCGTCGACACCGAGGTCGATCGGCTGTTCAGGGAGACGACCGATCGGTTCACCACGGTCGATCTCCTCGTCAACAACGCAGCGGACCTGCGTCGTCGACGACTACTCGATGAGCACACCGATGTCTTGGATCTGCAGCTCGCAACCAACATCCGGAGCCCGTATCTCTGTTCGCAGCGCGCCGCTGCGATCATGCGAGACCACGGTGGGGGAAGCATCGTCCACATCTCCTCGGTCGGAGCCCTCAGAGCTCACCACCGGGGCCTGCCGTACGATGTGACCAAGGGGGCGATCAATGCGATGACCATGGCGATGGCTGTCGACCTCGGGGAGTACGGCATCCGGGTCAACGCAATCGCGCCTGGCGTGACGTTCAAAGGTGACCGTCCCGTCGACGAAGCGGAGCGGCGTATCACCGAAGAGCGGATCCCGTTGCGGCGGTCGGGGACCGTCCACGACGTCGCTGCGATGGTGGCGTTTCTCGCATCGTCGGAGTCGAGTTATGTGACAGGACAGGTCATTTCCGTGGATGGCGGCATCACGGCGCAGCTCAGCCCGTCCGGCCCTGGCGCACTGGAGAGAGACGGTCGACGGATTCAACCAGTTGAAAGGAACGAAACATGATGAACCCTCGGCATCGTCAGTTCAGCCACCCGGCGCTGGCTGCCGTGATGTTGTTGGCCGCCTGCGCGGGGACCGCGACCGAGAGCGAAGAGACGACGGCTACGACCGCCGCACCGCCGGAGACGACGCAGACGACGGCGGCACGCGAGACCACGACGACGCCACCTCCACCTTCGACCACGACGACCACGATCGCCGTTCCCGAGCCGATGCCGATCGACCCACCCGAGGGCTACGAGCTGGCGTGGAGCGATGAGTTCGATGGCGATGCGATCGACACTGAGAACTGGACCTACGACATCGGCGGCTGGGGCTGGGGCAACGGTGAGGCCCAGTACTACACCGATCGCCCGGAGAACGCCCGCGTCGAGAACGGTCTGCTCGTCATCGAGGGTCGTGAGGAGCAGTACGAGGGGTCGTTCTACACGTCGGCAAGGATGCTGACTCGAGGCCTCCAGGAATTCCAGTACGGCTATATCGAGGCTCGAATCAAAGTTCCGGGCGGATCGGGCACGTGGCCGGCGTTCTGGATGCTCGGTGCCAACTTCGGTCGAGAGGACCTGGAAGATCCGGCGCTGGCGGAGTGGCCGCAGGTGGGCGAGATCGACATCATGGAATACACCGGGAAAGACCCCGACCTCGTGCTGGGCACGATCCATGGCCCCGGATATGCAGGTGCAGGGGGCTTGACGACATGGAACCGGCAGGAGTTCCCGATCGAAGACGACTTCCACACCTTCGCAGTCGACTGGGACGAGGATGGCATACGCTGGTTCTTCGACGGCGAGCAGTACGCCGAGAAGACGCCCGATTCGTTGTTCGGACGCGAGTGGGTCTTCGACCAGCCGTTCTTCATCATCCTCAACGTCGCCCTCGGCGGCACGCTCGGCGGCTTCATCTCGCCCGATCTCGAGTTCCCGGTGTACATGTACGTCGACCATGTCCGCGTGTACCAGCAAGTCGATGCCGGGCAATAGGCGCCCGGAGGGCCGAGCGGCCTTCGGACCGGAAACCAACTCGTGAGCGGGATCACCCGCTGGGATGTCGATGTCGTGATCGACATGCATGCCAGGCTCGGCGAGGGCCCACTCTGGGACCATCGCAAGCGTGTTCTCGCATGGGTCGACATCCTCGCTCGGCTCGTCCACTTCACCGATCCGGAAACCGGTGTGACCACCAGCATTCCGGCCGGGACCGAGGTCGGAGCACTCGGGCTCCTGGGCGCCGACGCCTATCTCCTCGCCGTGCGCAACGGGTTCGCAGTGTTCGACGGAGCGAGCATCGAGGTGACCGACGAGGTGCTCACGGCCGCCGGTCAGCGGATGAACGATGGTGCGGTCGATCCCGTCGGGCGCTTCATCGCCGGCTCCATCACCGACGACCGCACCCCGAGCGGAGCCCTCTACGCCCGCGACACGGCCGGCAGCGTGAGAGAGCTGTTCGGCGGCGTCACCGTCTCCAACGGATTGGCATGGTCGGCCGACGGTGCCCGGATGTACTACGTGGACAGTCCGCTCCAGACGATCGAAGTGATGGACTACGACGTCGGGTCGGGGACCGTGTCCGATCGGCAGACCTTCGTGACGATCCCGGAGGACGCCGGCATCCCGGACGGCTTGACGATCGACGCCGAGGGCTGCTTGTGGCTGGCGCTGTGGGGCGGATCGGCAGTGCGCCGGTACTCACCGGAGGGTGCACTGGTCGGCGAGGTCGAGCTCCCGGTTCCAAGGGTCACGTCGTGCGCCTTCGGCGGGCCCGATCTCGACCGATTGTTCATCACCACGGCGTCGGTGGGTGCCTCGCCGCACGATCCACCCCGAGCGCTCGAGGGAGCGCTGTTCGTCGTGGAGCCCGGATGCACAGGAGCCGAGTCGGTGGTTGCGGACGTGAGCCCATGAGCGCAGAGGCCCCGCTTCGGACCCTCGGACGACATCCAGTCTTGGCTGCGATCGAGGAGGTGGGACTCGTCCCGCTGATTTCGAGCACCGAGCCGGATGACCTCATTCGGGCAGCAGAGGCGATCGTCGCAGCGCGGCTCACCGTGATGGAGGTCACTCTGCGTGTCCCGGGTGCTCTCGATGCGCTGGGCCGCCTGATCGCCCTCGTCGACCGGGCCGGCCTGCCGCTGACCGTAGGTGCGGGCACCGTTCTCGACGCCGGGGCTGCACGTGCAGCCATCGGTCTCGGAGCGCGGTTCGTCTTCTCGCCCGTCCTTGGTGTCGAAGTGGGTGAAACCTGCCTCGATCATGGTGTGGCGTGGTTTCCGGGCTGTGCGTCCCCGACCGAGATCCACGCCGCGCTGGAGCTCGGCTGCGACGCAGTGAAGCTGTTTCCGGCGGACACGCTCGGAGGTCCGGCGTTCCTGAGATCCGTTCGAGCCGTCTTTCCCGAACTCGAGGCGATTCCTTCCGGCGGAATCGGTGCGTCTCCCGAGGAGCTCACCACCTGGTTTCGGGCAGGGGCTGTCGCAGTGGGCATGGGCTCGTCTCTCTTTCCCGCCGAGGCGATCGCCGCCGGCGACTGGGAACAGGTGGAACGGCGGCTCGCCGCAGCGATGGCGGCAGTCGAGGTGGCCAGAGGGGAGCAGACGGAATGACACTCGAATTGTTGGATGCGGACCAGGCGAGATGGGACTGCGTGTCCCTGGGGGAGGTGATGCTCAGGCTGGACCCTGGATCCGGGAGGGTCAGGACGGCGCGGGAGTTCCGGGCCTCGGAGGGCGGTGGCGAGTACAACGTCGTTCGGGCGCTTTCCAAGGTCTTCGGACGGCGGGCGGTGGTGGTGACCGCTCTGGTCGACAACGAGGTCGGTCACCTCGTCGAGGATCTGATCATGGCAGGCGGCGTGCGAACGGATCACGTCACGTGGCTGCCGTTCGACGGCCTCGGCTTCACAAGGGTCGGTCTGAACTTCACCGAAAAGGGGTTTGGGATCCGACCGCCACTCGGTGTGTCCGACCGCGCCAACAGCGCAGCTTCCAAAATGGCCCCGGGAGACGTCGACTGGCGACGGCTGTTCGACGACGAGCGGGTGCGGTGGTTCCACACGGGTGGGATCTTCGCCGGGCTGTCCGAGTCGACCGCGAATCTGACAGACGAGGCCATCCGAGCAGCCAATCGAGCCGGAGCGGTCGTCTCCTACGACGTCAATCACCGCAAATCGATCTGGACGGCGGCGGACCGGGACCCTGCGGCTGTGAACCGGCGCATGCTGCCACACGTCGACGTCCTGTTCGGGAGCATCGGGGATTTCCAGACCGGACTGGGATTCGACATCGAGGACTGCCCGGTGGAGGCGTGGGTCGAAGAGCCCGAACGTTTCGAATCGCTCTGTCGGGCCATCCGGAGCGATTTCCCCCAGATCGAGGTGATTGCGATGTCGCTGCGCGATTCGCGCACGGCCGGATTCAACCACTGGGGTGGCGTGATCTCCGCCGGCGATGACGTGCACGCAGGTCGGTTCCATCGTGATCTCGAGATCTATGACCGCGTCGGCGGGGGGGATGGATTCGTGTCGGGCATCATCTGGGCGCTCATGGATGCCAAGTCGCCGTCCGAGGCGGTGGATGTCGGTGTGGCACACGGCGCGCTCACCATGACGACGCCCGGAGACACGTCCATGGCGACCCTCGACGAGGTGCTGCGTGCAATCACTTCGACCGACGCGAGGGCCGAGCGGTAGCGCGGAGCGGCACTCAGGATTGGCTCGCCGACGGGTGGCGTCCGGCCAATCGCGCCACGGTCGCCACGAGGGCAACCAGGGCGCCCATCGCACCCGGCAGTCTGAGCACATCCCGATACTCGTAGGCGAACATGGCATGGTCGACGGTGCTCATGCTCCCTCCGAGTCGGTTCTCCAGGTCGTAGAACTCGCTCGATCGAAGCGCCGGTCTCGTTTCCCAACGGACCACCGCAGATTCGTTGGCCGACGGGTTGCGTGCCCGGTGTCGGGTTCCGCGGGGAATGTCGATCGCGTCTCCTGCTCGGATCACGCGCTGCTCTCCGTCGATCTCGAACAGCAGCTCGCCGCTCTCGATTTCGAAGTGCTCGTCCTGGGAAGGGTGGAAGTGGACGGGCGGAAACGGGGATCCGGGGAGGTACTCGACTCGCTGGTCATGGACCTCACCGGCGGTGTCTGTGCCGGTGCGGAGGAACCACACCCGGGATGAGGCCGTCACATACGTGGGTTCGTTCTCTACTTCGGACCTCCTGGGATCGCGGACGATACCCGATCGCCCCTGTGGCAAGCGGCCAGGACAGGCGACCATCTTCAGTGGAAGGGCCATCCGACCCGGTTCGGATCGCTCATCGATCTGTAGCGTCGAACACATGACTCGTGAAATGCCGAAAGGCGACCGTGTTCATGCGTTCCTGATGACCGGGGCAGCCGCCGCGACGGTCGCCTACTGGCTCGAGTTCTTCACGACCGGCAAGGTGAAGACCTCCGACGACCAGTCTTACTTCGACTTCGAACGTGCCTTTCCCCTGGCCGACGCCTACATGGCGGGAGCCTTCGCGCTGGCGGCGCACAACCTGCGTCGCCAACGGCTCGACGCCGTCCCGACCGGGATCGCCGCGGGCAGCGCCATGGTGTTTCTCGGCGGAATGGATCTCCTCTACGACCTCCAGCACCGCAAGTTCGCCGAACGGACGCCCGAGATGGCGGTCGAGGCCGGGATCGTCGCCTTTTCGCTCGTCTTCGGCCCGGCCACGATGTTCCGACTTTGGCGGGCGCGTCACCGACTCTCGGGCTGAGACCCTTCGAGAGATCGGATGCCGAGGGCGACCGCAGCCGATGCGAGCCCGCCGCCGACTGCCACGGTCTGCGGTCCGAGGCGACGGTCACGTGCGCCGAGGATCACGGTGATTGCGTCGAGGGTGTCCGTCAACACCCCGAGGACGAGCCACCTGGTCCTGCCGGCCGTCATCCGCCCGACGAGGCCCAGCCCAAGGGCGAACTCTCTGGCACCGAAGAGGCGGACGGCGCTGTCCATCGCCGGGCTCTCGTCGGGATCGATGCCGAACATGCGGGCGGCGTTCGCCGGAGCGGCATAGGCGGCCACGCCGAGGGCCAACCGCAGGGCGATGAGGGCTCTGCGCGCGGTGCTGGGGGTCATCAGATGCTCCTGTTTCGTTTGTCGAACTCACCCT